>CAZNBS010000006.1:0-41430 GCA_964570955.1 uncultured Burkholderiales bacterium | reverse complement strand
ACGCCGAGCGTGAGCAGGAACGGGCACGGGTACTGAAGCGTAGCCTGGTAGAGATCTCCGACGAGGCTTGCCGCGTTCCACAGTGCGAAGCGCGGTGGATAACCGCGCACCGACATCAGGCGCAGCGCGGTCTGCAGATCGGTCGCGGGGTTGGCGAGCAGAATCGACTGGCGATCGATCGACAGGCCGGTTGCCCGGTCGATCACCTGCTCGCGCAACTCGCGCCCCTCATCGTAGGCGAGCGCGAGCGCATCACCCGTTTGCCGATGCGGGTCCAGCAGCGCCGAGACCCAGTTGATCAGATCCGCGGCGCTCCATGCACGCGATGGAAAGCCCGCGGCGTGCAGCGTGGCGCGCATGCTGTCGCGCAGCAACAGCAACTCTTCCAGGCGCGCGAGATTCTCGGGGCTGCCGGCCAGCGATACGGCGAGCACCAGCCGGAAGTCGCGCAGGAGATAGCTTTGTGCCGCCAGCAGCGACCTACGGCTGCCTTGCAGGTAGTGTCCGACGCGGCGACGCGCCATCGCTCGGTGAATGTTGGTGTTGCGACCTGCGCGCCCGAGCGTGTCGAGTTCGGGGACGATGTCGTCGGCGACGCGCAGGCTCGCGTAGCGGGCAAGCGGCGCGCGGATCGCGGGACTTGCAAAGAGGTGAAACTGGATGCCGGTGCCCGCCGGTGCAGCCGCGTAGAGCGCGGTCAGTACGTGCGCCATCTCCTCGTCGGCGCCGGACTGCGGTCGCACTTCCAGACAGAAGCCGAGCGTGTCCCGATTGACGAAAACTTCGCGATCGGCGATCCAGGCGCGATAGGGCAGCCACTGCGAGAAGGCGGCGCTGTGCTCGTTGCGCAGCGCTCCAGGTGCGCGAAGCAAAGTGCCGGGCCTTGCGCTTTCGAGCACCGATTCGAGATCGCCCAGGAGGCTGCGTCTCATCGCCCTGCGCTCTCGGTCATATCCTCCCCGCGAAACTCTTGCGGGTACGGCGGGAAGCGATCGGACTCGGTGAGGCTCTGCGGCGCGACTTCGCTCTGCGCCGCATCCGCCGCAGGTGCATGCGCCGTGCGGGGAGGCCGTACCGCATCGAAGCGGGGTCGATTGGTCGGGACGACGCGCTCGATCAGCCAGCGCCCGGCGTCGACCAGTACGTGCACGACGGAGGCTTCGTGCAGATCGCCGTCGGCGTCTTCCCAGGGGGCGATCCACAGGCGCAGCACACGCGGCGGAGAGCGCAAAGCTGCGGGTGATGATCCGGGCTGCAGGGCGACGTCGAGTGTCGCCGCGGCCGTCGACGAATCGGGTGTAGGCGTAGCGCCCGACGATGCCGGCGCAGTACCCGGTGTCACCGGCGTATCGAATGCCGGAATGTTGATTGCACCGGACGTCGTGCTCGCTTCGTTGGCGAGCGCGGGCGGCGCGAAAGCGGCGATCTCCGCATCGAGCGAATTTGCGTACACGCCTGAGACCGACGTGCATTGCGAGCCGACCGGTGCCTTGCAGGCGTAGCCTGGCGCACCGCCCAGACCACTCAGGTTCGATGCGCACCCGCTCAGTGCGGCGAGCAGTGCGCCGACGAGAAGCCTCGTGCCGCGTGTCAGGTCAGTCATTGCGATCGACCTGTCGTGTGCGCTGTACGCCCGCCCGGAGCAGCGCTCTTCTGACTGGTCGCCGTGCGCGACAGCCACGCATCGATCTCCTCGGCGCTCGCGACACGAGCAAGCACCCGTCCGTCGGCAGCAACGAGTGTTGGCGTTCCGTTCACACCGATCTGTTCGGCCAGGGCAACGTTGCGATCGACCGGATGTTCACACTCGGCAGACGCCGGTACCTCATCACGGGCCATGAGTGCCTGCCATGCGATCAGGCGATTCCCGGCGCACCACACGGCAATCGCTTTGGCACGGGCCTGCGGGTGCAGCGACGCGATCGGCATGAGAAACCGATGAATCGTCACGTCGGTGAGACCTTCGAGCCCGACTTCGAGTTGACGACAATACGGGCAGTCCGGATCGCTGAAGATCGCCAGTGCTCGCGAACCATCACCGCGCACCTCGTCGATCGCATCACCCAGCGGCAATGCGCTGAAGTCGATGCGCGCAAGCGTGTCCTTGCGCTCGGCGGTAAGGTCGCGCTGTGCGTTCATGTCGTACAGATGGCCGAAGAGGAAGTACTGGCCGCTCGCGTCGACGTAGGCGAGGTTTGCTCCCATCGCCACTTCGAAGACGCCCGACAGGGGTGTGGCGCGGATCTCGCCGAATCGCGTCGATGGGTAGAGTGTCTGCAGACGAGCCGAAAGCGTCGCGAGCTCGGGCGCAGGCTCCACGGATTCGGGCTCGGCGCGGTAGCGCTGTGCCGCGGCCGGGATCATCACGCAGCTGCCGAGCATCGCCGCCCAGATGGCTGCGGCAAGGCCCACACGCCGGGCGCGGTCAGTCGTCATCGCCATCGTCGTCGTCATCGCTGTTCCTTCGGAGCGCGCGCCGGCGCTCGGTGAGTTGCGCGAGGTGGTCAAGATCCGCGTCGGCAGCGTCCAGCGTCTCGGGCAGGGCGACGCCTTGCGTGAGAACCACGTCGACGCTGCGCCCCGCATCGACTTCGATCACCGGGAAGACTTTCTCGGCCAGGCTGATGTAGTACTGGGCAAGCCGGTCGAGCGCCTTGCCGATACCGGTCCCCAGACCCGCTTCGAGCTGGCGTCCGCCATCGACCGTGCCGGTGGTCCCCAGAGGCGAGACCGAGAGCGTTGTTGCGCCTTGCTGGAACGCGTGTCCGATGCCGCTTGCGACACCGGCGAGCAGCGCGTTGGCGAGAATCTGCCCCTGTTTGGAGACGAGCCGCCCGCGCATCCCGGCCTTGCCGTCTTCGCCGGCCACGTACCCCTTGACCGGCACGTCGATCGCGGTGCCGTCGCGTGTGACGCACGAGAGCGACTCGGTGCGGATGTAGGCGCGCTCCGAGCTCACGTCGCCGTAGCCGGCGCCGACGATGAAGCACTCTTTCACGCTCGCGCGATACCGGTTGGGCAGGATCGCGTTGTCGGCCAGTCGCATAAGCACCGGCTGCGGGTTGCGCTGCGCCTGCCCGCCGGTGGGGGCATCGAGTCCGCCGAGAAGTACGGCGCGGGCGAAGGCGCCGCTGGGCAGATAGCGGCGTGCGTCGCGTCGGGCAGCGGGCGCATCTGCAGCGCCCGCGGCGGGCTTTGCGCCCTTCGTCGATGCCGGGTCCCCCAGCACGATACTGATGATCCCGGTGGCCACGGGCGTGCTCTGGCTGACGGGCGGTGGCGGCAGGCCGGCACCTTGGCGCAGCGGCGGCGGAGGCGGGAAGCGCTGCGCGCCCACGTCCGATGCTTCGTTCCCAGGGCGATCCGGACCGAAGTTCGGGCGCGCGGCTGGCACTGCGATCGGTGCAGGCGGTATTGGCGTGAGCGTGCCGGCTTCGAGCTTCCTCAGGCGTTCGAGCATCTCCTTGCCCTGGCCTTCGAGTTCGGCGTTGCGCTGCGCGAGTGCGCGCGAGCGCTGCTCGATCTCCTTGAGCTGCGCATCGGCCTGACCGCGCCAGGCGTCGCGTGGATCGACCTGTGCGCCCGGTGCGAGGATGTTGGTCGACTGCGGCCTGGTCCGCTGTGCGTCGCGGCTCCCGGTGCCGGTGAGCGAGACCGTGAGCAGCGTGCCCCCCACGATCGCGCCGGCAATGAGCGACAGCAGCAGAATCTGGCGGCGTCGTACGTCGGCGGCCGAAAGCGGCGACGGGTTCGGTCCGAACCCCGGGCGGGACGCGCCCGGCGCACTGTTTGTTGTCGTTTCCTGCGTGCGTGCGGGATCAGTCATCGACACGGCGCTCCCGGACGACGAAGAGCGTGGTGGTCGCACCCGGCACCAGCGTGTGCTGCTCGACGCTCACCGCCATCACGCCGCGCTGGAAGAGATCACGCTCGGTCAGCTCGAGCGCGGATTCGCTGGTGTTGAGCAGCTGGAACTTCTCGCCGACGACACCCGCGCCGAGCCACTGACGCTGCAGTACGAGTCTGGTGCCGGGCCAGAGCATCAGCTCGTGTCCCGGCTCGCGCACCTGCATGTCTTCGGGGAGTGCATCCTCGGCCATCACGAGCAGGAGGTTCTTCAACGTGCGTACGTGGGGTGCGGCACGCTCGAAGCGTGCGGGTTGATCCCGGGCTGCGCGCGCCTCGCGGATCACGATGGTCTCACTCGGAGTGTCCACCGGCTGCAGCAGCAGACCGATTGTCGAACGCTCGGTGCTCACGAAGAGATTGATCGGCTTGGTGCTTTCGGGCGAAGCGGGCCGCAGGAAGATCTGGCCCTTTTCGTCGTCTTTTTCGAGGACGAACTCGCCCGCGTTGCCGGTTACCTTCCGGATGCGGCCGCGCTCGATCGCAATCCGCGTGACTTCCTTGCGCGAGATCTTCGCAAGCGCAGTCTCGCCGTCCTGCGCGTCGACGATTTGCAGCGCGAGCGCAGGCGCGCCGGCGCTCAACGTCAGCAGCAGGCAGGCGAGCTCACGATGCAGGTTTCGTTTCGAGCGGATCATTGGCGCTCGTCTCCCGGAATGCCTTCAGGAAAATGCGGCCACCGGCGTACTCGAGTTCGACCAGGTAACCCCGGGAGACCTCGGATACACGGCGGTCGCTGATGAACGTGGTGAGCAGGCCGCGCACGCCGACGCGCTGCGTGCGTTCATCGACCGCAATGTCCTGCGCGCTGAACACGGTGGAGGCTCCATCGCGTTTGACGCGTTCGGCAGCGGTCGCGAGCGCGCTGCGCAGCTCACCGTAGGCGGCCGGTGCGGCGTAGCGCAGCAGCAGACGCGACTGGTGATCGATGCTTTGCGGCGTCACGTTCAGCGTGAGCTGTACGAGGAAGTACGCCATCTGTTCGAGGTACTCGGCGCTTGCGCGTCCGGACTCGACCCAGAAGGTCTTGTGGATGTCGGGCGGAACGACGATGACGCGCTCGCGATCGGCCAGGTGCATCGCAAGCGCAGCCAACGCGACGTTGGCGAGCATGGAGCCGGCCAGCAGCATGACGAGCAGCAGACTCGCGCGGCGCGCGCTGGCGATGTCGGCACGCAGCCAGTCGAGCTTCATCCGGCCAGCTCGCGCAGGCACGAGGGCGGCGTGCGCTTCAACCCCGTGACGAAGGCCGGCAGGTGCCAGTAGAGCAGATGCAACGCAAAGGCAGGGTGTTTGCCCGCCCTGGCCCGACCATACGCGGAAGCCAGCAAGACGCCGATCGCGCAGCCGCTCACGAAGAACCCCACGAGCATGCCGGCGAGTGCCGCGGCCAGCACGAGGAGCGCCACGTCGATGTCCCACCAGAACATGCGCGGTGCATCGTTCAGGCGCCGTGGGATGTCGAGCGAAGCGTCGTTCACCGAGTGGGCCCGTCAGATCACCGCAGTCATGATCGAATCGATGATGGTCGGCACGTAGACCATGAAGAGCGCGAAGACGACACCGGCCAGCGCCGGAATCGGGGAGGAGCGGGCGATGCCAATCCCTGCGCCGAGAATGAAGGCGGCGATCGCAATCGACTTGCCAAGAAATCCCGTCGCCCAATCGAGCAGCGTCATGTACATCGTCTGGAATTCGGTGCCCGTGGTCCCGGCGAGCGCCGAACTGGCGACGAGCGCGAGGAGCGCGGCACTCGGAAGTGCGATGCGGCAGCGACGGATCAGGGTCATGGTGCGTTGACTCTCAGGTGTGCGAAGTTGGGAAGCTGTTCAGAGCGTTCAGTGCTGGGCGGCGAGTGCCGGAACTCGGCGATCGTCGTGGGGAAGGGTCCCGTTCGGCTCGCGGGGCGGCGTGCGCGCCTGCGCGGTGCCCGCGAGTTGAAGCTGCCTGCGGACTCTGGCCGCGTAGGCGCGGCGCAACTCGGGGTCGACGGCGTTGTAGGCGCCGACCGCATTCCACGTGTAGCCCAGGCGCTGGATGTTGCCGGCGAGAATCCAGGCGCCGATGTGAATGCTCGTGCACGGCTCGAAGAGCTCGCGTTCGCCGATGCCGTAGACGGCCAGCGTGGGCAGCCATGCCGAGTTGATCTGCATGAGCCCGAGGTCGCGCGTGCCGTTGCGGTTGTGCCCGATCGCATTCGGGTCGAGCGCTGATTCGGTGCGTGCGATCGCGTAAAGCAGTTCGCTGCTGACGCCGTAGCGCGCAGCGGCCGCATCCCAGCAGGCCTGTGCGGGCGCCATCGCAAGCGCGCCGAACGCGGCGATGAATGCCGCGATCGTTGGCCTGCTCGCTGACTTGCGCAATCGAAACTCCTTCATGTTCCTGCGATCGGCACGGGAGAGAATCCGCGGCGCTTCGAGCCCACAGCGACGCATGGCCATCGTAGGGAGAGGGCAGTCGCAAATCAGGCTCGATCGCAGCCTCGATCGGGCGCTGAATTCAGCTGGAATCGGTAGGTAACTCGTGCTTGACGATCGGCTGCGAGCCGCCGATGCGAGGGACCGTCACGGCGATGGGGGTGGGCAGGACGAACGGATCCGGCGCGTCAAGAGCAAATCGGGTCTTCGTCGATGCTTCGATCGAAGCGGACCGCCCTCGCGCCCGCCGGAATACTCGCGGCATGACACCGCACGAAACGCTCTGCCGGCTTGGTTTGTCACGCGCGAATGACGAATCCTCGTCGCTCGAGGCGTCGACTCTTTCTGCGCACGCAGTGATCGATCGAAGCGGTGCGGCGAATGTGATCGCGCTGCTTCGTGTGCGGATGGGGTTTCCCATGGAGAGCTTCGTGCTCGCCGCGCAGCCGCTTCTGGCTGACTTTGCGCAGTTCGTGCAACTCCGCCCCGCTTCGGGCTGCAGTTGTTACGACTGTCCCGGTGGGCAACTGCATCGCGGACTCGTAGCCGCACTGCGTGCGCTCGATCGACGACGCGGGCAGATCCTGCCGCGTAATGTGCCTCCGGAAGTGCTGGGGGCGCTGGTGCACCGATGGACGTATGCAGTGTTCGCGGCAGCGCTGCTGCGCGACATCGATGCGGAGTCGCCCGGCGCGGCGCTGGAGATCTTCGAGCGCGCGCTTCTCCCGCGCGTCCGGGAATGGTTGGCCGAGGCGCCTGCGTTGATGGCCGAGCTGCAGGCCGTGCTGTCGGGTCACGCTGATGCTTCCAGCGCCATTGCCGAACTGGCGGGGTACGCGGCGACGGGTGCGTGTGCTGAGGTTGCCTCGACCGAGCCACGAGTGACGACGCAATCGACCGCTTCCCCTGAAGAGTCGAGCGGACCCATACAGCGGCTCCGATCGGCATCAGATGAAAGGGAATTCTTCGAGCGCAGCGAAGGCAGTGAGCTCGAATTCCTCGATGGTATGGATGCTGCCAGGAACGATGGCGCACGCCGCTTCCTGCGGTGGGTTCGTCAGGCGATCTCGGACGGGTTGTTGTCCGTCAACGTGCGTGACGCGCTCGTGCACGGAGTCGAAGACGGGTTGCTGCTTGCGTCACCTGGGATTTTTCGGGCGTTTGTTCGATGCCACGGTGGCGGCGACCGTGAGCGGGGCGATCCCGTCAAGCGACTGCAGCGTGACGTACTGCGCGCCGGATGGCACTTGCGGGGTGCCGGCGGAGTGAACCTGCATGGGTATGCGTGGAAGGAGGGAAGTGACTCCCGCACTCGCATCCACGGAATCGTGATCGTCGCACCGCAGCGCTTCTTCGATCCGGTGCCGGAGATCAACCCGGCGCTTGAGCGCATCCGGGCTCCCGCTTCTGAGGCGGTGTGACACGCTATCCGCTGGAGGCGCGGCTGCGGCCCGCGTATGAACTCGGTTCAGCTTTCGTATCGACGTTGGGCGCAACGCTGGTGCTCACTCGCCCCGGATTGTTCCTGCTCGACGCTCCCTGGCACTGGGCAATGGCTGGATTGCTGCTCGGTCACGCCGCATGGCGCGCTGCCGCCGGAGTGCGCACGCTGCGTTACCGCGCGAATCTGCGAAGGCGAGGGCGCTACGCGGTGGCCAGCGCGGATATCCCCTGGTCGGCCGATCGGCTCTTTCTGGGGCGCGGCTTTCGCTGGGATCAGCGCCATACCCAGCGCCTGCGCGAGGCGCGGCTTCCGGTGAATCGTGCGTTGATTGAAGACGGGATGTGCGCACGCGCGATGTCGGTGTTCGGACACGGGCGAAACGAAGTAGTTGGTGTGGGTGGCGATCCCGCCATTCACGGCGTTGAGCCCGATGAATCCGACATCTGGATGCAACTGGAAGATCGGGTTGGACACACGCTCGTGCTGGGCACCACGCGCGCGGGCAAGACCCGCCTGGCGGAGTTGCTCATCGCACAGGACATCCGTCGCGGCGAAGTCGTGATCGTCTTCGATCCCAAAGGCGACATCGATCTGTTGCGCCGCGTGTTCGCCGAAGCCGAGCGCGCCGGTCGTGCCGCCGAGTTCTTCCTTTTTCATCTGGGGCATCCCGAGATTTCGGCGCGCTACAACCCGGTCGGGAGCTTTTCACGCATCACCGAGGTCGCCACTCGTATCGCGGGGCAGCTCCCGTCGGAAGGGCAATCGGCCGCCTTCAAGGAGTTCGTCTGGCGCTTCGTGAACGTGATGGCCCGGGCGCTCGTCGCACTCGGTCGCAAGCCCGACTATCAGGAGATCAATCGCTACGCCTCGGATGTCGAACCGCTGCTGATCGACTATTTCGAGCACTGGCTGGACGACGAACCTGCTGCCGCCGGTTGGCGCGACGAGCTGGGGTCACTGGCGATCGACCGGAAGGCTCTCGGCAAGGGGTTGCAATCGCGCGGTACGCGCGCCGTGCAGCTCGTCGAGTACGCACGGCGCAGGAAACTTTACGACCCCATTGCCCACGCGCTCGCCTCTACGCTGAACTACGAGAAGAGCCACTTCGACAAGCTCGTGGCGTCGTTGCTGCCCCTGATGGAAAAGCTCACCACCGGGCGCACCGCGGCGCTGCTCTCGCCGATCGACGATCCGACCGACTGGCGCCCGGTATTCGACTGGGCGACGATCATCAACCTGCGTGGCATCGTCTATGTCGGGCTCGATGCACTCTCCGACTACGAGGTGGCGGCGGCTGTTGGCAATTCGATGTTCGCCGATCTTACGAGCGTGGCCGGCAGTGTCTACAAATTCGGTACCGGTCGCGGTCTGCCCGGTGACGTGGCACAGCAGCGCATCGCGATTCACGCCGACGAGTTCAACGAGCTGATCGGCGACGAGTTCGTTCCCCTGCTGAACAAGGCGGGTGGAGCCGGGTTCCAGGTGACCGCCTATACGCAAACGTGGTCGGACGTGCAGGCCCGCATCGGATCGCTCGCGAAGGCCGGGCAGATCGCGGGGAACTTCAATACGCTCATTATGCTGCGGGTGAAGGAGCTCGCCACGGCCGAGCTACTGACCCAGCAATTGCCCGAAGTGCAGGTCCTGTCGACGGTGGCGTCGTCGTCGGTGACGGACACCAACGATCCGATCGATTTCGCGGACTTCGCCAGCCGCAATGAGGATCGCCTCGCCGCGGAAAGCGTTCGCCTGCTCGAGTCGACCGATCTGGTGCAACTGCCCAAGGGGGAGGCCTTCGCGCTCCTTCACGGTGGCCAGCTGCACAAGATCCGCATGCCGTTTCCTTCCACGGGACATGATCCGCTGATGCCGGCGAGCCTTGCGGTAATCGGGGAGACGCTGCGCGCCCGTCTCGAGGAGCCGTGGAATCAGCCGGACGGTAGCGCCGAAACGAGGGATCAGCGTGGCCTCCCGAAACGCTACGTTTCATGACGCAGCACTGGTCGGCGTACTGCTTGGTCCGCTGAAACTGACCCTCGCGCTCGCGCTGGGCCTGGCGGCGCTGCTGGTGTGCACGTGGATCGTCGACTGGGTGTTCGTCTTCAAGATCTGGCCGCAGGGGATCGAACGATTGCGGGAGCTGCTGTCGAACGACCTGGCCCGTGGCATCGCACTGGCTGCCCGACAGGGTGCCGATGCGAGCGTGATCACGGCACCTGCCAACGCGTCGTACTGGATCGTGTTCGAAGTCAGCGGAATCGACGATATGGGCCGCCAGTTCGCTGGCGACTCGTCGCTGTCGATTCCGGACACGGTACTGCGCAGGGCATACTTCGCGCACCGCGCGGCGATCGAAGTCGCGATGGTCGGGACGCAGTTGCTCGGAGTGCGTGCGGCGATCCTCGTGCGATTCGTGCCGCTGCTCGCACTTTTCTATGTCGTCGGCGCGGCTGATGGCATCAGCCGACGTGGAATCCGCCGGGCAGGCGGCGGACGCGAGTCGGCGAGCCTGTATCACCGGGCGAAGTACCTGCAGTTAACGGTGTTGGGACTGGGCGGAGTGACGCTGTTGATGTGGCCGGGGGCGGTGGCGTGGAGCGTAGGCGTCGTCTTGCTCGCGATCCTGATCGGTTGCCTGGCGGGGGTGCAATGGGCGTACTACAAAAAGCATCTGTAGGACGACGGCCATCGGCAAGCGCGGGTTGGGTAGCGACTGTCATTTGTGATCCACCGCTGCTCGGCTCACCAGACATTGTTCAGGACGATCGAGCTCGCGCCGACTTCGCGCATCGTCGAACGCATCGCGTCGGCATCGGCGCCAGTGCTCGCGTGTAACGCAAGTTGACCATCTGGTGTTGGCCGGTTGTTGCGGAGGTTTGTCGATGTGCGCTTCTCAAGCGCACCGTCCGACTGAGCGAGATGAGTAGCCCGGTGACGAGAGATCTACTCGAGGACCATGACCGAACCAACTTGACGGAGCCATCCGCAGATCTCTCACTGCTGTCGTCCCATAGTTCTCGGCTCGGCACTGCTGTCAACGTCGGTTGTACTCAATCGGCGGTTGTAAAGGAAAAGGTCCAGTGGGCGACGCAGGGCAGGCAGTATAGGGATTGGGAAGAACGGGTCCGTCAGAGCCTGCATTGATCCGTAAGCGCTCGCCCAGCGGCGTTCTTGTCAGGCCGCGAGTTGCTCGACTTGTGAACGCAGCCGCTGCTGCGCGAAGTGCTCTTTCCACGATCGAGGCGTGAGCAGATCGACCTGTGCGGCAGGATGGCGGTCGATGCGCTGCAGACCGTCGACGAGGTAGTCGCCGATGGGGAACACGATGCCGAAACGGCCGGCCGGCGAGCTGGAAGCCGAGAACGCCCGCCTTCGTCGAGAGCTGGCCAACGCCAAGCTCGACGTCGACATACTGCGAAAGGCGGCGGCGTACTTCGTGAGAGAGTCGCGGTGAAGTACGCTTGGATCGAGGAGAACCGCGACCAGTTTCCCGTGGCCCGGATGTGCCGGCTGCTGGGCGTCTCGCGCAGCGGCTACCTGCAGTGGCGCGGGCGACCACCAAGCGGTCGGGCACTGGCCAATGCGGTGCTCGACGCGCAGGTCGCCGTGGTGCACGCCGACAGTAGGCGCACCTACGGACGGCCGCGCATTCAACACGCGCTACGTTCGCAGGGCGTGCATGCAGGTCACGAGAGGATTCGTCGCAGCCTTCGTCGTCAGGGACTGCATGTCGTGTACCGGCGGCCGTATCGGATCACGACCGACTCGCAGCATTCGCACCACGTCGCGCCGAACCGACTGGAGCGGCGCTTCGACGGGTGGAAGCCCGATCAGGCGTGGGTCGCCGACATCACCTACGTGCCGACCGCCGAGGGCTGGCTGTACCTGGCCTGCGTGCTCGACCTCGGCACACGACGCATCGTCGGTGGGTCGATGTCGGAGCGGCTCAAAGCGGCGCTCGCCTGTGACGCGCTGCGTATGGCGTGCTGGCGACGCAAGCCGACGGCGGGCGTCATCGCGCATTCGGATCGCGGCGTGCAATACGCCAGTCGCGAGTATCGGCGCGCGGTCGACGAATTCCGGATGGTTCAATCGATGAGCCTTACGCGCGAATTGCTGGGACAACGCGGTGATGGAAAGCTTCTTCAAGACCTTGAAGGTCGAGCGCGTGGACCAGGTCCGCTACGCGACGCGAGCGCAGGCGCGGCTGGACATCGTCGACTGGATCGAGGGTTTCTACAATCAACGGAGGCTTCACAGCAGCATCGGTTACAGGACGCCCGCTGACGTGGAGCGCGAGCTCATGGCGCCATGAATCGGTGTATGTGAAACCGAGGCAGGGTTAGGAGTGACCTGACCCGGTTTTTCGGACATCCGTAACTTGGGAGAATGGCTTCCGTGAATCGCTTGGGATTTCTGGACAACCCGGTCGTTCACACCGTCAGTGCATGACTACGCCGCCGTCGACGACGATCACCTGCCCCGTCGTGAAGCGACTGTCCTCCGATGCAAGAAAGAGCAGCGGACCGACGAGATCCTCGGGCATCTGCTCGCGGCGGATCGCACGTGCGGCCAGGACGCTTCCGCCAAGGCGGTCGGAAAGATCCGCATTGCGCATGACACCTTCACTGAGCACGAGCCCCGGCGCGAGCGTGTTCACGCAGATCCCGTCGTCGCCGACCTCCCGAGCGAGCGCGCGCGTGAGCGCGACGATCGCACCTTTTGACGAGACATAGTGCAGCAGGTTTGGTGTGCCTTTGAACACCGTCGCAGAGGCGATGTTGACGATCCGACCCCAGTGGTTACGCCGCATGTGCGGGACGACCGCCTTTGCACACAGAAAGGTGCCGCGTACGTTGACCGCCATGATGCGATCCCACTCAGCGACCGTAATTTCGGTGAACGGCCGCAGCGCAAGCGTCGCGTAGATCGCGGCGTTCGCCACGAGCACGTCGATGCGCCCATAGCGCTCCGCCACTGTCCGCACAAGCGCTTCAACCGACGCTTCATCGGATACGTCGGCCTGCACGAAGAGCGCCTCGCCGCCCTGCATGCAGATCGTCCGGGCGACGGCGCTTCCCTCCTGGACGTCGGAAATGACTACGCGGGCGCCTTCGCGCGCAAGAGCGCTTGCATACACGGCGCCGATTCCCTGCGCGGCGCCCGTTACGATGCAGACGCGATCCTGCATGCGCCCCCGCGCCGTTGCCGATTCGCTTGCTAGCTTCTCTTCCGGCCCCGTCGAGTGCTCCATGGCTCGCCTCCCTGCTGCAACAATCTTAGCTTGACGTACAAAAAATGCGCAACGCATAATGCGTTACGTCATGTCCTAAAGGGAACTCCGCGTGTTCCGACCTGTGTCCGGTCGGCGTCTCGCCGAGGAGGTGGCCGAGCAAATTCAGGCCAAAATCCTCAGTGGTGCCCTGACTGTTGGCGAACGACTCCCGCCGGAGCGCGAACTCGCACGCGAGTTCAATTTAAGCCCGCTCGTGTTGCGCGAGGCACTCCACGCGCTCGAGGCGCGCGGACTCGTCACGATTCGCAAAGGTGCCGCTGGGGGCACCTTCATCGCGGCACCTACGTACGACGTTCTCTCCGAGTCTCTCTCTACGTTGCTCGTCTTCGGGCGCACGACGTTAGACCAGCTCACAGAAGCTCGCCTCGTGCTCGAGCCAGAGATCGCGGCGCTCGCGGCGCAGCGCAGGGTCGAAGGCGACCTTGCCGCGCTTCGAGCGAGCGTCGAACGGTCGTGCAACGCGCGACTTCCACGACTCACCCGGCGCACCGAGAACTTGCGATTTCATCGGCTGCTCGCGTCGATTTCGGGCAACCCCTTCCTGATCGCCAGCATCCACGCAATCGTCGACAATCTCGAGCACAACCTCGCAAAGGTCGCACTCGACGGCGGAGTTGTCGGCGACACCGCCTGCTATCACGATTCGCTGATCGACGCGATCGCGAAGCGCGACGAAAGACGGGCGCGAAGCCTGATGCGTGAGCACATCGAGCAGATCCAGGACAAGCTCGAGCATCCCAAACGAACGGAGCCCTCGCAGAGAACGGCGCGAAAGCCGTCCCGGGGCCGCGAGGAGACCCATGGAAATCCACATCCGTGAGGTCGACAAGCGCTTCGTCGCGCGCGGGCGAGAGGTCTTTGCGCTGCGCGCGGCCAGTCTCGAGGTGCACAGCAACGAGTTCCTGACGCTGCTCGGCCCCTCGGGCTGCGGCAAGTCAACGCTGCTGCAGATCGTTGCCGGGCTCGAACCAGCCACGGGCGGGAGCATCGAGTTTTCCGGAGAGCGCCATTCGAGCGGACCGACAACGACGATGGTCTGGCAGAAGTACGCGCTCTTTCCCTGGCGGACCGTGCTCGAAAACGTGGTATTCGGATGCGAGGTCCGCGGCGTGGAAAAGCGCAAGCGCATGGAGCGAGCGCGCGAGTTCGTCCTTGCCGTGGGCCTGCAGGGTTTCGAGGACGCGTATCCGCACGAGCTATCGGGCGGCATGCAGCAGCGCGCGGCTCTTGCACGGGCGCTATGCAATGACCCCGAAATCCTCCTGATGGACGAGCCGCTCGCCGCACTGGACGCGCAGACGCGCGCGCTCATGCAGGTCGAGCTGCTACGCGTTTGGGATCGCTTCCGCAAGACGGTCGTCTACGTGACGCACTCGATTGACGAGGCGGTGCTGCTGGGCGATCGCATCGCGGTAATGACGGCGCGTCCCGGCCGCATCAAGGAGTTGATCCCCGTAACGCTCCCGCGTCCGCGCACGCTGGACATGCTAACCACGCCCGAGTTTCACGCGATCTCCGATCGCGCCTGGTCATCCATCAAGGCCGAGTTCGATTCGATCGGCCCTTCTGCAGCAACCGGGGGTAGCACGGCGACGGGCGGCGCCCACGTCGAGGCGGCCGTATGACGACGACGAACGCAGGCACCGCCACGCCGAGGTCGCTTGCCTGGCGAGAGTGGGTGCGTTCGTTCACGCTGAACATCGGCCCCATCGTCGTCGTGCTGTTGCTTTGGGAAGCGGTTGTTCGCTTTGGCCTAGTGAACGCGTTCTTCCTGCCACCGGTCTCGGTAGTTCTCGTGACGTTCTGGGAAATCCTGCTCGACGGACAACTCTTCGAGCACTTCGGAGTCACCATCCGGCGCATGGTCGTGGGATACGCGATCGGAGCCGGCGGCGGTGTGGCATTCGGGCTCACGATCGGGCTCTCGAAACCACTTCGGCAGTTCTTCTCTCCGATCGTGGCGGCCATCTATCCGCTGCCGAAGATCGCGCTGCTGTCGCTGTTCCTGGTCATCTTCGGTATCGGCGACCCCCCGATCATAGCGAGCGTCGCCGTCAGCGCATTCTTCCCGGTGCTGTTGAACACCCTAACAGGGCTGCGCACGATCGATCCGATCCTGATCAAGGCTGCGCACGATCTTGGCGCGAGCTCGCTGCAGACGACGCTTAAGGTCGTGCTTCCGGCCTCGCTGCCGATGATCTTCACGGGGCTACGTCAGAGCTCGGCCGTCGCGCTGATCGTCGTTGTCGCCGTCGAGATGTACATCGGCCAGAGCGGTGCCGGCTACCTGCTTGCGTGGGCAACCGAGTTCTTCAAGATCGACGTGCTCTACGCAAACATCCTCGCGATCGCAATTTTCGGGATCCTGCTCTTCCGGTTCGTCGATTGGGTCGAGAACCGGCTCCTTCCCTGGGCGCGCGAGCAGTGACGCGCCTCACCAAGCGACATACCCCAAAACCACAGGAGACGACCATGCGCACCAGGTTTTCCGCAACGTTTCGCCACGCCCGGCGGAACGTGCTCGCCTTAGGCGCCGCCGTATCGCTCGCCATGCTCTGCACACCCGCTGCCGCGCAGACGACGATCCGCGTCGGCGGCAATACCGAGCCGATGATCGTTGCACAGGCGAAGGGTTGGTTCGCCGCGTCGGGGTTGAAAGTCGAAGTCAATGACGTGGCGAACTTCATGCAGTACCCGAACATGCTCGCCTCAGGCTCGATCGATGTCCTCGACGGATACCTGCCAGCGAACTTCTGGAACATGGTCCAGGCCGGCGCAAGTTTCCGCATCGTTTCAGGGTCGGCGATGGCGGTCGCCGCCAGGAACGGCGAGCCGGCGCGCAACATTCGCGGATACGTCGTCCGCAAGGACCTGCACGACAGTGGCCAGGTGAAGTCGATCAAGGATCTTGCGAAACGTCGTCTCGCGGATTTTGCGCCGGTGCCTCCCAAGGGGCAGATCAGTCCGTTCCCGATAGGCCACATCGTGTTCGGCGACACCTTCCGCGAGATCGACTGGATCCGGATGCAGGAGTCGGACATGCTCGCCGCGCTCGACGCAAAGACAATCGACGGAGCGCGCATGCGCACCCGCTACGTGAAGATCGCCGTCGACAAGGGCCTGGCCGTCGAGCTGGCCCGGGAGACCGACCACGTTTCGCCGATCCAGGTCCGCGTACTCGTCATGCGCGACGAGTTCCTTCGCAAGAACCCGGAGGCCGCGGCGAAGTTCCTCGGCGCGTACCTACAGGCATTGAAGTTCGTGCGCGAGGTGCAGCAGGGTCAGCATCAGGACGAGTACGTAAAGGCGGTTCGGGAACACTCGAACATCCCGCCCGAGATTGCGCTCGACCTCGTGCAGGAATTGGCATTTACCGAAGAACTCGCAAAGGACGACATCCAGCGCACCCAGGAGCACTTCGTGATGGTCGGCGCTCAGAAGGAGGTCATCCCGCTCGAAAAGGTTTACGACTCGAAACTGCTCGAGGCGGCAAGGAAGTAGGCCGATGCCCTCCCCCAATCTACGCAGCCATATCGCATGGCTCGAGGAGCGCGGCGAGCTCGTACGGATTGACGAGCCAGTGTCGACGCGCTTCGACGTCGCTCGCCACGAAGAGTTGCACGACGGCCGTAAAGCCGTCTTCTTCAACTCAGTGCAGGGCTACGACCTGCCTATCGTCGCCAACATCTTCAATAGCCGGCGCAACGTCGCCCACGTACTCGGCACGGACGCTGACCAGTCTCTGAGCCACCGGATCATCGCGGCGGCTCGTTCGGGCCTTCCAACACGGCTCGTCGAGACCGCTCCCGCGAAGGATCTTCGCTTTGTCGGCGCGGAGGTTGATCTGGTGCGCCAGTTGCCGAACCCGATGCACTTCGAAAAGGACGTCGGGCACTACATCTCGAGCGGGGTCATCGTGGCGCGCGACCCGGTGTCGGGTAAGCGCAACCTGTCCTTCGCGCGCATGCTCGTAAAGGACCGCGACACGATCGTCGTCATGGTGAACATCTACCGGCACCTGGCCGAGATTCACCGTCGCGCAGAACGCGCGGGGCGAAACCTCGAGGTGGCGATCGTCATCGGCGTCGACCCCGTCACCTGGCTCGAGGGCGCAATGCCGGACCGGCTGGTTCCGCTCGACGTCGACGAGTTCGAGGTTGCAGGTGCGCTGCGCGGAGAGCCGCTCGAGGTCGTCCGCTGCGACACGGTCGACCTCGAGGTACCGGCTAGTGCTGAGATCGTCCTCGAGGGCGAGATGCTCGCAAGCGTGCGTGAGGAGGAAGGGCCCTACGGCGACTACTCGCGCGTCTACGACGGTCCGCCGAGGATGAATCCCGTCATCAAGATCAAGGCGATCACCCGGCGGCGCGACGCGATCTACCTCGATTGCCTTCCTGGCTCCTTCGACAACTGGTTGCTCGGAGGTGTCTGCCGCGAGGCCGACCTGCTGCAACACCTGCAGAAGACCATTCCGAACGTCAACGCGGTCTGCCTGCCTGAAGGTGGATGCTGCCGCTTCCATGCGGTCGTGCAGATCTCCAAGAAGTTCGAGTCCGATGGCATGCACGCCATCGTCGGAACGCTTTGTCCCACGGAGGCAAGCCGTGACGTCAAGTGGGTCGTCGTTGTCGATGACGACATCGATCCTTTCGATCCGATGCAGGTGCAATGGGCAATCGCCACGCGCAGCCAGTGGGACCGCGACCTGCTGCTTGTGCCGCGCATGGGAATGGCGCTGGATCCGTCGGCGATTTCTCGAACACCACCGGCGGTTCGGCAACTCGGCGATGTCCTATCGACAAAAGCTGGGCTCGACGCGACGATTCCGCTCGACGCGCCCGAGCGGATCGACGCGTATCGGCGCGTGCGCGTTCCTGACGCGGGAGGCGGGAAACCGGAATGAAGGCCGCACCGTTCAGCTATGTACGTCCGGACTCGCTCGATGAAGCGCTCTCGCTGCTAGAGCGTCTCGGAGCCGACTGCAGGCTGCTCGCCGGCGGAATGAGCCTCGTGCCGATGATGGCAATGCGAATCGCACGTCCATCGTTTCTCGTCGACGTCAATCGTTTGGCCGATCTGAAGCAGCGAAGCGCCGCCCCCGGCTTCGTGCGCGTGGGTGCCACGATGCGACAGCGCGACGCGGAGTGCGATGTGCCACTACGCGAATGCGTCCCGCTGATGGCGAAGGCTCTGCAGCACGTCGGTCATGCGCAGACGCGCAATCGCGGCACCATCGGCGGCAGCATTGCACACGCAGATCCTTCCGCGGAGCTGCCGCTGGTTGCGCTCGTCCTCGGCGCAACGATGGAGGTCGCCCGCCGCGGGCAGCCCACGCGGCGTATCGCCGCATCGGACTTCTTCGTCGATATCATGACGACGACGCTCGGTGAATCCGACTGCCTGGTCGGGATCGAGTGGCCAGTCTGGGAGGGCGCCGGTGTCGGGACTGCCTTCGAGGAGACGAGCGTGCGCCATGGCGACTTTGCGATCGCAGCAGCGGCCGCGCAGCTCCAACTGGATTCTTCTGGGCGGTGCACGCGAGCGACCTTCGGACTCGGTGGCGTCGCCGGCACGCCGCTCGTGTTTCCTGCGCTCGCTGCCGAACTGTGCGGCCATCGCATCGATGAGCGCCTTGCACGCGCGGTCGCGCAGGAGGCGGCGCGACGTACCTCGCCGGTGGCCGACCTGCACGCCGACGAGCGCTTTCGCAAGCACCTGGCGGGCGCGCTGCTCGAGCGCGCACTGCTGAGGTCGGCAGCCGAAGCCGCAAAGGCAGAAGCGGCTGCTCTAGCCCCCTAATAGAGAAACGAACCGCGGAAATGCAGAACGTGTCGCCCGAACCGATAGAGATCCTTGTCACCGTGAACGGCGTAGCGCGCCGGCACCTCGTCGAGCCGCGCCTGACTCTCGTCGATTTCCTGCGCGAAACGCTGGGGTTGACGGGCACGCACATCGGATGCGAACACGGTGTCTGCGGCGCCTGCTCGGTGCTGCTCGAGGGCGATCCCGTGCGCGCCTGCTGCCTCTTTGCGGCGCAGGCCGACGGCATGTCCGTGACCACGGTCGAGGGTCTTTCGCCTGGCGGAGGCGCACTGTCTGCGCTGCAGGACGCGTTCTGCGAGAAGCACGCACTGCAATGCGGTTTCTGTTCGCCGGGAATGCTCGTGGCAGCACACGACCTCCTGCGTCGCAACCGGCATCCCGATGAAGACGAAATTCGCCGGGCCATCTCGGGGAATCTGTGCCGCTGCAACGGTTACCAGCAGATTGTCGACGCGGTGATGCACGCGGCCGCGCACGCGGACCTCACCGGACACGCAACGCAGGTTGCCTCGATCGGCGCGACTGCAAAGGGCGACGCATGAGCGTGTCCGCCTTCCGCTACATCGGGCGCCATCGGCGCTCTGTCGAGCACCGCCGCTTCGTGCTCGGCCAGGGGCGCTACGTCGCAGACGTCTCGTTGCCCGCCATGCTGCACGTCGCGATCGTCGCCAGCCCGCATGCGCACGCGCGTATCCGATCGATCGACGCAAGCGCAGCGCTATCGCTAAGCGGCGTGCACACCGTCCTCACGGGGGAGGAACTCTGCGCGGACATCGATCCGCTTCTGGTTGGCGTCGACGCGCCACATGTTCGACGGTTTCCGCTGGCGGCCAGCGTGGCGCGCTACGCCGGCGAGTGGGTCGCCGCCGTCGTCGCCGACTCGCGCGCGCTCGCCGAGGACGCATGCGAGCTCGTCGAGGTCGACTACGAACCGCTGCCGCATGTCGTTGACCCCGAAACCGGTGCAAGCGATGAGTCAGTGCTCGTGCACCCAGCGCACGGCTCGAACGTGATTTTTCGCCGTACGTTCTGTTGGGGCGAGGTCGACCGTCACTTCTCGGAGGCCGCTCACGAGATCGCCTATCGCGTACGCTGGTCGCGCAGCGCGACTGTGCCGATCGAGACTTTTGGCGTCGCCTGTGCGTGGCACGAAGGCGACGGGATCCTCGACACCTGGGCGTCGATCCAGATGCCGAAGTACGCCGACCAGGTCGCGCGTGCGCTTCGGCTGCCTGGCAACGCCGTGCGCGTCCACTACGACGTCGATGTCGGGGGCAGCTACGGCGTCAAGCGAGGGATCAAGCACAGCGTGCTGGTCGGATACCTCGCGCGCAAGCTGCGGCGCCCCGTGCGGCTCATCGAGGACCGGCTCGACAACCTGCGCGGTGGAGACATGCAGGGTCCCGACCGCATCTTCGACGTGCGCATGGCCTTCGAGACCGACGGCACCATCCGCTCGATGCGCATGCGCGCGCTCGACGACATTGGCGCTTACGCGGGCCGCTCGCCGCTGCAACTCGGCAAGCCAATCGGGGCGATCGTCGGCCCCTACCACATCGCCAGCGTCGAGTACGAGGCGGTCTCGGTGATGACGAACAAGACGCCCCAGGAGGCGGTGCGCGGCTTCGGACAGTCGCCCACGAACTACGCGATCGAGTCCGGAGTCGATCGCATCGCGCGTTTTCTCGGAATCGACCGCATCGAATTACGCCGACGCAACCTGATCGGTGCGCATGAGTTCCCGTACCTTATTCCGAGCGGCACGACCTACGATTCGGGTGACTACGCAACGGTGCTCGACAAGGCGATTTCCGCCGCGCCGCTACATGAGATGCAGGCGCGGCGCGACGCGTTGCGCGCGCAGGGGCTGCTCGCGGGAATCGGCGTATCGACATGCCTGGAACCCTCGGGCGGGAACTCGGCCTTCGAGCCACTCTTCAACGCGAAGAACCAAACGACGACCTGGATGGATTCGTGCCTCGTTCGCGTGGACCTCTCTGGGTCGATCACCGCGGTCATGGGCACCTCGAGCTCAGGGCAATCGCACGAGACTCTCGTCGCAATCGTCGTCGGCGAAGTCCTGCAGCGCGAACCCGAATCGATCCGCGTCGTGCACGCCGATTCTCTGCAGGCGCTGCCCTCGAACAGCCCCGTAGGCAGCCGTATGGCCATCATGCTCGGCGGTGCCGCCGCCGGGGCCGCGAAGAAGATCCGCGAGAAGCTGTTGCGCATCGCATCTCACAATCTCGGCATTCCGGAATCGGCTCTTGCCTGGGACGGCGGCTCGGTCTCAGTGGCAACCGATTCTTCCCGTCGACTGAGCTGGGAAGAGCTTGTCGGCATCGCGCACCGGCAATGGCACCGCATGCCGGAGGGACTCGAACCAGGGCTGCAGGAGAAGTTCGTCTGGCAGGTGCCGACCGGCGGGGAAATGCCGACCGAGGACGGGCGCGTCCAGATGTATCCCTGCCACTCGTTCGAAGCGCACCTGCTGCTCGTGGCGATCGACCCGCGCACGGGAAAAACCTCGATCGAGCGCTACGTCTGCGGCCACGACTGCGGAACGATGATCAATCCCGATGTAGTCCACGGCATGACGACGGGCGGCATCGCGCACGGAATCGGCGCCGCGCTCATGGAGAAGTTCGCGTATTCAGACGATGGCCAACTGCTTTCGGGCAGTTTCATGGATTATCTGATTCCAACGGCCATGGAAGTGCCGCCGATTACCATCGTCGATCACTGCACGCCTTCGCCACTGACCGTCTTCGGACAGAAGGGATCAGGAGAAGCCGGATACCTTGGCGGCCCTGCCGCAATCGCCAGCGCGGTCAATGACGCGCTCGCGGGGCGCGGCCTCTCGCTCGATACGGTGCCGATGACGCCGCTGGCGATCTGGACCGCACTGCAACGCGCCGAGGAACCGGAGAAGGCCGAAACCGAAACACAACGGATCCGAGACCATGATCGTTGACGTCCACGCTCACTTTCTGCCCCAACTTGTGCGCGAGCGCTTTTCGGCACACGCCGCGCAATTTCCCGGCGTGCAACTACTCGAAGCGAACAACTCCCTCCGGCTCGCATTCGCTGGCGGCGAGCCAACGCGACCCATCTCACCGAAGCTCTCGGACATCGACGGCCGCAAGCGGTGGATGGACGCTAACGGCATTGATCATCAGCTTGCCGGGGGTTGGCTGGACAGTTTCGGCTATGAGCTGCCAAAGAATGAAGGCGCTGCCTGGAGCCGCTTCCTGAATCACTGCATGCGCGATGCGTTGCGCGATGAGCCGCGTTTCACGCCGCTCGCTACTGTACCGCTACAGGACGGCGAAGAGGCTGCGGCAGTGCTCTCCGAAGCTTGGGAGCAAGGGTTCGGTGGCCTCATGATCGGCACGCTTCCGCAGGGCCGCTCGGGCGTGCTCGAAGACCCTGCCCTCGATGTGTTCTGGCGGCGGGCTGACGAACTCGGCGCCGCGATCTTCCTGCACCCGATGTTCCTCTGTGGAGAACCGCGGCTCGCCGACTACGACCTCGTCAACGCGTTCGGCCGGATCGCTGACACGACGATCGCCGTCTCCCGCCTACTCTACTCGGGACACCTGTTGCGCTACCCTCGCCTGAAGCTGGTACTTGCGCATGGCGGTGCAGCACTGCCGATGGTCATGGGGCGCCTCGCACGTAACTATGCGATCTCACCAGGGAAGTACGCAGACCCGCGCAAAGGGTTCGAGGCACTCTGGTTCGACAGCGTCGTCTTCGATGCGGCCGCCCTGAAGCTTCTGGTGGAGACCACCGGAGCGGAGCGCGTGATGCTCGGCTCTGATATGCCGTTCCCGATTGGCGACCCCGAGCCGCGGCGTGTCATTGAAGAGGGCCGATACCTGGGCGACGTGCAGCGTCGTGCCATCTTGGGAGAGACCGCGCGGCGAGTGTTCCGGCTTCGCGAGGAAATGAATCGATGATCTACGAACTGAAGCGATACATGCCGCAACCCGGCAAGGGTCCAGCACTCAAGGAGCGTTTCGCCCGCGTGACGATGCCGATTTTCGCGCGGCTCGGCATCCAGGTGCTGCACTGCTGGGAGGACGCGGCCGACCGCGACGCCTTCGTCTATCTCGTCGCCTTCGACGATGCGATGCAACGCGACGCAGCCTGGAAGGCCTTCGGCGCCGACAAGGAGTGGATTGCGGCCAAAGCTGCGAGCGAGATCGAGGGCCCGTTACTCGCCTCGCAGACGACGATCGAGTTGCACCCGATGGGGTTCTCGCCGGCCTTGGGCTCTTTGAGTTCCGCGGCGCGCCGCCCGGCGGATGATTCGCCGGAGGCGCGGTGAGCACCGGCGAGAAGCGCCGCTTCGGTATTCTCGCGGCGCAGCTTTGGGGAGACCCGCGCGCGCCCGCCGTCGTGATGAGCCACTCGATCCTCGCTTCGTGCGAGATGTGGCAGGGACAGGTCGATGTGCTGATGCGCCGCGGGTTCTTCGTTGTCGGCCTCGACACGCGCGGCCACGGCGCGTCGTCACCGACGAAAGCGCCGTACACCATGACGCTGCTCGTTCGCGACGTGCTCACGGTGCTCGACGCCCTCGGCATTGCGCGCGCGCACTTCGTCGGGCTCTCGCTCGGGGGTATGATCGGTCTCGGCCTCGGCATCGAGCACGGAGAACGGATCGCGAGCCTCGTAGTCTGTGACGCACGGGCGGACGCGACCGAGGCATTCCGTGCCCCGTGGCCCGAACGAATCAAGCTGGCGCAAGAGAAGGGCTGCGAGGAACTCGCCGATTCGACGCTCAAGCGTTGGTTCAGCCGCGCGTTCCTCGACGCGAATCCTGAGCAGACTCGTTGGCTACGGGCGATGATCGCCCGCACCTCAGTGGCCGGGTTCACGGGTTGTGCGCACGCGCTCATGGCGCTCGACTATCTCGGCACCGTGCACCGTATCCAAACGCCCACAACGCTCATCGTGGGCGCAAACGACGGCGCGCTTCCCGAGGCGATGGCCGACTTGCAGCGGCGGATAGCAGGATCAGTGCTCGAGATCATCGACGGGGCAGGACACCTGCCGAACATCGAACGACCCCAGTTTTACGAAGCAGCGTTGACACGGCACTTCGAGCGAGTCGGGCCGCGCGGCTGACCTCCGCCATTTCGGCCGGATCCCGAGCGCACAGTTAGATCCGCCGCGCCCAATCCTGCTAGAAGTGCTCGCGCGCCTTCCAGGAGGCTCGTATGTGACGGCTACAGTCCTGCAAGGCGTTGTTGGCCAGGGCGTGACCGAGGCCGGATGCCTGGTGCATTATCTGGAACGCAGTTTTATCTGTGATGACATGAGCCAGGCCCAGCGTGGGCGCGGCCGATCGCAGTCCAGAACTCCGCATAACATTTGGCCGTTCACAGGGACTGCAGGAACGCGAGCAAGTCCGCCTTGGGCTTCCAGGGTCTGGCGTTCGCCGGTTCGATGCCGGCATTCTTCCAGAACGCCTGCATTGCTTCGCGCTTCATCTGCAGGTTGGTCGTGATGTAACGCCCCGTCGCGTCAATGCTCGCGTGGCCGAGGTAGTCGCGGATCACCGTCACGTCGGTGCCGGACTGCAGCAGCGCTACGGCGCAACTGTGCCGCAGGACGTGCGGCGTAATGTGCTTGCGTGTCAGCGCAGGGAGAACGCGGGCCGCTACGGCGGCGTGCTTGGTGAGGATGTAAGCGATGCCGTCGCGGGGCAGAGGCTGTCCATGCCGGTTGACGAACACGCATTGCTGATCGCTGCCATGTACGATCCCGCGAAGCCGGTGCAACGCTGTGGCCGTTTCCGGCCACAGCGGCAGGTGCCGCTCCTTCTTGCCCTTGCCATGCAGGCGAACCTGTCTCGGCGCTACCAATTGCAGGTCGTCCCATCGAAGCCCTGCCGCCTCAGCGACTCGGGCACCGCAGCTGTAGAGGAACAGCAGCAGGGTGTAATCGCGCCATCCCTCGTGCGTACGCTTGTTCGGCGCGTCGATGATCAGGCGGACATCCTGCGCTTCGAGGTATGTGGCCGGGCGTTGGCGCGCCTTCTTCGCCGGGATGGCCAGCACTCGAATGTACTGCTGCGAGTGCGCGATGTCATTGCGCAGCAAGTGCTTGAAGAAGCCGCGGATGGCAGCACGGCGGCAGTTGCGCGTCGCCACGGAGTTCGACCGCTCGATCTCGATGTGATCGAGGAAGCGCGTCACTGCCTCGACGTCCAGGTCGCTCAGCTGCAGGCAGGCAACACTTCGGCGGCGCGGCTCGGCGACGAACCTGAGCAGCAACGTCAGCGCATCGCGGTAGGCGCGGATCGTATGAACGCTGGCACCGCGTTGCCGCGGCAGGTACTCGGTGAAGTACGACTGCACCTGAGCGAACAGCTCGCGCGACGACGAGCGGTTCATGGAATGCGGCGCTTGCTGCGCGAACGCTGCTCGAAGCGCTGGCTCGCCAACTCCAGCAATTGCGGTGTGGCCTTGAGGTAGACCTCCGTGCCGAGCACGTTCTGGTGTCCGAGATACGCCGACAACCACGGCATGACCTTGCCCTGTTTTCACGTACACCCCGAGTGCAGTAACGTGGGGATGTCGGAGAGAAACAGATGGCAGACGAAACGCACCGAAACGATCGCCGGTCACGCCGGCAGTACCCGCAGGAGTTCCAACTCGAGGCGGTCCGGCTCGCCGATTCGATCGGCGTGAACGCGGCCGCGGAGAGGCTCGGCATGCCGCGAGCGACGATGAGCAACTGGGCCAGACGCCGTCGCAAAGTGGCGCACTCGGCGCAGTCGGCAGTGGCAGATACGCCGATGGGGAACACGATGCCGAAACGGCCGGCCGGCGAGCTGGAAGCCGAGAACGCCCGCCTTCGTCGAGAGCTGGCCAACGCCAAGCTCGACGTCGACATACTGCGAAAGGCGGCGGCGTACTTCGTGAGAGAGTCGCGGTGAAGTACGCTTGGATCGAGGAGAACCGCGACCAGTTTCCCGTGGCCCGGATGTGCCGGCTGCTGGGCGTCTCGCGCAGCGGCTACCTGCAGTGGCGCGGGCGACCACCAAGCGGTCGGGCACTGGCCAATGCGGTGCTCGACGCGCAGGTCGCCGTGGTGCACGCCGACAGTAGGCGCACCTACGGACGGCCGCGCATTCAACACGCGCTACGTTCGCAGGGCGTGCATGCAGGTCACGAGAGGATTCGTCGCAGCCTTCGTCGTCAGGGACTGCATGTCGTGTACCGGCGGCCGTATCGGATCACGACCGACTCGCAGCATTCGCACCACGTCGCGCCGAACCGACTGGAGCGGCGCTTCGACGGGTGGAAGCCCGATCAGGCGTGGGTCGCCGACATCACCTACGTGCCGACCGCCGAGGGCTGGCTGTACCTGGCCTGCGTGCTCGACCTCGGCACACGACGCATCGTCGGTGGGTCGATGTCGGAGCGGCTCAAAGCGGCGCTCGCCTGTGACGCGCTGCGTATGGCGTGCTGGCGACGCAAGCCGACGGCGGGCGTCATCGCGCATTCGGATCGCGGCGTGCAATACGCCAGTCGCGAGTATCGGCGCGCGGTCGACGAATTCCGGATGGTTCAATCGATGAGCCTTACGCGCGAATTGCTGGGACAACGCGGTGATGGAAAGCTTCTTCAAGACCTTGAAGGTCGAGCGCGTGGACCAGGTCCGCTACGCGACGCGAGCGCAGGCGCGGCTGGACATCGTCGACTGGATCGAGGGTTTCTACAATCAACGGAGGCTTCACAGCAGCATCGGTTACAGGACGCCCGCTGACGTGGAGCGCGAGCTCATGGCGCCATGAATCGGTATATGTGAAACCGAGGCAGAGTCAGAGACTGACTGTAGTTGCTATTGGTCAAATACGTCGCGTGTGCTCGTTCCAAAAGTGCTCTCGGACCTTTCGGCGGAGGGACTTCCCTACGGCGCTCCGAGGAAGTTCCGTCCAGAACTCGAATCTCTTGGGTGTCTTGATGCTGCCTAGTCGTTCGCGACAAAAAACGGTGAGTTCGCTAGCCCCAACTTCAACACCTCCCTTGAGCTGCACGACCGCTGTGACAGATTCGCCCCAGTCTGCATCCGGAACGCCAACGACAATGCAATCTTCGACCGCTGGATGATTGATTACGGCCTTCTCGATCTCCGAGGGAAAAATGTTGAAGCCACCTGAAATGATCATGTCGCGTTTGCGATCGACAAGGAACACCCAGCCGCCTGCGTCCTTGTAGCCAAGATCTCCGGTGTGAAGCCAGGAGAATGCATGCGCGCGGGCCGTTTCCTCCGGGTTGTTCCAATACCCCTTCATCGTCTGATTGCTGTGAACGACGATCTCGCCGATCTCGCCCGATGGCAGAAGCCGTCCGTCATCACTCATGATTTCGATTCGCGAGAACGGGGCTGCTCGGCCGCAACTGAGAAGCCGTTGTTCATCGCCGCGGTCCAGCGCCTTGACATGCTCTTCTGGCGAGAAATATGTGACGTTAAGTCCCGCTTCGGTTTGGCCGAATCCAGTTGCCATGACAGGACCGAAGGTCGCTATCGCCTCTTTGACCTTCTCCGGTGCCATCGGAGCTCCGGCATAGATGAAATAGCGCAGCGACGAGTAGTCGTACTTGTGAACGTCAGGGTGAGCGAGCATGCGATAGATCGCCGTCGGCGGAAGGAACAGATGCGTCACCGAATGACGCTCTATCGCCGCCATCACGGAAGCTGGCTCGAAGTTGGGCAACATGACGTTCGTCGTGCCCATGGCGGAAAGCGCGAGCACGAATCCCCCGGCAGCATGGGTCATCGGCGCGGCAACAAGATGCACGGGTGCGGAGTGGTAGTGCAGGCAGCGCAGGTTCGCAGCCAAACTTGCCCACGCCAAGTTCGTCATCATTACGCCCTTGGGTGTGCCAGTCGTGCCTCCGGAACTAAACAGCGTAACGACTTCGTCGCGCCCGAGTTCGGGCTCCTGCCATTGATCCGGCACGTCTTCGAGCAAGGAAGCTAGTGACGGAAACGGCGAGTCTTCCGAGTCGAAGCAGATGCAGCGCTGAATCGTCGGGCACGAGGGGAGAAAGCGCCGGACGGCGTCGAGGTGCGCCGCGCTGAAGAACAGCACCTGCGTCTCGGTGTTGTTCAGTACGTGAGCCGTTTCGTCCGCGGTATTTCGAGTGTTCGCCGACACCCAAACGCAACCCGCCCGCAGAGTTCCGATCACACATTCGAACGCGACATTCGTATTGTGGCTGTAGACGGCCACCCGCGCACCGATCGGAATCCCGGCGCGTCTCAGAGCATTGGCGATCCGATAGGAAGAATTCTGGACTTCGCTGTAGGTAAGCGCATTGCGATCTTCGATGAGGAATGGGCGGTCACCTGCTTGCTCGACACCTTTGTCGAACAACTCGATCATCAGCATGGAGTTCTCCGGAGTTGGCTCGACTCGTCCGCCATTGATGGCATCAACCGGCCTTGCACCTGACGACGGTGGATTCGCCAAGGAGATCGACCAATTCAGTGCAGATTGTCACGTATGTTATCGAAAAGAGTCGAGGCGGCGCAACCATCACATTGGGCTTGACGGGAGAATTTATGCCCTAGATACTCACATAAGTGACGATTGAAGGCGTCCAAATTTTTACGGTCCGGGCAGCGAGCCCGCTCTCGTCAGAGTGAAGGTGAAGCGATGAACTTTGAGCTCTCAGAGGAGCAGCGTATCGGCATCGACGGCTTTCGCCGATTCGCCACGGAACAGATCAAACCGGTCGTCTCCCGGTTTCTGAACGAACCCATTCCGAAGGAGATCTTGCACGACATCTTCCGAAAGCTATCTTTGTTCGGTCTTGGCAGCGGGTGGGTCTCTGAGGAGCAGGGAGGGCGGGGCCTCGATCTGGTCACAAGCGGGCTGCTTTACGAAGAGTTGGCACGAGTGAGCTCTGCTTTGGCTGCTTCCGTGTGCGTCAACGATAGCGTCAGCATGCTGCTTCAGCAGATCGGCACGCCGGAGCAGCGGGAACGCTACGTTTCTGGGCTGCTGGCTGGCGATCTCATCGCGAGCATTGCAATGACGGAACCAGGCGTCGGCTCGCAGCCTACAGGGCTCAAGACGCGAGCAATCCGCGATGACGATGAATGGTGTATCACCGGCGAGAAGAACTGGATCTCGAACTGCAATGTGTCGGATCTCGCGATCGTCGTTTGTCGCACCGACGACGGACCCACGATGATTCTCGTCGAGCGCGCGGACGGCTACACGTCACGCAACTTCGAGAAGCTGGGCCAGAAAGAAAAGTCCACCGGACAGTTGTGCTTCGACTCCGTTCGAGTGCCTGCAAAGAATGTAGTCGGAACTCCGGGTGAGGCGCTCAAGATCATGGCGCGGCTGTTCGAGCGCGCCCGTTGCATGGTCGGACTTTTCGCCACTGGCATTGCTGGCGCAGCCTTCGATGCAAGTGTCGAGTATGCGGGCCAGCGAGAGCAGTGGGGCAAGCCCATAGCGGGGCATCAACTGGTTCAGGCCCTGCTGGCAGAGATGGCGACCGACATAGAGTGCAGTCGCTTGCTATCGCTTCGGGGACTCTGCTTGATCGAGAGCGGGCAGCGCTCGGAAATGCAGGCATCGATGGCCAAGTGGTACTCAACCGAGGCAGCGATCCGTGTTGCTTCGGCGGCAATTCAGATCCACGGCGCTTACGGTCTGAGCACCGATTTTCCGGTTGAACGCTACTTTCGGGATGCGCGAATGATGACGATTCCCGACGGAACTACGCAGATCCAGAAGCTCATTATTGGGCGGGCCATCACCGGAATCGCGGCCTTCGAATGAGAGCGCATTCAGAAAGTACCTCGCTGCAACCCGGCATCTGTGGTCCACTCGCCGGCGTGCGGATTGTCGAGCTGAGCGCCATTGGTCCGGCGCCGTTTTGTGGAATGCTACTTGCCGACATGGGCGCCGAGCTGCTGCGGATATCTTCGCCCGGCGCGCGCGAGGCGGTGATGCCGATTCCTGATCACCTGGATCCGATCTGGCGTGGCCGTAGCCGCTTGTCGCTGGACCTCAAGAACGAGCGCGATGTCGAAAAACTCCGATCGATCCTGCCCTACGCAGATGCGCTGATCGAAGGCTATCGGCCGGGCGTCCTCGAGCGCTTGGGCCTTGGTCCGGACACGTGCCTGAAGGTAAATCCGCGGTTGGTCATCGGCCGTGTCACCGGCTGGGGCCAGTCCGGTCCCCTGGCCGCCGTAGCGGGACACGATCCCAACTATCTCGCATTGAGCGGAGCGCTTCATTCGATCGGTCCTGCTGATCGTCCGCCGCCCATCCCGTTGAACCTTGTAGGCGACTTTGGGGGCGGCGCAATGTTTTTGGCGATCGGAATATTGGCCGCGCTCTTGCACGCGCGCGCCACCGGATGCGGACAAGTCGTCGATGCCTCTATGCTCGATGGCGTGGCGATGTTGATGTCGCACGTCTACGCGATGCGCAATCACGGTATCTGGAACGACGCGCGCGGCGAGGACATGCTCAACGGCGGCTGCCCGTTCGCGTCAACGTATGAGACTGCTGACGGTCGGTACGTCGTAGCGATCCCGATCGAGTCGGTGTTCTACAGTAAGTTTGTCGAGCTCCTCGGAACAGACGGCGCCGGGCTTCCGGATCGAAACGATCGTCGCAACTGGCCGGCGCTGCGCGACCGCTTGACAGCGATATTCCGGACGCGCACGCGCGATGAGTGGGCAGCCCTCTTCGAGGGAACCGATGCCTGCGTGTCGCCCGTACTGAGTGTGGCGGAGGCTCCCTCTCATCCGCACAATCGTGCGCACGGCACATTTTTGGACGAGCAGCGCCCGTACCCAGCTCCGACCCCGCGCTTCTCGGCTACCGCAACTGCACATGCACCGATGAACATCGGCGATCCGGTCGACGTGATGGTTCGTTGGGGCGTTCCCCGGGGTCTGGCGGAGGCAGCATCTGAAGGCGCCTGAGGCCGAGATTACCGTTTGATCTCTTGAGCGAACGTAATTGCGCGTCCAGCAATCGCTTGACCAGCCGCCGGTGAAATAAGTAACATTCGATACGATTGGCGGGTTCCAATCAGTCGGTGTGTCGCCCGGGACAACCTTTGCTTAGCGGCCGTAGAGCCCAATGAAGGAGACCACAGTGAACTTACTTAGATTCCGGCGGAGTGCGCTCGCACTCGTCATTTCGGCAACTGCACTTGCCGGCGCCGCCTCGGCGTATTCGAGATCCTCGTTGGCCGCCCCAGCGGACCAGCCGTTCAAAGTTGGTTTGATGATTCCCCTTAGCGGCGCGGGGGCTGGCGGCGCGGGGGAGGGTGCTCAACAAGGCCTGGCTCTCGCGCTGGCCGAAATCAATGCCGCAGGCGCGGCGCGCCGCTTCGAGACCATCGTGGTCGACGACGCGTCCGATCCGCGTACCGCTGTCGATGTTTGCAATAGGCTCATCCTGCAGGAGAAAGTCAGCGCGATCATTTCACAGGGGACGACTCCGGCGCGCATGGCTTGCAATCAGGTAGCCATGCGCGCCGGCATCCCGCACATAGCGGCGGTCAGTGGACCGGGTGGTATCTGCATTCCCAACATGGTGATGGTGGGGCCGGAAACCAGCCAGACGTTGCTGACCCTGATAAAGCAGGTCGTTAAGGACGGCCATAAGAAGTTGTTCTATATCGGCTCTGATTATTCTGCGCTGCGCGAAGCGCTACCGCTGGCTAAGCAAACCGCTGAACAACTGGGCGGCTCGATCGTCGATTCGACGTTCGTACCCTTTGGGTCGACCGACTTCGCCGCGGAACTCGGCAAGATCTCCGCGGCCCGTCCGGACGTCGTCATCATGATGTTGGTAGGCGCCGACGCCGTTACATTCGCGCGTCAGTTCGGCGACGACGCGAGAATGGCCTCGATTCAACGCGCCGATTTTCTGATGACGGAGAAGGCGCTGCAGTCATTGGGAAACGCCGCAAGAGACACGTACGTAGCCGCGAACTACTACGCTGCCATCGACGGAAAGGCTAACGAAATCTTTAGGTCTTCGATGTCGAAGATGTTCGGCGCCAAGGCTATTCCCGACGCTTGGGCAATGATGACCTACAACGCTATGTACCTGCTGGCCGGCACCGTCAAGACCGCTGCGTCGGGGCCGAAAGAAGTGCTTGCCGCTTTGCCGGGCGCCGCTATCGACGGCCCGCAAGGGCGCATCCAGGTCGTCGGGAACTATGTGTCCACGCCTGTGTATGTTGCCAAGACGACGGCGGACGGCGGCCTGAAAGTCATCGCGCACTACGACAACGTCGCGCCTTCCGGTTGCCGCAATAAGTAGCGGTAACGTTTATGCAACTGCTGCTGGACGCCGCCTATGCAACGGCGGTGTTCACTCTCGTGTCGCTCGGGTTGTTCGTCATCCTGGGGCTGATGAACATCATCAACCTTGCGCACGCCTCATTCATGGCGCTTGCCGTGTATTCGCTGCTGACAGCGATCGACCGCGGTATGGATTTCTTGCCTGCCGCGGCGGTCGCGCTCTCGGCAACTCTCGTAGTGGGAGCGCTCGTTGAACGAATTGTCGTTCGCCGGCTCTATGGTCGTCACATTGACGACACGATCCTGGCCACGTGGGGCGTCTCGCTTATCGTGGTGCAGGCTCTGACGCTTGCATACGGTCGTACCACGATGTCCGTGCCGCTGCCTTTACCTGGGAGCGTCATTGTCGCGGGCGAGCCGTTTTCGCTGTACCGGACCTTCGTCATCGTCAGTGTGGTTGCCCTGGTCGCGCTTGTTGGCGCGATCACTCGCTTCACTCGTGTCGGTCTAGTCGTTCGGATGGTCATGACGAATGAGCGTCTGGCGCGCGCAGCGGGCGTTGACAGCAATAAAGTTCGGCGAATCACGTTCCTTGCTGGAGCAGGATTTGCCGGCGTTGCGGGAATCCTTCTCGCCCCGACCCAAGGCATCACGCCGTCATTCGCGATGGCACTACTTGCTCCTTCGTTCCTGATCGTCCTGATGTCAGGCAAGAGCCTACCCGGCTTGCTGGTTGGCTGTGCTTTCGCCGGGATCATCCAAACCCTCTTTAGCACCTATAGCACGCCGGTGCTTGCTCACGTGATGGTGGTTTGTTTCGCTGTTGTCGTCTTGCGCGTGAAGCCAGAAGGGCTCGTATGGCGGCCTCGCTGAAAGCTCGCCGCCTGGTATTGGCGGCGCTCGCGGGGGTCACGCTCTTAGGCGCGTTGCTCGCAGCGCCGCAAGTGGGCGGCGCCTACGTCACGATGCTGCTCGCACAGGCGTTGATATACGCAGTCGCCGCGGTCAGTCTCGACCTTGTATGGGGGTACTCGGGGATTCCCGATCTGGGACATTCGCTGTGGTTCGGAGTTGGAGCGCTCGTCGTAGGGATGATGACGACGACCGTCTCTGAGTCTGGAGCTGTGTTGAGCGTCGGCGGCAGTGCACTGACCTACGGCCTCGCGGTTGTTCTAGGAGTGCTTTCGGCGAGTGTGGCCGCAGCCATCGTTGCCTGGTACTCCTTCGCGCGACGTTCGAGCCATTTCTACATTGCGGTTGTCGGGTTGGCTTTGGCCGCAATTGTTCCGACGATTTACTCGCAGTTTCCCGCAATCACGGGTGGAGAAGACGGGCTGTTCGGCTTTGGCTGGTACGGTCTCTCCGGCGAAGCGTGGTACTTCCTGTCTGCCATCATTCTCGCTGCCGTCCTCGCTTTCGCGCACTGTTTCGTTCGCAGCGATTTCGGTCTACTGTTGCGTGCGGTTCGAGACAACGAGCATCGTCTTCGCTATCTCGGTTTTCGTGTCGAGCGCGTAAAGATTGCCATCTACGCGTTGGGCGCAGCAATCGCTGGCTTCGCGGGCGCTGTGTTCGCCTGCATGGTGGGGGCGGTTTCCGCTCCGTTCTTCGGCTTCGTGTTCGCAACGGAGATGCTGATCTGGGTCGCCCTTGGAGGACGGGGGACGATATGGGGCCCGGCAATCGGCACGATCGCGTTGAGCTTTGTTGGATCCAAACTCAATGCCTCATTTCCCGGCGAATGGCATTTGCTCCTCGGGATCCTTTTCGTTCTCGTGGTGGTGTTTCTTCCGCATGGCTTGGTGGCCCCGCTGACCAAATGGTTCGGAAGTGCACTCGTGGACACCGGACAGCGAAGAGGCGAGCGTGTGCTCGTCCAGGGTTCCGAGAGGATCTATGAAGGTGGCGAGGACTCCATTGCGATCCGAATCACTGACCTATCGTTCTCGTACGGCGATCTGCACGTACTGCGCGGGGTCGAACTGGAGATCCGGCGCGGTGAGCTTCTGTGCATGGTTGGGCCAAACGGCGCCGGTAAGTCGACCTTGATTGGTGTGTTGACCGATGGAGAACTGCGCTCCCGCGGCCGCGTCGAATTTCTTGTCGGTAACGACACCCGTCACGACGGCGAGCCGCCAGAGTCGATTGCCCGAGGAGGAATCGTCCGCAAGTTTCAGATCCCGTCGCTGTTTCCGAGTTTGACCGTAGCCGAACACATACTGCTCGCGACGGCAAATGGCCGGTGGCCTTCGTTGTGGCGTCGCACTCGCGAGATCAAGGTATCGCCGGTGGTGGAGGCTGTCTGTGCCGCGTCTGGTCTGACGGGACGCATGGACGATCGGGCGGATACGCTCGCCCATGGGTTCGCGCAAGGGCTCGAAATGGCGATGGCGGTTGCCACCGGTCCGCGCGTCGTCTTCATGGATGAACCTACTGCGGGGCTCACTTCGCATGAGCGGTCGGTAGTCGGCGGAATCCTTCGCAGTTTGACAGCATCAGGTATTACGGTCGTGCTTATCGAACACGATCTCGACTTTGTTCAGGAGGTAGCCGATCGGATCGCCGTACTTCACGACGGCCGGATCCTCGAAACCGGCATCCCGTCCGACGTTGTGAAATCGCGCTTTGTACGCGATGCATATCTCGGTTCGTACGAAGTAGAGTCGAGTCTTGCCTGATGAATCTGCTGCTTGACCGGTTTTGCGCTGGCTACGGGTCAGTCACGATCGTCAACGACGTTCATTTGCATGTTCCTTCGGGAACAGTTCTGGCCGTGCTCGGCCGCAACGGTATGGGCAAGTCCACTCTATTGAAGGGCATCCTTGGCTACCTGTCCGGAACCAGCGGGTCGGTGCTGTTCGATGGGGTCGAGTCGGCCCGTGCGCGTACGAGCGACATCGTTCGTAGGGGTGTTGGCTATGCGCCGCAAGAGGAAGCGATCTTCGCGGCACTCACTGTCGCCGAGAATCTCGAGGCAGGCGCCCTGTTTGGCCGTAGCGATTCGACGCGTTTGGGCGAGGTGCTCTCGTTCTTTCCCATCCTGGGGGAACGATCGCGGCAGCGCGCTGGCACGCTCAGCGGAGGAGAGCAGCGAATGCTCGCACTCGCGCGAGTGCTACTCGCGTCGCCGCGCCTGATCGTGCTCGACGAGATTAGCGCAGGACTTCAGCCGGCAAGGATCGCTGAAGCGGCGCGTGCGTTGCGCTGCGAGAAGCAACGCGGCTCCACCATCCTGATGGTGGAGCAGAACATCGACTTTGCCATGGAACTTGCTGATCGTATGGCGGTCATGAAACTCGGCCGAATCATCCTCGATGACTCCGCTCGTTCGGCGGGTATCCGGGCAGAAATCATCCGTGAACTTGCTCCCTGAGGTTGTTCGGACACGCCGATCCGTACCTTGCGCCTTGTGACGCTTGCTTCGCACGAGGTACGCGACCAAGTCCACAAGGGAACAACGACTAGTACAACATCCCGTAAATAGCTTTACACATTATGGCTCCAGGTACGGAGCCAGGAGCGTGGTGACGAACTCGACGGTTTGCTTCATGTCGGCCGCTGAAGATGGCAAGGGCTCCCAGCGGCCGGTATGGCTGCGAAAGGCGGCGGTGTATTTGCCGCGGGCGACCTCCGTGAGACGCGCGACGGTATCGATGCCGTCGTCGCGGTGCATCTGGATCAACAGATGCTTGCCGTAGGGCCGCACGCGAGCCGCAGTGTGCCCGGTGAGATCGGCAAGGTGGCGCTGCAGCTCAGCGGCGTTGGCTTGGGCGAGAGGTGCGGGCATGCTTGGCGAACGTCCTGGGTTCGCCAGTTTGCAGCTCGAAGCCGGCGAACGTCCACTTGAACGGCCGCGGCGCGGCGTTGCGCTGGGCGATGAAGGCCTCGGTGCGCTCACGCAAGTGCGCGGTGGAAGTATGGCTGGCGTGGCGAAGCACGCGGCGCGAGTAGATGCCGAACAGCAGCTCGATCTGGTTGACCCAGCTGGCATGCAGCGGCGTGAAGTGAATGACAAAGCGCCGCCCGTGTCGAGCATTGAACTCGTCCCACACGGATTGGGCGCGATGCGTGTTCAGGTTGTCCCAGATGACATGCACGGTGCCCGTCGGGTACGCGCGGGCGACCCGTTCCATGAAGGCCACGAGGTCGCTCTGCGTGCGCCGATCGGTGCAGCTGGCGAGCATCCGGCCGGAGTGCACATCGAGCGCCGCCGTCAGCGCCTGCGTGCCGTGGCGGATGTATTCGAACTCGCGCCGGCGCGCACGACCGCAGCGCGGCGGGCGGTCCTCATGTTTGCGCTCGATGGCCTGAATGCCCGTCTTCTCGTCGATACTCAGCACCACCGAACCTTTGGGCGCTTGGCGGTACAGCTCGCAGATCACGTTGACCTTCTCGCGAAACTGCGGGTCGGGACTATGCAGCCACTGGCGTACGCGGTGTGGGCGCACATCGCCGGCGTGCAAGATGCGCTGCAGGTGACTGCGGCTGATGTGTTCGACCACGCCTCGCGCGACGGCGCGCTCGCACAGCTCATCCAGCGTCGGGGTGGCGCGGCCGGCGTCTTCGGCCGGCTCGCACGCCATCGCCAGCAGTTGCAGCCGCTGTGCGTCAACCAAGCGCCGCGGCCGACCGGGGCGTGGTGCTTCCTGCAGCCCCTCGACTCCGAAGCACGCCAGGCGTTCACGCCACAGCGTGACCGTCGGCCGCGACAGGCCAAGCTTGGAGGCGATCGCCGAGGTCGTCTGCCCCTCATGCACCATCAGCGCAAGCTTGGCACGCTCCACGTCACGTTGTGGCGCGGTGCTGCGACGGATGAGTGCTTCGAGCGATTTGCGCTCCTCGTTCGACAACTTGACGACGGGTGCTGGTCGGCCTCGGCTCACGAGCGACGAGCTTACTTCGATCGCTCTTCTATGTAAACGTATTTTGGGGATGTTGTACTAGCTCGCGCCCGAGAAGAAGTTTCGCCCGTTTTCGCTCGCAGATATCGAAACATTTGTTATCATTGCGGTGCTGGGAAATCACCTAAACCGCCGGGTTCAGTACCGTCTATCCGGCAAGCGAAAAGGAACAGCGTATGCGAGAAGTCTTCATCGTCGGTAGCGCAATGACGAGATTCGGCGTGCATTCAGAGATGAGCTGCTCAGATCTGGGACGTGCAACTGCCTCGAGTGCGCTCGAAGATGCCGGGGCCGTTGCTGCCGACCTCGGTGCTGTCTTCTACGCGAACACAGCGCAGGGTGCCATCGACGGGCAACACGGAATCAAGGGTCAGCATGCGTTGCGCCCCGCCGGAATCGAAGGAGTGCCATGTTTTAACATCGAAGACGCTTGCGCCGGATCCGCCGCGGCCCTCCATCTCGCTTTTGCGCACATTGCGGGCGGTTTCGTAAATGTGGCGCTCGTCGTTGGGGCCGAGAAGCTGCATACAGACGACCGCGCCCGACGGTTGTCGGTGTTCAACCAGCCGGCCGACGTTACCGCAGTTACGGCGTTCGTGCGAGCGCACGAGGAGGCCGTAAAGAGCGTTGTGCCTCCGCCTGAGGCTCACATCGAAGAAGGAATGCGCAGCATCTTCATGGATGCTTATTCCGTGCAAGCACGGCTGCATATGAAAAAGCACGGTACCACCTGGCGGCAGATAGCCATGGTGTCGGCGAAGAATCATCACCACTCGACGATGAATCCGTTGGCGCAGTTCACGCATGACGTGAGCGTTGACGAGGTACTGGCGGCGCGCATCGTTTCGTGGCCGCTCACGCTGCCGATGTGCGCACCCGTCAGCGACGGTGCCGCGGCCGTCGTTCTCTGCACCCGCGATGCATTGGCGCGATTTCAGTCGGGTCGAGCGGTACGAATCGCGGCGAGCGCTGCGCAGGGCGGCTCGACGCGTGACATCTACGATGTTGAGAAAGCCGCTAACCGCATCGCGGCGCGTCGTGCTTACGCTCAAGCTGGCATTTCGGCTCAGGATATCTCCGTTGCGGAGGTCCACGACGCCAGCGCTTATGCCGAACTCAACCAGATCGAGATGCTGGGCCTGTGCGACCTTGGCGAGAGTGGGCGTTTCACGGAAAGCGGAGCCACGGCGCTCGGGGGGCGGATTCCTGTCAACACGTCCGGAGGACTGCAATCAAAAGGGCACCCCGTGGCGGCGACCGGTCTTGGCCAGATCCACGAACTCGTCACACAGCTTCGCGGTGAGGCAGGCTCTCGGCAGGTTGATGGCGCTCGTCATGCTATCGCTTCGTGCGGCGGCGGGTTCTATGGCGTCGAGGAGGCGATTTCCTGCGTGACAATTCTCGAACGACTCGGTGCGGCTGCATGAAGCCTGAGGAGTCAGCACCAGTGTCCTACGCCGACCTCGAGCTCGAGCATCGCGGCTACGTCTCGTGGCTCTACCTAGCCAGGCCGCACGCGTTAAACGCGATCTCGCCGAATTGCATGAGTGAGCTACAGCGTGCGCTCGTCGCTTTGCGCGATCGGACCGACACGCGTGTCATTGTACTGTCTGGCAGGGGGCGCGCATTCTGCGCAGGTGCCGATCTTGGCGAAAGCACACCACAGAGCACGGAGTCATCCGGCCAACCGAGTTTTCTGGAGCTCGCACAGGCGATGGAAGACGTGCTCGATACCATGCCGAAGCCGGTAATAGCGGCAGTGAACGGAATCTGCTGCGGCGGTGGGCTTGAGGTAGCGATGATGTGCGATTTCATTATCGCAGCGTCTTCGGCTCGCATCGGCGATGCGCATGCCAACTTTGGTGCCATGCCCGGAGGCGGCGCGACTGCGAGACTGCCGCGTTTGGTCGGACCGAACATGGCCCGGTACATGATGTTCACCGGCGATCTGTTCACAGCAACCGAAATGGCTACAGCCGGATTGGTCACGCGTGTGGTCGAAGATGAGTCACTCGATGAGCAGGTTCAAACGGTTGCCGAGAAGCTTGCGGGCAAGAGTCCTCTAGGCTTGCGCCGCATGAAGGCGCTGATCGGAAATGCCTTCGACCTCCCACTTGAACTGGCGGTGAAGATGGAAAAGTTGACCTCCGCCGAACACATGCGCTCATGGGATGCAGGTGAGGGAGGCAGGGCTTTCGTCGAGAAGCGCAAGCCGCAATTCCGCGGTTGTTGAACATCGGCACCTCGCTCGCGCGAGCGCTACATAGGTGTAGGAGTAACAAAGAGCATGGATATTGATGGAAAGACAGTAGTCGTCACCGGTGGTGCTTCTGGGCTGGGCGAGGCGACAGTAGAGCACTTCGTGAAGGCGGGCGCGCGCGTGGCGATCTTTGATCGTGACGCCAATCGCGGTGAGGTGTTGGCCGCGAAGTTTCCTGGACGTGCCATCTTCGTGAACGTCAATGTAGCCGACGACGTCGAAGCGCAAGCGGGCTTCCGTGCGACGTTGGAAGCTTTCGGCTCGTTGCATGTGTGCGTGAATTGCGCGGGGGTGCCGGGCGCGCCAGGCCGAACCGTCGGCAAGGCCGGGCCCATGGCCTTGGGCGGCTTCGCGAAGGTGATTGAGGTCAATCTGATCGGCACATTCAATATCTGTCGTCTGGCGGCCGCAGAAATGATCAAGAATGACCCGCTCGGAGAGGATCAAGAGCGCGGGGTTATCGTCAATACGTCGTCACTGGCGGGCATCGAAGGCCAAATGGGCCAGGTAGCGTACGCATCGAGCAAGGCGGGAGTCATCGGCATGATGCTGCCGCTAGTGCGAGATCTCTCCAGCTTTGGTATCCGAGTTTGCACCATCGCACCAGGTCTTTTCGACACACCGATGGCAGCGGGTACACCTCCCGAAGTCAAGAAGAAACTGGTTGAAACGCTGGAAGCCCCGAAACGTCTCGGGCGACCCGCAGAGTTTGCCAGTCTGGCCGCCTACATTGTCGAAAATGCCTACCTCAATGGCGAGACAATCCGTCTCGACGCCGGTACGCGCGCCCCCCCGCGTTGATTAACGCGACACCTCTAAGCGGCGTTCTTCTTGCGCGTATGCAAGCCGTTATTCGGTAGGTCGCGCGCACTGCGTTGTGTGCCTCGCTCGGGCGTCGTCACCGGCTGGCGTTCTCGGGTGTCTACTTCGCGATGTTCTCCGCTTTCGCGCACGACGCGAGCAGACTCTTTGGAAGGTTTCAGCGATGATCGACGGGGCTTGGACACCCGCGGGAGTGACTCGGTCGCTTCGGTTAAGGCTGCCGCGTCTACCAATTTCGGGTCCGTCGGCGACAAGGTATCAAGATGCTCGACCAACTTCGAGAGCAGCTTGGCAAAGAACTCTGTTTCTAACGGGGTCATCGATTCACACAACACGTCTGCTACGCGTCGAATGTGCGGAAGCAGTGCTTTCTGCAGTTCCTGCCCCTCCGATGTTAGAGCCAGGATCTTCCGACGGCCATCCACATCGCGCCGGGCCGTGATGCGTCGCGCGCGCGTTAAAGACGCCACCGCTCTGCTAACATTCATCGGATGCATACCAGCAGCTCTTGCGATCTCGTGCGCCGCTGCTTCGCGCATTGAAGCTAGTGTCATCAGAACGCGAAGCTCGTTATGATTCAGTGAAAGTGGGCCTGCCAGAAATACGAAGAAAGGCCTCGTGATTAAGTTTGAGAGCTTCAGAAGTTGGCCCATCATTGCGATCGGCGACATGCCGCGTTGCGCCGAATCCGCCGTTGCGGACGTCGTGGGCTTGTCTTCCCGTCCCATTCGTAACTTCCTTTACTGAATTCTCACAAATGATATCAGTTTGGTAAAGTGTTGGGACCGGCGTCGGTGATCTTGAGCCGCTGGGTCTCGGTGGCCTGGTCGCCGCCGCCTCTCCCGTAGGCGCATGTCATCTCGCGCTGTTGGGCGGGCCGCTCCTCGCGCTCGGGCGCCGCCCTCGCTTGCCCTGCGGGAAAACGTCTTCGTTCCTTGGAAACCGAGAGCGCCAAGCTCAAGCGCATGGTCGCCGAGCGCGAGATGGCGATCGACACCCTGAAGGAGATCAACCGCCGAAAGCGGTGAGCTCGCAGGCCAGGCAGGTTGCCTTCGCCATCGAGCGCGGGCTGATCGAGTTACCGCGCTCCCTTGTTAGTTTCCGCGTTGCCGATACAACGCACGCAGAACACAGATCTCGTCGGCGGGGCGAAATGCGGCACGCAGCAGCCCGTAGGTCATCAGCTGCTGCAGCCACTGGCAGTCCAGCACGTCGGACTTGCGCCCGGACACGTTCTTGACGTG
>CAZNBS010000005.1:0-46132 GCA_964570955.1 uncultured Burkholderiales bacterium | reverse complement strand
TCGACCCGATGCACTTCGGCGTGCTGATGGTGGTGAACCTCGCCATCGGCATGCTGACCCCGCCGGTGGGCATCTGCCTGTTCGTGAGCTGTGGCATCGCCGGGCTGTCGCTCGGCCAGGTGGGCCGTGCGATCATGCCTTTCGTGGCAGCGGCGGTAGCGGCGCTGATGGTGGCGAGCTACTGGCCGCCGCTCACCACTTGGCTGCCCTCGCTGATCTATCGGTAGATGGGATCTGCCCCGGGGTCGACGCCGTGGCACGCTTGCCCAGGACGCCTGATCGACCCGCGCGTCAGTTCGGCAGCATGAAACCCGCGAAGAAGGTCGCCAGTTCCCCGTGCGCGTTCAGCGGCAGCACGTGGCCGATGTACTGGTCGGGCCGCACGACCACCAGCGCGCCCTGCTCGCGATTCACGCCGCGCAGCGCGAAGATGTCCGGACCGCGCCCGAGGTCGGCGGTGTAGAGCTTCTCGTAGTCGCACAGACCGTAGCGGCCCTTGTGCGGTAGCAGGATCGCGGGCAGCGTCTCGATGGCGATCCCGCTGTGGCGCTGCTGGAAGACGGCGCGCAGGTCGAACACCGCATCCACGTCCTGGCCGGAGCGCGTGAACCGGCGCACCGGCGAATCGGGCGAGTCCTGCAGGAAGCGGCAAAGCGCGAGCAGGCCCGCCTCCGGGTGCGCGAGATCGTCGGCACCGGCAAAGGCGTACAGGCGCCAGCGGCCGTCGGCCTGGTGCACGTGGCCCAGCTGCATCGGCTTCGCGTCGGCGAGCCGCACCACGGGCGCGGAGTGAAAGCGCGTGCCCAGTTCGAACCCCGTGGCCAGCCCCTGGTGCGTGGCTTCGCCACGAATGACCGAGGGCCGGTACCGCGTGCCCATCCCCGCGGTGAAGCGCAGGTGCTGCTCGAAGTACTTCTGGAACTCCTTCGGGTCCACGCCGCCCGCGCGTCCATCGGCCGGCTTGTCGCTGATCATCTTCGCCCACTCGCGATCGAAGGCGATCAGCGCGTGCCCCACCGACTGGCGCTCGGCCGAATAGCTGTCCAGCAGGGGGGGCGCGCACTGCCCGCGCAGCACCGCCGCGAGCTTCCAGCCCAGGTTGAAGGTGTCCTGCATCGAGAAGTTCATGCCCTGCCCCGCCTTGGGGCTGTGCGTGTGGCAGGCGTCGCCCGCGATGAAGACGCGCGGCAGGCGCCCGGGCGCCGCGCCGTCGGGCACGTCGTCGTACCGGTCGCAGATGCGGTGGCCGATCTCGTAGACCGACCACCAGGCGACCTCCTTCACGTCGAGCGTGTACGGATGCAGGATGCGCCGCGCCGCTTCGACGATCTGCTGCTGCGTGATGTGGCGCTGGGCCACGCGTTCGTCGGCGCCCAGCTTGTCCATCTCCACGTACAGGCGCACCAGGTAGCCACCTTCGCGCGGAATCAGCAGCAGGTTGCCGCCGTTGGCCGACTGGATCGCCGCCTTGTGGCGGATGTCCGGAAAGTCCGTCACCGCCAGCACGTCCATCACGCCCCAGGCCTGGTTGGCCACGTCGCCCACCAGTTCGCGCCCGATCGACTTGCGCACCGTGCTACGCGCGCCGTCGCAGCCCACCACGTAGCGCGCGCGCACCGTCTCCACCTGCCCGGCGTGCGCCGCGTCGATGCGCTCGATGCGTGCCGTCACCGGATAGTCGCTCGCCGAAGGCTCGATCGCGACGTCGAGCAGCCGGCGCGAATAGTGCGGCTCGAGCCGGCTGGGCGAATCGCGCATCCGCTCCAGATAGAAGTCGTGCACCCGTGCCTGGTTCAGCACCACGTGCGGGAACTCCGACAGGCCGTCTTCGGTGTCCTGCACGCGGCCGTGGCGCACGATCTCGGTGGGTCGCCGTTCGTCGGGCTTCCAGAACGTCACCTCGTTGATCCAGCAGGCCTCCTTCTCGACCCTGTCGGCGAAACCGAACGCCTGGAACATCTCCATCGTGCGGCAGGCAATGCCGTCGGCCTGGCCCAGGTGCAGCGGCGCGTCCTTCTGCTCGACGATCGCCGTGCGAATCTCAGGAAACACCGCCAGTTGCGCCGCCAGCGTCAGACCCGCCGGGCCACAGCCGACGATCAGCACGTCGAGCTGCGCGGGCACGGCGTCCCCGTGCGGGTGCGCCCTGGCGTAGTCGGACGCCTCGGCAAAGTACGGGTCGCGCCCCCGCACGCCGTCCAGATAGAACTGCATGAATCTTCTCCTCCTCCTCGTCGTCGTCGCCGCCTGCTGTCCGCTCTGCATCGTCGCCCGATCCGGTCAGGCAGCGAACTCCCGTTGCAATTGCGCCCATCGCCGCCCGCACTCTTCTGCGCCGAGCGCATACTCAGCAGGCAGGTCCAGATACGGCGGTCGCGGCGGCCCAGGGTCAATCAGTCCCGCTGCCTTGAAACGAATGTGTGCGATCTGGATGCTGTAGTCCATGAAGCGCCCCAGTTCACCGCTGGGAAACATGGGGGCCTCGGCCCATTTCAGTCTTTCCGTAATCTCCCGTACCCGCAACCAGTCGCGCGCAGCAATGGCCCGCGCGACCGCGACAATGGGCGTCGGGGCGCAAGCCACTCCGCCAGACCAGCACGCACGGGCCAGTTCCGGATGGCGCTCGGCAACGGGTCCCCACTCGGGCGCCAGCGGAAGCACGCGCATGGCGTTCCCGACTGCAAGCATGTCGCCTTCCAGAGCGGGGCCACCCATGTGTTTGGTGGCGATGATCTCGGGAATCCTTGCCAATTCGCGATACACCGCCGTCGAGATCTTGCCCTTGAACGCGATGTGGTTGTCGTAGATCACCAGAGGCACGCGCGGTAGTGCCTGTGCAAGGTCTCTGTAGTAGCGCACGATGCCCGCGTCATCCATCGCCAGCCACATCGGACGACCAACAAAGACGCCATCGGCTCCCAACTTCAGCAGTACGCGGGCACGCTCGATGGTGTCGCGTGTGTTGAGCGTCGTGACACCCGCGAACACCGGAGCGCGACGGGCCGTGGCCTGGACCACGCGTTCCACGAAACCCTGCAACTCCGGCCAGGTCAACGTCGCACACTCCCCGAACGTGCCCGTCGTCATCACGATGTCCACGCCCGCTCCGATAACGAGGTCGATCATCCTTGCGGCCTCGTCGTAGGCAATGGTCTGCGTGGCATGCCATTGACCGGCGTCCGGTGTTGCGGGGGTTGGGACTATGCCGGCCACACCGACAAAGTCATCGCGAGTAATTTTCATGCAGAGTCCTTAGGGTCCTATGTATAGGCTCGAAAATAATTCCTGAATGGGTTCAGATGGCCAAACGGGCCTGCACCCTCGCCCAATCAGTCCGCAAAGCATCGGTACTGCCTTGCCAGGCCACGCGGCCCTTGTCGAGCACATAGTGGTAGTCGGCGATCTGGCAGAGGGCCTTCAGGTTCTTGTCGATGACCAGCATCGACTGCCCGGCCTGCTTGAGTTCGTCGAGGCAATTCCAGATTTCCCTGCGGATTAAGGGCGCCAGCCCCTCAGTTGCCTCATCGAGGATGAGCAACAGCGGATTGGTCAACAGCGCTCGTCCGATCGCCAGCATCTGCTGCTCGCCACCCGACAGCCTGGTGCCGAGATTCGCCTCCCGTTCCTTGAGGCGCGGAAACACCGCATAGACGCGTTCCAGAGTCCATGGGCTGGACGACCGATGGCGATTGGCGGCGCCGCAAACCAGGTTCTCCCGCACGTTCAGGTTCGGAAAAATGCCCCTCCCCTCCGGAACCAGGCCGATGCCGCAACGGGCAACGTGCCAGTCTGGAATCCCGGTGATGTCCTTGTCGACAAAGCGCAGGCTCCCCCGATGTGCAGGCAACTGTCCCATGATGGCCCTGACGGTCGTCGTCTTCCCCATGCCATTGCGACCGATCAGCGTCGTGACCGTTCCGCGCGGAATCTGGATCGAAACATCGTGCAGCACGGGTATCTGGCCATAGCCCGAATGCAGGCCGTCGATCTGTAACAGGACGTCTGTCATGCGTACATGTCTTCCTCGCCAAGGTACGCATCACGCACCATGGGGTCGTTGCGGATCTGCTCCGGCGTGCCCGTTGCGACCGGGCGGCCTGCAGCCAGCACCGTCAGACGGTCCGCCAACGAGAACACGGCATCCATGTCGTGTTCGACCAGCACGACCGTACAGCTGGACTTGAGGCGACCAAGCAGATCCACCATACTTTCGGCGTCGGCCCCGCTCATGCCGGCCAGCGGTTCGTCGAGCAGCATCAGCCGCGGCGTCAGCGCCAGCACCATGGCCATGTCCAGCTGGCGTCTCGCACCGTGCGCGAGGTCTGCGACCGGACGATCGGCACTCTCCTCCAACCCGACCACCCGCAGCGCCTCTCTCGCCGGAGCAATCAGCCGGGAATCCGTGCGCACGTCCCGAATGAACCGGAAGGTATGCCCCGAGACAGCCTGAACGGCCAACATGACGTTCTGTCGCACGGTCAGTTCCGGAAACACCGACGTGATCTGGAATGAACGCACAAGTCCCTTCAGCGCCCGCTCCTGGATCGACGTGCGCGTCACGTCGCATCCGTCGAAGACGATGGTTCCTGCATCGGGCCGAAGCTCGCCCGACAACAGATTGATCAGTGTGGTCTTGCCCGCGCCATTGGGTCCGATCAGGGCGTGCAACTCGCCTTCGATCACGTCCATGCTGACGTCGTCCGTGGCAGTCAGCCCGCGGAAACGCCTGGTCAGGTGCTCGACTCGCAGCAGAACCCTCACGACGGATCTCCGGACGAGCGCAGCGACCCCAGTAAACCCCGATGCAGCTTGAGCGTAACCAGGATCACGAACAGGCCGACGAGTGCGAGGGAGTGATCCCCGAGAAGACGGCTCAATGTCGGCAGCGATTCCAGATGGAGGCCGGTCAGAAGCTCTTCGAGCGACACCAGGCTCGCTGCCCCGATGACAGGCCCAAGGAGAGTACCCATTCCCCCCAGCACCACCATGACGATCAACTCCCCGGACATCGACCACTGCATGTAGGACGGCGAAACGAATCGCGTGAAGTTGGCGAGCAGGATGCCCGCGACCACGCAGATCTCGGCGGAAAGGACGTAGGCCAGCAACCGGCAGCGGAGTACCGGAAAGCCCATCGCAGACATGCGCCGCTCGTTGATCCGCGATCCCTGCAGCGCCATGCCGAAACGCGAGTGGATCAAACGCTGCAGCCCCAGGAGCACCAGTCCGAGAATTGCCAGGGCGAGCAGGTAGAACACCAGGCCGTCGGACGGATCCAGAGCGGCTACCTGACTGCGCGCGGCCACTGGCAGACCGTCTTCGCCTCCAAAGCGTTTGAGGCCGACAGCGACGAAATAGGCCATCTGCGCAAACGCCAGCGTGATCATGATGAATGCCATCCCGCTGGTGCGCAGACAGACCATGCCCACTGGAAACGCCACCAACGCTCCCACGCCGACAGCGACTGCCAGGTGCACGTATCCCTGCGCAATTCCGAACTCGGACAGAATTCCCACCGTGTAGGCACCGATACCCAGATACATCGCGTGCCCAAGGCTGACCATGCCACCAAGGCCCAGCGCGAGGTTCAGGCCCACGGCAGCCAGCGCGAAGACGACGATGCGAGTCGCCAGGGTCAGGTAGTAGGCCTGCCCCGACCAGGCATATGCCGCCGGGACCAGAATGGCCAGGAGCGCCAGCATCAGCAGACCGACCCATTCACGAGGACCGTATTTCCCGAAGTCAGGCATGCTTCACCGCGAACAGGCCTTGCGGACGGTAGACGAGCACCGCGGCCATCACGAGGTAGATCAACATCGAAGCGATGGTCGGGCCGATGGCCTGGGCGGTCGAGCGCTCCACGAGTTCGCGCAGCAGCAACGGCAACAGAGTACGGCCCAGCGTTTCGATGACACCCACGATCAACGCACCGTAAAAGGCGCCGCGGACCGAGCCAATGCCGCCGGTGACGATGACCACCAGCGTCATGATCAGGATGGGTTCGCCCATTCCCGCCTGCACCGAGGACAGTGGCGCGGCCATCAAACCCGCCAGTGCAGCCAGTGCGGCGCCCAAGCCGATCATCGCCATGTTGAGCAACTGGACGTTGATGCCCATCGCTCCGGACATCGGCGCATTCGACGCTGCGGCGCGAATCCAGATGCCCAGCCGGGTCCGGTGAATCAGCACGTACATGCCGATCGCGATAGCCAGCCCCACGCCAATGACGGCGAAGCGGTAGGTCGGGTAAGGCAAGCCGAACAGGCTCACGGTGTGCGACAGGACTGCGGGCACGTCCATGGACCGGGCTGCCGGCCCCCAGACTGCACGCACCACCTCGTTGGATATCAGGATCAGGCCGAAAGTCGCGAGTACCTGATCGAGGTGACTGCGCGCATAGAGCCTGCGCAATACCAGACGTTCCAGCAGCAATCCCGCCGAAGCCGTCGCGAAGACCGCACCCGCACCGGCCAGAACGAACGAACCGGACAAGCCGTACAGGGTCACCGAGAAGTACGCCCCCAGCATGAACAGGGATCCATGCATCAGGTTCACGAATCCCATGATGCCGAGCACAAGGGTCAAGCCCGCCGACAGCAGGAACAACAGGACACCGAACTGCACGCCGTTGAGCAATTGGACAAGGAAGACCGAAAGGGTCATGGTCCGGCGTCCCTGGTGGTCGCGTTGCCGTTCACTTCATGGGGCACCGTACCGCGTACGAATCCGCGTGATTCTTCAACGGCGTTGCCACCGTCCTGAGGGTGACGCGACCTCTGGCATCCTTGACCACCTGCTGAATGAAGTAATCCTGAATCGGAAACTGATTGTTGCCGAAGCGAAAATTGCCGCGCACCGATGGGAACTCCGCCGCCTTGAGCGCCAGGCGCAGCGCTTCCTTGTCCTCCACATTACCCATGACGCGACGCAGCGCGGAGTCCAGCAACTGTGCCGCGTCATAGCTCTGGGCGGCGAACAGAGTCGGGATACGCTTGTACTTCTCCTCGAACGCCTGCACGAAGTTCCGATTGGCCACGTTCTCCAGATCCGGCCCCCAGGGTGCGCCATTCAGAGCGCCCAGCGCAGCGTCGCCAAGCGCCGGCAGCGTGGAGCCGTCGACCGCGCCCTGGGAAAGGAGAGGCGTGGTCTTGAGTAGACCCATCTGGCTGTACTGACGCACGAAGTTGATGCCCAGCGCGCCCGGATAGAAAGCGAAGACGGCGTCCGGGCGGGCCGCAGCAACCTGCGTCAGTTCGGCGGAGAAATCGGGTGCATTCATCGCCGTGTAGACCTCATCGACCACCTCACCCTTGAACACCCTTCTGAAGCCAGCCAGAAAATCCTTTCCGGCCTGGTAGTTGGGCGCCAACAGGAAGATGCGCTTATAGCCCTTCTCGTTGGCGTAGTGCGCGTGCGCCTCGGCAGCGACGTCGAGCTGGAACGAAGTAATGAACTGGTACGGCGAGCATTGCGCGCCCGCGATCGGCGAAGGACCGGCCAGCGAACTGATCAGGAATACTTTGCGCTCTGTGACAGGTTTGTGAATCGCCATCATGACGTTGGAGAAAGTCACGCCCGTGATGATCGGGACCCTGTCGCGTTCGATCAGTCTCTGAACGATCTGGACGGCGACTTCCGGCCGAAGCTGCGTGTCTTCTCGAAGGACCTGAACCGGCAGGTTCCCAAGGCGCCCGCCGTGCTGCTCCAGGAACAGCATGAAACCGTCGTACTGATCCTGTCCGAGCGCGGCCTGCGGACCCGACAGTTCGGCCACGAAGCCGATCTTCAGGGGCGACTGCGCAAGTGCCGGCGCACCCATCAGGGCGCTCGCAACGGTGATCAGGAGTGCCCGGAGAAAGACGGATCGAAAACGCATCATGGTGGCGCCTCTCATTTGGGAGATCGTGGGGATAACGAACAAAATACTTAGGAACCATGAATATAATACAAAGGTTCCTATTTGTTTACTCCTTTTGTAGTTAGGGAAAACCCGATTCCTTGGGCCCAACACCGCCTTACAGCGGACAGAAAAACGCTTAGCATCCTTTCTGTATGAAAAATCGTCGCCAGCCTTCGCGAGAGCCCGACGAGGCCCTGGCCTCGAGACGGGTAGACGAAACCCAGGAACGGCATCTGCCGGAGAGCCTCGATGACAGTCTCGGATTCCTGATCGCCGACAGCGGTCGCTTCGTCAAGCGATCTCTTTACGCGCGCATCGCACGGCACGGCATCCGTGGAGGTGCCTGGTTCATGCTGCGGGTCTTGTGGCAGCGCGACGACGTCACGCAGCGCGAACTCGCACAGCGTCTGGGCTTGATGGAACCTTCGGTGCAGGAGATGCTGCGTGCGATGGAACGCGACGGTCTCGTCACACGCCAGCGTGACAGGCACGACCGTCGCAAGATGCGCATCCGGCTGACCGAGCGTGCGCGAACGCTCGAGCACGAATTGATGGGCATCGCCAGGGACGTCAATTCATTGATGCTCAGCGATCTCGGTGCCGCCGAGGAAACACTGCTCAAGCTGTTGTTGCGCAAGGTGCGTGCGACACTGGCCGCCGACGCAGAGGCCTTCAATGCGACACTCTCCGATGAACCCGTGCCGGGTGCGCGCGCAGTCGCAGGCAGGCCTGCGCAGAAGCGTTCCCGGGGCGCCTGAGCTGGGGCGCCCCGTCGAAGCCTACCTGCGGCTGCGCACGCTGCCAGCCGAACAGGCGCAGGTCGACTGGGGGCACTTCGGCCATCTCGTGATCGGGCGGGCGCGCCGCTCGCTGATGGCCTTTGTGATGGTACTCGGCTATTCGCGGCAGATGTTCCTGCGCTTTTCTCTGTACGCACGGACGACGGCGCCGGAACGCGTGCCGACGGGAAGGAGACGAGGCGTAGCGCGGCTAGGCGGACCAGAATCCGTGCGAGGGTTTCACCGCTCAGTTTTCCTGAACGAAGCCCGATGCCTTGACAATCTCGCCCCAGCGCTCGGAATCGCTGCGTGCCAGCCGGTCCAACTCCTCTGGCGACGAGGCTGCGGCTTCGAAACCCATCTTACCCATGGCCTCGACGAAGGACGGTAAGTTCACCGCTGCCTGCACCAGCGTCACCAGCCGCGCGATGACCTCCAGGGTCGGCTTTCCCGCGACGTAGATGCCGTGCCACTCGCGCATGGCCAGCCCATGCACGCCTTGTTCCTCGAATGTTGGGACAGAGGGAAAGAAGCGTGACCGCGCCGATCCGGTGCTGGCGAGCACGCGCAGCTTGCCACTGCCGGCTTGCGCCATCAGCGCGGGCAGCGAGCCGGTGCCGGCAGGCACTTGCCCAGCCTGGATATCGACGAGCATGGGTCCGGCACCCCGGTAAGGCACGTGGATCAGGTCGAGCTTCTGACTGCGGCCGAACGCGTAGCCCAGCAGATACAGACTGCCGCCCGACGACCCATAGGCCACGGGCTGACGCTGCTGGCGCGTCCAGTCGCTGAAATCGGTCAGTGTCATCACCGATTCCGGCACAGCCGGCCCGACCGCCAGAGCGAGTTCATAGCGGCATGTGGTGCTGATAGGCGTCAGGTCCGTGAACGGCGAGAAGGCGAGCTTGCGGAAAATGTGCGGATTGACTGTCATCACGCCGCTGGGGTTCGACAGCAGGGTCATGCCGTCGGGCGCGGCACTGAGCGCAGCACTGACCGCGATGTTGCCCGAGGCGCCGGTGCGGTTCTCCACCACGGCGACCGAGGCCAGCTTGCCCGTGAGGGCGAGGCCAAGCTGGCGGGCTGCGAGGTCTGGCCCCGAACCGGGCGGGAAGCCGACGAGGATGCGCGCAGTCGAAGGCAGCGATTGGGCCCATGTGGACTGGGCCAACACACTGGCCAATGAAGCGGCCATCAGCTTGCGGCGATTGAGATGCACCATGTTGTACTCGTAAGCTGAAGTTCCAGCGCCCCGGTAGCGGGTTTTGCCTTGTGCGCCAATGACATGGCGCGAGATCGAGGTTCCGCGTTCTGTCTACGGCTCGATGTTCTGAATCAACTCGAGGGCGCGCTTCTGCTTGGCGTTGGCGGTCGTGACGATCTCGAAGGTCGGCGCCTCGGCCTCGGCGCGGGGCGTGCGGCAGGTGTTGCGCACGACGGTGGCCATCTCGGCCATCAGCGTGGCGAAGCTGTGCACGGGCGTGCCGTCGTCGAGCGCGTGGCTCGCCGCCTGCGCCAGCGCCTTGGCTGAGCACCTGGCCGGCGCCACCGGATCGCGGCTCGCTTTTGCGTGCTGCTCGGTGTCGGCGAACATCAACTCGCGCCACGCCTCGCGCATGTGCCACTCGACGTAGTAGGCGAGCATGCACAGGAAGATGTGCGCGCGCACGCGATTTTCCGTGCGGTGGTGGATGGGACGCACCTTCAGGTCCACCGTCTTGAGCGACCGGAACGCCCGCTCCACGTTGGCCAGCGCCTTGCAGCTGCGTACGCACTCGGGCGCATCCATACGCTCGATGCCCACCGAGGTGCAGATGATGTAGATTCCATCGAGCGCGGCTTCGGCAGCGATCACCTGCTCCTTGCGCGCGAAGCTGAAGCTTCGGTCTTCGATCTCCAGTTCGAAGTGCTTGGCGACCTTGTACTGGTTCACGACCTTACCCACGCGCAGGCCGATCGCATCGGCCCCCTCGAGCCGGCCCGCCTGGACGCGATCTTCGATCGCCTGCAGATTCTTCTCGGTAGCGCGCAGCAGATCCTCGCGCTTGAACGCACGAAGCTTCGCCAGTTGCGGATTGCGGCATGCCACGAACCGCTCGCCCGGGTACTCGGGCGAGGCGAGCTCGATGAGGTTGCGCTCGTCGAACAGCCCGAGCTGCAGCTGCCCCTGCTCGATGAGCGCGCGGATCGAGCCGCTCTTGAGCGCCGTGATCCAGCCGATGCCCTGGTGGCTGCGCAACTCCTCGATCGCCTTGTGTCCGATCATGCCGCGATCGCCCACCATCATGAGCTCACCCACGCCGAAGCGCTCGCGCAGCCGCTGCACCGCCGGCAGGAACGTCGCACTGTCGGCGACGTTGCCCTCGTGCACCGATACGGCCACCGGGCAGCCGCGCGCATCGGTGAGCAAGCCGTAGTTGACCTGCAACATCCCGCGGCGCCCGTCGCGGCTGTGGCCCAGGCGCGCCGGCGGGCAGGTCGTGCCCTCGAAGTAGCTCGACGACAGGTCGTAGAGCACGAGGCCACCTTCGGCGAGGTGGCGCGCGGCGAGCTTGTTCTCAATTCGCTCCTGGCGCTCAAGCAGCCAGTCCATCGCCGCGTACAGGTCGCTCTCGTCGGCGTCGACGACGCCGAACTCCTCGGCCAGCGTCGTCGTGTGCCACCAGCGTGTGATGGCCAGTTTCGGTGAAGGCGCGACGATGCGCGCGGCGATCATGGCGAGCACCCGGTCGCGCTCGGGCGAGGGCTTGGTGTCCAGCAACGAGGCCACCTCCAGCCGACGCATCGCGGCGTGCACCGCCTGCACGTGGCCGTGCGGGCGCGAGCCGGTGATCTCCAACGTTTGCGCGATCGGCTGCACGGCCTTGCCAGCCAGCACGGCGCGCATGGCTTCGATCTGCGCAGCCGCCAAGCTCGAGAGATTGGCCAGCGTTCGCTTGCGCACCTTCGATCCCTCGCGATACGACTCGCGCAGTAAAACGGTGGGCGGCGAGCCTCGGTTGGGGAGGAGGTGGATATGCATGTCCACGTGATATTCAAAATTCAGCCGACAATTACGTCTATCTCATTGATCTGACTCGGATCAGGTGCCTGCAAGCGGCTCAGCTGGGTCGGAACTTCGGACTAATGTGTCGCGTTGCTGCGCGTCGTGAAAGCCCGGGGCGACTTGGCGTTCCCGGGGCGCCTGAGCATCGGCGAGTGCCGGATCCCTCGTTGCCGGCGCACTTCGCACCCGTCACTGCAGGGTCAGCGGTTCCCGAGCCCGATCGGTGCTGGCGCCCCGCGCAGAATGCGCGAGAAGAGCTCCGCGAACTGCGGATCGGGCTTGTAGTTGCCGGTCAGCGGATCACGGTTCTGCTCGAATGCGGCATCGAGTATCTGCCAGTCAGCCTCACCGAGATGCTTCTCCGCAGCGGGAAGGATCTCGCGCTCCTCGAGTTGCATGTGCGTCAGATACCGTTCGAGATAGCGGGTGAAGCCGTCGACGAAGGCGGTCTTGCGCACATCGCCGAGCAACTCCCAGGCCAGCAGCAAATGCCCCAGGTCGCGCACCGCCGTCTCGGTAAAGTCGTGGTCGCGGTTCAGCTGCGCCACCGTTGCGCTCAACGCGGGCACCGACTGCACCACGCGCGGAAACAGAAGCCCGGTTTCCTTCGGATGGTGGAGACGCTCGGGAAACTCGTCGATGTAGAACAGCATGGCTCGCAACGTCTCGAAGAAGCTCCTGTGATCGCCGGTCGGTCCGCGATCCACCATCATGCGCGCCGAGTGCAGCACGGCGGCCAGCGACGCGTGCTCGTCGTGGATGATCTTGAGGCTGCGACGCTTCATGGTTTCCTTCGGTCGCGCGAGGCGCCGCCTCCAGCCTTCGGGAGGCGGCGCCATCAGAACGGGTCAGATCGGGACGGCGACCGAGATGCGCCCATCTTCGATGCGTATCGGATAGGTCGAGACATCCACGACACAGGGCGCAGCCGTTGCCTTGCCGCTGGTGACGTCGAAGCGCCCCTGATGCAACGGGCACTCGATTTCGCAGCCCTCCAGCCAGCCTTCCGCGAGCGACGCGTCGTCGTGAGAACAGCGGTCGTCGATTGCATGGAATCGACCATCGACATTGAACAGCGCGATGGCCCGACCGCCTACGATGCATCGCAGGCCCTGGCCGGGCTCGATGTCGTCGACGTTCGCGACCGATTCGAAGCGAATCCCGGACATGGCTTAACCTCAATCGTTGAACATGATGCGTCTGTAGAAATCGTAGAAACCCCTGATCGGGCCTTCCGAAACCATGTCACCGAACTCCCTGGGAGGTTCGGGTGAACGGCCGGCAAGCTCGACGACGCAGTCACGATCCGCATTGGGACGCATGCCGGCACCGGAGAACTCGAATACCTCAGTGTCGTCCACCGAGATCAGACCAGCCGCGCCGGTGAGGTTCGCCAGACGCAGGCGGCGCTGCGTCATCTCCTCGGTATCGTCGGCGTAGCCGAAGTACGTCCATGACAACTCGAATTCGTTCGGTCCCCGCGGGATCACGTTGCGGCACTGCAGCAGGTTCTGTTGTTGCTGCACCGTGAGACCGGGAAACATCGTCACGTTCTGGATCGTGACGTCGTCATCGTATTCCTTGACCGGCGTCACGATCCGCATGTCGTTGAGCTGGAAATCGGCCTTGAGCGACCTCATCTCCCTGGCCTCCTTCGTCTCGCTGCTGTTAGCGCGCGAGCTCACGACGTTGTGCGCGAGCGTGCGCGAATCCTGTAGCAATTCGCCCTTCTGATCGATTCGATACAGGCCGAAACTGATCAGGAAGACGTGCAGCAACGTGGCGTGGTACGAATCCTTCATGTTCTCCGGATAGAGCTTCCAGTTGCCCTTGATCTTCTGTCGCTGGTGGCCCAGAAGTTTGAGTTCGCGGCCGTCGAAAACGCGCGTCAGGCGCTTGTAGAGTTCGTCGCCGAGGTAGTCCTTCATCGGCAGGGTGCGCTCGTCGAAACTCGCGAAGACCGCGCCGTTGACGCATTCCACCTTGAGTTTGCGCAGCGGATGCTTTCTGGGGTCGAAGTCCGACGGATAGCCGCCCTTGCCTTTGACACCCCGACGGAACGGCACGCCCAACAGGTCGCCGTTCAGGTCGAAGGTCCACTGATGGTAGGGGCACATCAGTTCCTTGTCGTGGCCGAACGCCTTGTTGCAGATCTGTGCCCCCCGATGTGCGCAACTGTTGAGGACCACGTGCACCTGAGCATCCCTGGCGCGCGTCAGGATCACTGCGCGTTCGCCCACGACAGCCTGCTTCCAGTCTCCGTGATTGGGCACCTCGCACTCGAGTCCGACGAAGGTCCAGAACGGCCCGTAGAAGATGCGGTCCAGTTCGGCCTGATAGTGATCCGGATCAGAGTAGATCCAGTTCGGAATGCGGGAGCAGTCTTCCGTAGGCCAGGCGCGCGGCGCCCGTGGTGCGAATGGTGCTTTAGAGGCGGTGTCCATACTGCGGTCTCCTGGGCTTGCTTTCAGATGGGGTAGACAATGGATCCAGGAACGAGTTCCGAGTCGAAGACGGCGATACGCTCCCGGAACCGCAGTTCTTCGCCGTTGACGGCAATGCGATCGAAGCTTCGCCCAACCAGTTGAAGGTGACTCTGGCCGTCCGGGAGGGTCTGCCAGACGCAGAACATGCTGCGCGCCGACAGCGCGCCGTCGGTCGCCACTTCGGTCAGCCGCGCATTGCTCACGGTGTGGATGATGCTTCGCGGCGCGTAGACCATGGTGTTGCGAATTGCGGTCACGCGATCGATCAGGGCGCCACGGCTTTCGCACAGGATCGTTCCCAGGGGGAGCTGGCGGTCGAAGTTGGCGCGTGAAACGAGCTTGTAGAGGCAGTCCTCGGTGTAGAGGTCTGGCCATTGCTCGAGATGATTGTCGCTGATGATCTCGGAATGGCGCGTGTAGAGTTCTGCCACGCGCAGGTGCAGTTGGGAATCCATATCGGACGGCCTCCTGGGAAAATTCACGCACGCACGGGGCGCGCGGGCACAGCGGGTAGAGCGGCCAACGGCAGGGCCGGGTCTTCGCGATAAAGACCGATGGCCTCGAGCAGCGGCGAGTCGCTGACCGAGAACAGCACGGCCCGGTCGCGTGTCGATCGATTGAAGTGCTGGCGGACGCAGGCGTTCGGCACGGCGATGACATCTCGCGGCCCCCAACGCAGCTCCTTGCCGTCGACCACGGTGGTGCCCTCGCCCTCGATGACGAAATACGCGGTGCTTGAGGTGCGGCACTGCGAACGTCCTTCGAATCCGGGGCGCAGCAACTGGACACAGCAGCGCATCGTCGGCAACGCTGGACCGCCTGTCATGGGGTTCACGTACTCCAGGTTGACGTCGTCGAAGGGGCATCCCGCTGCATCGTGCAGACGTTCCAGCTCCTTGCTGACCGCCGACCACGCATACCGAAGCGGGTAGTTGCGCACCGGCCGCTGCTCCCAGGTCGGGCGGACGATTCCGGCGCGCGAGCTGATGTAATCGCTGTTCCTCTGCAGCGTTTGCTCCGCGTGACCGTAAGGTTCGAAGCCGACCTGGCCGAGGCTTACCAGGAGTGGCACGTTAAGGACGTCGATCCACAGCCCGTGGCGATCGCTCTCGTTGTGGTGGTCGTGCCAGGTCCAGCTCGGCGTCAGGACCAGGTCGTTGGTCTCGAGCGCAAGCCGCTCGCCGTCGACGACGCTGTACAGATCCCGAGAGCCCTCGATCGCGAAGCGCAGTGCGGAGATCGAATGGCGGTGGGCCCAGGCAACCTCGCCTGGCTTGACCAGCTGTACGCCCATCAACAGGTTGTTAGTGGTGCCGTTCTTGCCCTTGATGCCCGGGTTGAGCATCAGGAGGCTGCGTCGCGCCCCCATGCTTTCCGGGAGCACGTCGCACGCCTCGAGCAGCTTCGACTCGGTGACCGCCCAGGGCCAGACTGTGGGTTCACCGACGGGTTTTGCGCCACCCATCATGCTCTTGAGCAAACCTTCGTCCTGCCACTGCCCCATCATGTGGTACCGCGTGTTCAGTTCGCTGGTGAAGGCCTCCAGCGCATTCGCGGTCGTCTCGAAAGGCGGCTTTGGGATCGTTGCTTTCACCGATTGACTCCTCGAGCGCCCGGCTCAGCCGAGCGAGACAAAGACATTCTTCGACTGTGTCCATGCGAGCAGCTCCGACAGGCCTTCCTCGCGCCCGAGTCCGGAACGCTTGTAGCCACCGAAGTCGGCACCCGGCAGATGCGAGCTCGCGTGATTGATCCAGACGTAGCCGGATTCGACGCGAGCTGCCAGCCTGTGGGCGCGCGCGAGGTCGCGGGTCCAGATGGATGCCGTCAAGCCATATTCAGGTGCGTTCACCTGCTCGACGAGTTCGTCTTCGCTATCCCAGGGGATCATCGCGAGCACGGGGCCGAAGACCTCTTCCCGAGAGAGGCGCATGGACGGAGTCACGTCGGCGAATACCGTGGCCTCGACAAACCAGCCTCGGGACAGCGCCGGGTCGGCAGGACGACCGCCGCCGCACACGAGCCGCGCCCCTTCGGCATGGGCCGACTCGATGAAACCCATCGTCTTGTCGAATTGCGCCCTGGAGATCAGGCAACCCATCGTGGTGGCGGGATCGGTGGGGAGCCCGCAACGGTGGCGCTCGATCACCCGCTGGCGAATGCCTTCGATCGCGACGTCGTAAATCGACCGATGCACGAAGCAGCGCGACGTCGAACCGCAGCTCTGCCCTGCCCAGGTGAAATTCATGCCGGAAACGGCACCGTCGAGGGCGCGCTCCAGGTCGGCATCCGGACAGATGATCAGCGGATTCTTGCCGCCGAGTTCCAGTTGGGCCGGCATGATCTTGTCGGCTGCGCCTCGCAGGACCGCCGCGCCGGTCGCAGTCGAACCGATTAACGCGACCCTCCGCACCAGTGGATGCGACACCAGTGCCTGCCCGCATTCGCGATCGCCGCTGAGAATGCCGACGACGCCTGCAGGCATGACCTCGGCAACCAGTTCGGCCAGACGGTATGCCGACAGCGGGGCCTGCGCGGGCGCCTTCAGGATGACGGTGTTGCCGGCGGCCAGCGCCGGCGCCAGCTTGCCGGCCAGAAACATCAGGGGATGGTTATAGGCGACGATGCGTGCCACGACACCCCATGGCTCGCGAACGGAGTAGTTGATGGCCTGATCGCCCAGTGGAAGCGTTTCGCCCTTGAGCTCGCGCACGAGACCACCGTAGTAATCCAGCTGTGCCGCCGCGACATCGGCATCACGGCCCATCTCGCGTATCGGGTTGCCGCAGTTGATCGCGTCGAGGAAGGCGAACTCGTCGGCGCAGGCGCGCACCCGTTCCGCCAGTCGTCGCAGTAGCGCTCCACGTTCCGCCGGAGCCAGACTCCTCCAGGACGGATATGCCTCGTGGGCAGCACGCACAGCGGCATCCACGTCTGCCGCATTGGCTTCGGCCACGGGGCCGAGATCGGTTTGCGTGGCCGGATCGACGGTTCGGGTATAACCACCCAGCGGCACGTGCCACTTCCCGCCATAGAAGAGATCGCGGCAGGCGGGCAGTCGATGTTCGATCGGTCCCATGATTGGGGCCCAGTCAGGCGGCCATGCGTTGCAGCGGGATGCGGACATCCGCGAGCTGTAACGGATCGACAGGGGTACCACGTGCGATCAACTGCTGGGCGAATCGCATTTCGCGACCCTGGTTCACGGTAATCGCAAGAGACGGCGTCTCGCCGCTCAGACCGATTACCGTGAAACGCCCGTCATCCGGTGTACCACGCCAGACGAAGTGCTCGTCGCCCCGGGGCACGCCGGACAGTTGCAGGTTGAGGTCGTACTGGTCACTCCAGAGCCATGGGAGTTCGGCATAAGGCGCCGGTTGCCCTGCGATGGCCTTCGCCACCGCAATGGCCTGGTTCTGCGCGTTTTTCCACGACTCCAGACGCACACGGCGGCCGAGCAACGGATTGAAGTGGCGCGTCACGTCGCCGGCTGCCCATATGCGTCGATCGTCGGTGCGCCCGAACTCGTCGACCAGCAGACCATCCTCGACGGCCAGACCCGCGGCTTCGGCAAATTCGGTGTTCGGGATCGCGCCGATACCGGCGACCACCACATCGGCCTCGACGGGACCCATGCTCGTCTGCGCGACGACACCGCCACCCGGACGCGGTGAGAAACCCCGTACCGCAACACCGGTGTGAATCGCCACGCCTCGGTCGACGTGCACACCGGCCAGAAACGCGGCAACTTCCGGGGGCAAGGTGCGCGCCATCAGAGTCGGCGCCGCTTCGATCACCGTGACCGACAGGCCAAGCGAGCGCACAACGGCCGCGATCTCCATTCCAATGAAGCCACCGCCGACGATCAGCACCCGGGCCGATGACAGCAGCGCCTCGCGCAGCACAAGCGCATCATCGATGCTGCGCAGCACGTGGATTTCCAGGCATTCGGCACCCGGAACGCTCAGGCGACGGGCGCGCGCACCGGTGGCGATCACCAGTTGGTCGTATCCCACAGCGTCGCCTTCATCCAGTTCCAACAGGCACCGCGTACGGTCGATGGCGCAGACGTGCCGCCCCGTGAGAAGCCTGATCCCCTGTTCGGCATAGAAGGCTGCAGGCCGCAGAAAGATCCTGTCGATCTCGAGCGAACCTCGAAGAAGCGCCTTCGAGAGTGGCGGTCGCTCGTAAGGCAGCCAGCGCTCGTCGCCGACCACGGTGATCGAACCCGTGTAGCCAAGGTGCCTCAAGGTGGCGGCCACTGTCCCTCCCGCCTGCCCTGCACCAACGATCACGGTGCGCTGATCGGCCATCGCCTGTTAGACCTTGCAGCTCGCCAGTGACTGCGGGGCAAACAGTTCTTCGATGCCCAGGCGCCTCACTGACAACCCCTGCTCATGTGACCAGCGCACGGCGGCTTCCAGGGACTTGCGGTTGGCCTCCAGGCCATAGGCCCAGAAGTCGGGCCCGAACAGTCGATGGGCCTCGGTCACGTGCGCGGGCAGGAAGGGCAAGGCCACCTTGAGCGCAGTGGCATCTGCAAGTTCGGCCAGCGCCATGTTCTTTGCCAGCGTAAAGGCCTTGACCAGACTTCCCGGCAGCCATGGATTCGCAGTCAGGATGTCGTTGCGGATGCCCAGCACATGCATGATCGGAAAGATCCCCGTCTTTCGGTAGTAGGCGGCTTCGACCAACCCTGGCTCGGGGAAAAGCCGCCGGATCGCGCCGCCGCCGGCAGGATCGAAGCTGCGCGGTGCGCGGGGACTGATCATCGCGTCGACCTCGCCCTGCTCGAACAACTCGACAATGGTCCGGTCGCGTACCTTTTCGATGCAAACGCCTGCGGGCGGCTCAAAGCGGATCTTGTCCTCCCGACCCACCTGCTCCAGCCCTGCCTGCACCCATTTCAGATCACTCGGCTGAACGGCATACTCATCGGCCAGCAGGCCTCGCGCCACCATGGCCGCTGTCACCTGGTACTCGGGAATCGCCACACGACAACCTCTGAGCTGATCGGGCCGCTCGATACCACTGCCCTGACGCACGTAGATGCAGGAATGACGGAAGGAGCGCGAGGGGAAGACCGGGATCGGTGTGTAGGCGCATTCACCGCGCGAGATCATCATCAGCGTTGAGGAGAGCGAAAGCTCGCTCACCTCGAATTCGGCGTTGCGGAACGCGCGAAAGAAGGTCTCCTCGGGAGTCAGTGGCAGGACGTTAAGGCGTGCACCGTCCACTCTCACGCGCCCATCCATCAGGGGGCGAACACGGTCGTAGTCCCAGCAGGCAACCGTAAGGCGAAGCGCATTCATGGGCGTGGCTCGTTGACTGCCTGGTTCGCGCCTTCGTGCAGGGCATAGCCCTCCGCGGCGTGAACCGAAACCAGTACCCGCAGCATGCGCATGAACTCCTCGCGCTCAGCCGTATTCAGAGGAGAAAGGAGTGCGCGCTGCGAAGCCTCGGCACCCGCGTCGGCCTTCCGGATCAGCGGCTCGGCCAACGGCGTTGCATACAGACGGCGAACCCTCCGATCCTCGGAGCACACTTCGCGCCTGACCAGGCCGAGATCTTCCAGACGATCGACCAGACGAACCCCCGAGGTGCGATCGACATCGGCGATCTGCGTCAGCGAGGCCTGGTCGATGCCCGGGTTGTCTACGACAGCCTGCAGCACGCCGTACTGGACCGGAGACATCGCGAGGTCAACGGTGAACGACTCGAACAGCCGCACCGATATCTGATGCAGTCTCCGTACCAACAATCCGGGCTTGGACAGCGGGTTGAACACGGCGGCTATCGAGTCCCTTACATCCTATGCTGATTATCAGCATAGTGTTATATAAGGAACCTTATCAGTCAACCAGGAGGCTGCGTATTGGTGAAAACCCTAGCCGCGAGGTGTTCGCGGACAACTTCCGCGGGCGCCCCCCGCTCCCGTCGGATCCAGAAAACCAACCTGGGGATCTATCCGGAATCGACCTGGCTCATGAACCGGTCAGGAGCCGGCTCACGGACGTCGATGCGGCATCAGGCGGGCGTCTCGCCCCACTTCTTCAATCGGTAGTCGATCTGGGCGCGGGTCAGGCCGAGTTTGCGTGCGGCCATCCGGACGTCTCCTCCAGCCTCGCGCAACGCGGCCATCACGAGCTTGCGCTCCAACCCCGACAGACCCAGGGCGTCGCAGTCGTCCAGCGCACGTCGCGCCCAGTCCTGAACGGATGCGGCACCGGCAACCGTGTCCTCCGCGTTATCCGCATCAGCGCGAGAGCTCTGGCGCGTCCCCACAAGGCGCCCTGTGTCGTCGATCAGCAGTCCCTCCTCGGCGGGAAACTCGGTCGGGTCTGTGAACAGGTGATGCAGATCGAGGGTTTCGCCATCGTTTACCAGGATCACCGCGCGCTCGAGCACATTTTCGAGTTCCCGCACGTTGCCGGGCCACGAATGCGAGAGCAGCGTGCGATAAGCACGCGGGCTGATGGACATCCGATGGCGCCTGCCATATCGCTCCCGGTAGCGCTCGAGGAAGTGATCGATGAGCAAGGGCAGGTCGTCGCGTCGATCGCGCAGCGGAGGCACTTCGATCGGAAAGAGATTCAGACGATAGAAGAGGTCCAGACGGAAGCGCCCTTCGTTGACCGATCTGCGCAGGTCTTCGTTGGTCGCGGCCACCAGTCGCACGTTGCCGCGCAGTGTCTTGCCGCCACCCAGGCGTTCGAATTCGCCCGATTGCAACACCCGCAGCAGCTTCCCCTGCGCGGTGAATCCGAGCGTGCCGATCTCGTCGAGAAACAGCGTTCCGCCAGCCGCGCGTTCGAAGCGCCCAGCGCGGCTCGCATTCGCTCCGGTGTAGGCGCCGCGCTCAACACCGAACAACTCGGACTCGAGCAGCGTCTCGGGGAGCGATGCGCAATTCAGTTCGATGAAGGGACCGTCGGCCCGCTTGCCACGCCGATGGATCTCACGCGCGAACAGACTCTTGCCAACCCCGCTCTCGCCGAGTAACAGGACGGTGGCCTCCGTTCCCGCCACCCGCTCGATCTTCTGCGCAACGCCGTTGAACGCAGCCGAGCGACCCAGCACGCTCGGCTCCACGGATGTCGGCCCGTTCCCGGCTGCTTCAGCGCAGCCGGATCCCTCATCGCAGACGTTGGTCTCGGGCTGCCCTGCAACGACGACGTCCGGTGGCGCCGCCGCCGACCACGCCTGAAGATACTCGACGTCCCCGGACGGATCGTCCCATTCGTCCTCGAATCTGGCAACGCATCGACAACCTGAGTGGCCCAGCGCCGCGCATTCGGTCTCACGCACGACGACGGACGATCCGAGGCACGTGGTCAGGAAACCTGACGCATAGCCGATCTCCATCCAGCAGGTCGGTTCGCCTGTCTGTTTCGCGGTCCTCAGCTGGGCGTGATCCTCGATCGAGTTCTTCCAGGCGAACTCCATGTGACAGTGGTGCGCGTCCAGGTCGAGTTCGTAGACGAGCGGCACCACGGCGACCGTTCCCTGCAACGCATGCAGCAGGGTCCCGGAGTCGACGATCTCACGAAGCGGACGGCTCCCATGCAGTTTGATCGCGAGTTGCCCATCACGGCAGCCCGCGGCGTAACCCAGCCGGGTGATCAATCCACGCGCCTTCCGGACCCCCAGCGTCACAACCAGCTCGCGCCGAAGCTCGACGAACCACTCGGCCTGCAGGATCAGCACTCGCTGGGTATCCAGCCAGATGCACCCTGCCTTGAGGTCGAAGTGGAACCGTTCGGTCAGGGCCCGGGGGTCCAGATCGCTGAACGCAAGTGACGCCCCCCGCTCGGCATGAGTTGGCCGCCTGGCTCCGGCGGACTGAGTGATCTCGATAGCGGTATTGCTCATCGCCTCACCATAAGGATTTTTCTGAACGGTAAGAATATTTTTCTTCAACCGCAAGGGCTGCAGAACGGTCTTGCCTGTTCTCCATCACCCACCACATGCCATATGCAATCGCAGCAATCCCGCTCGATTTCCCTTCACTCTAGCTCTAGGTTGCGTCGCACCATGTGATGTGCCTACGGCAGGCTGCGGAGTGGCGAGACTTCTCTGGCATGAGTTTTGCGTCAGCCATTTGGGTGGAGAGCAAAGTACGCATGGAAACGATGACGGCAATCGCCGCAGCGAAGGCAGCGCCGGTCGATGTGAGCACCTTTCGCGCTGCGATGAGGTCGCTTGCAGGCGCGGTCTGCATCGTGGCCACCGGGACGCCCGGCAGGCGTTCTGGCCTGACGGCGACCGCCGTCTGCTCGATCACGGCCGATCCACCACGCTTGCTCGTCTGCCTGAACCGGAAGACCGGCACGCACGACGCGATCGTTGCCAGCCGTCGGCTAAGCGTCAATGTGTTGCCCGGCGAAGCGATCGGACTCGCGAGACGTTTTGCCGGCATGGAGCCGGGCGTGATGGGCGAAACGCGCTTCGCAGAGGGTCGCTGGTCAACGCTCGCGGGCGCGCCTGCTCTCGAGGGCGCGTGCGTGACACTGGTGTGTGACGTAACGGAGACGATTCCTGCCAGCACGCATTCGATGTTCCTCGGCGACGTCATCGCAGTTCATCGTTCCGACGATGACTCCGGTGGTGGCGCCCGCGAAGGGCTCATCTATCTCGACGGCTGCTTCCGTCAGCTTGCCCCGTTGAGGTGCAGCACCGAGCAACCGATCGAGTGGATCTGGTGAGGTACCAGATTGGCGCCTCGTACGCGAGCGCGACCTGCGCGACAGGTTGTCCCGTTTCGAACATGAAGTTGCAGACAGTGGGAGGAGGATCAGATGGAGAGTATTGATACCCGGGCGGCCGCTGCCGCAGACGCGGAGATTCCCTCCGCCGACGAGCTCGTCGCGCGCGCGCGCGCTCTGGTGCCGATGCTTCGCGAACGCGCCGATGCGATCGAGCAGGCCCGGCGCGTGGACGACGAGGTCATCGACGCCTTCAGGCAAGCCGGATTCTTCCGGATCATGCAGCCGCGCAAATGGGGCGGCTACCAGATGGATCCGGTCACCTTCATGCGCGTACTGATGGAGGTCGGCCGCGGATGCTGTTCGAGCGGCTGGAACCTGATGATCCTCGGCGTACACCAGTGGGAGTTCGGGCAAATGCCGGAGCGCGCCTGCGCCGACATCTGGTCGCGCGACAGCGAGACACTGGTTGCGTCGTCGTATGCGCCATTCGGCACCTGCAGGAAGGTCGACGGCGGCTGGGTCCTCAATGGCACATGGGGCACCTCCAGCGGCACCGACCACGCAAGAGGCGGGGCGTACATCGGCGCGCGCGTCTTCGACGAGAAAACCCGCTTCGTCGACCATCGTTCATTCCTCGTTTCGCGCAACGACTACGAGCAGATCGACGACTGGTTCACGATGGGACTGTGCGGCACGGGCAGCAAGAGCGTGAAGCTCAAGCCCGACACCTTTGTCCCGGACTATCGCTCCCACAGCATCGTCGAGTACGAGCCTCGGCCGGACATGGCGGTCGAGTACTGGTATCCGTTCAACCAGGTGTTCTTCGCATCGGTGTCGTCGGCAATCGTCGGCTTCGCGCAGGCGATGATCGACCACTTCATCGAGCATACCCGGAAGCGGCAGGGAATCATGGTTCCCGGGTCGGTCGCGCTCAGCCCGTATGTCAAGGACCGCCTGGGCAACGCGATCGCGCTGGTCAGGTCGTCACGCGCCCGGTTGCTGCAGATCATGGCGGAGACCCGGCCCATCGTCGAGCGCCGCGAGAAGGTGCCGGAGGCATTGCGCATCGAGCACATCCTTGACATCGCACGCGTCGGCCGCGAGTGCGAGCAGGCGGTGCTGCTGCTGCACAAAGCGAACTCTGCGCGCGGCATCTATCGCAACAATCCGATGCAACGCGTTCTGCGCGACATGCTCGTCGCGGCCAATCACACCACGCAGAACGCGGACGACTTCGCCGGCATGCTCGGCGGATTCCACCTTGGGCAGGGACTGCCTCCCGGCATGTACGAGCTGCCGCGCTACCCGGACTGATTCGAATGGCCCGCCAATCGATGATGATCGACGACGCTATCCTCGCGCACAGCCGGGAGTTGTTCGACGCGCTCATGCAGCGTCGGACCCTCGAACCGTTGACGGAGCGGAACCAGGATCTCACGATCGAGGATGCCTATCGTGTACAGCGCCGACTGATCGAGTTGCGGTGCGACCACGGCAGCCGGGTGATCGGCAAGAAGATCGGCGTGACCAGTCACGCCGTGATGATGATGCTCGGCGTCGAGCAGCCAGACTTCGGTGTCCTGCTCGACGACATGGCCTACGGGCGCGGGAGCGTCGTCGCGATCGACCGCCTCATCCAGCCGAAGGCGGAGGCCGAGATCGCCTTCGTACTTAAGCGGACGCTGCGCGGTCCGGGCGTGACGGCCGCCGAGGTGCTTGCTGCCACCGAAGGCGTGCTCCCCTGCTTCGAGATTGTCGATTCGCGCATTCGCGACTGGAAGATCCGGATCCAGGACACCGTCGCCGACAACGCCAGTTGCGGCGTGTTCGTACTCGGCGACCGCATGGTCGCGCCGCACGAATTCGACTTCTACAGTTGCGGAATGGTGATGGAACGCAACGGGCAGATCATCGGGCTTGGCGCGGGTGCGGCAAGCATGGGCAGCCCCGTCAATGCGGTCGCCTGGCTCGCCAATACGCTCGGCCGTTTTGGTGTTCCGCTCGAGTCCGGCGAGGTCATCCTGTCCGGTGCCCTGTCGGGAATGGTGAACGTGCAGAAGGGCGACTTTCTGCAGATGGAGATCGGCGGCCTGGGCCGCTGCTCGGTGTGTTTTGGCTGAACGGCGAGATCGGATGATGCAGAAGGTCAGGTGCGCGCTGATCGGCCCCGGGAACATCGGTACCGATCTGCTTGCAAAACTGCGACGCAGCCATCTGCTCGAACCCATCTGGATGGTCGGTATCGATCCGGACTCCGACGGTCTGGCGAAGGCGCGAGAACTCGGACTCGCGACCACCGCGGACGGCGTCGATGGGCTGCTTCCGCACATTGCGGCCGACGCCATCCAGATCGCGTTCGACGCGACCAGCGCCTACGCGCATGCGGAGAACAGCCGCAAGCTCAACGCCGCGGGCGTCCTGATGATCGACCTGACGCCGGCGGCTGTTGGCCCGTACTGCGTACCGCCGGTGAACCTGGCCGGACACCTCGGCAATCGTGAGATGAACGTGAACATGGTTACCTGCGGTGGACAGGCAACGATCCCGATCGTTCACGCCATCAGTCGCGTGCAGCCGGTTCATTATGCCGAAATCGTCGCCACCGTCTCCTCGCGCTCTGCGGGACCCGGCACACGCAGGAACATCGACGAGTTCACCCGCACGACCGCGGCCGCGATCGAGCATGTCGGCGGCGCCGGAAAGGGCAAGGCGATCATCATCGTCAATCCCGCGGAACCACCGATGATCATGCGCGACACCGTCCACTGCCTCGTGCACGGCAAGCCGCGAGCGGCGTCGATCGAGGAATCGGTCCACGCGATGATCGCCGACGTACAGGAATACGTTCCCGGCTACCGGCTCGTCAACGGCCCGGTGATCGACGGTGATCGCGTCTCGATCTATCTGGAAGTCGAAGGGCTGGGCGATTACCTGCCCACGTATGCCGGCAACCTCGACATCATGACCGCGGCAGCCGCGCGCACCGCAGAAATGTTCGCCGAGGAGATTCTCGGCGGAAGGTTGACGCTCGAACCTGTCGTGGCCTGATCAGTCGGAGAGGACATGGATCTTCGGGGCAGGAGGATCACCCTCCACGACATGACGCTGCGCGACGGAATGCATCCGAAGCGACACAGGATCACGCTGGCGCAAATGCAGAACATCGCGCGCGGACTCGACGACGCCGGAATTTCGCTGATCGAGGTCTCGCACGGCGACGGCCTCGGCGGCGCATCCGTCAACTACGGCTTCTCGCTGCATACGGACGAGGAATATCTCGCCGCGGTAGTGCCGCTGATGCGCAGCGCGCGCATCTCGGCCCTTCTCCTCCCCGGTATCGGAACCGTGGACCATCTGGAGAGGGCGCACGGCCTGGGCGTCTCGACGCTGCGCGTGGCAACGCACTGCACCGAGTCCGACATCGGAGCGCAACACATCGCTGCGGCGCGTCGACTCGGCATGGACACCGTTGGCTTCCTGATGATGGCGCACATGGCCAGCCCGCAGCGACTCGCGAAGGAAGCCCGCCAGATGGAAGCGTACGGCGCAAATTGTGTCTACGTGACCGATTCCGCGGGTTATCTGCTTCCAGGCGACGTGCGCGAGCGCATCGGAGCGGTGCGCGATGCACTCAGGCCCGAAACCGAGGTGGGGTTTCACGGCCATCACAACCTCGCAATGGGGGTGACCAACAGCATCGCGGCGATCGAAGCCGGCGCCAACCGGATCGACGCGGCTGCCGCCGGACTCGGCGCCGGCGCCGGCAACACGCCCATGGAAGTCCTGGTGGCTGTCTGCGATCGGATGAGCATCGATACCGGCGTCGACGTCTGGAAGATCCAGGACGTGGCCGAGGATCTCGTCGTGCCAATCATGGACTTTCCGATCCGCATCGACCGCAATGCGCTGACCCTCGGCTATGCAGGAGTCTATGGAAGCTTCCTGCTGTTCGCTCTGCGCGCCGAAGAGAAGTACCACGTGTCCGCGCGCGAGATCCTCATAGAGGTTGGACGCCGCGGCATGGTGGGTGGGCAGGAAGACATGGTCGAAGACACCGCGCTGACACTCGCCAGGGCGCGGCGTGCACAACTGCATTCCCGAGGCAATCGAAAGGAGACAGACCATGGCTGACGTGACCGAGGCATCGACGAGTCGATTCGCAACGATCAACGAAGCGTCTTTGCGAGACTTCCCGATCCACTACAACGAGGCCGGCCGGGGCGAGACGGTGGTCATGCTGCACGGCGGTGGGCCGGGCGCAGGCGGCTGGAGCAACTATTACCGGAACATCGGCGCCCTTGTCGATGCGGGCTATCGGGTAATCCTGATGGACAGCCCGGGCTTCGGCAAGTCGGGCGAGATCGTGCCAGAGGTATCGCGTGGGCTGTTCAACGCGCAGGCACTCAAGGGTCTGCTCGACGTGCTGAAGATCGACGAGGCGCATGTCGTCGGCAACTCGATGGGCGGCGCGTCGGCGTTGAACTTCGCGCTCGAGCATCCGGAGCGCCTGCGCAGGCTCGTTCTGATGGGGCCGGGAGGCATGGGTCCGAGCATCCTGCAGCCCAATCCTCAGGAAGGCATCCGCAAGATGTTCCGGCTCTATCACGAGCCGACGCGCGCGAACCTCGACGACATGCTCGAATGCTTCGTCTACGACCCTTCCGCGATCACCGAGGAGTTGCGCAAGGGTCGGCTGGAGAACATGCAGGGCAACCTGCAGCACCTGAAGAACTTCGTCACGAGCATGCAGCGGATGCCGCCATCCAGTTGGGACGTGTCGTCGCGGGTGCACACGATCCGGCACAGGACGCTGATCACCTGGGGGCGCGATGACCGCTTCGTGCCAATCGATCACGGACTGAAGCTGATCAACCTGATGCCGGATGCGCGACTGCACGTGCTCCCGCGCTGTGGCCACTGGGCGCAGTGGGAGCACGCCGACGAGTTCAACCGTCTGGTCATCGCGTTCCTGAAGGACTGACCTGGCGCACGTGCGACCGACGATCGACGGCCGGCATGCATACAACGCACTACCAATCAACTCTGGGAGTAGATCGTGGCTGAATTGTCCAATATCGGGTACTTCGTAATTGGGGCGAGCGATCTCGACGCGTGGGAACGCTTCGCGATCGATGTCATCGGACTTCAGGCAGGACGTCGCGAGCCAGGCAAGTCACTCGCGCTGCGCATGGACGACCACGAGCAGCGCATGCTCATCACAAAGACCGGCGAGGACGACTTCCTCGCCGCCGGATGGGAACTCGACACCCACGACGAGCTGGACGCGTACGTCGAGCGGCTGCGAGCGGCGGGCGTCGTCGTCACGGATGGGGGCCGCGAGCTCGCAGACAGCCGTCGGGTCGAGCGCGTGTTCGCCTGCGAAGATCCAAACGGCCTGAAACACGAGTTCTACGTGGGCGCGCATCGTGCTCCGATGTCTGGCGCATTCCGCTCGAAAGTGCTCCTCGGCAACTTCAATACTGGCCGCCTCGGTGTCGGGCATGTGCTGGCAGTGGCGCGCGATCCGGGGGCGCAGCGCACTGTGCAGTTCTACAAGAACACGCTCGGGCTGAGGCTCAGCGACTACATCCGCATGGAGATGGCCCCTGGTATGGTCATCGACGCGACGTTCCTGCACGCGGCCACCGGGCGACATCATTCGCTGGCGACCGCATACATGCCGAGCGAGAAGCGCATCCACCACATCATGGTGCAGGTCGAGAACATGGACGACGTCGGACTGGCCCACGACCGTTGCGCGAAGGCCGACGTGGCGTTCATTCACGGTATCGGACGCCACCCGAACGACCGGATGCTCTCGTTCTACGTGCAAACGCCCTCTGGATTCGGGCTCGAGTTTGGCTGGGGCGGCATCGTCATCGACGACGACGCCTGGGAGATCAAGACATATTCGCAGATCAGCGACTGGGGTCACGTGCCGCCGTCGTCTCCAGTCGGAGGACCGGGGCGCTGAGGTCGCTTCGTCCACGGGCTTTCAGCTACGACTTCGATTCGGAGACGGCGCCTCCTGAATTGCGGCGCGCCGTCTCACGATCGCTAACCCCACTTGCGGAAGCCCGCGTCCGTGCGGCGTGCTCGTGTTCGACCATCATCCAGCGCTTGCGCCCCTCGGGCGGCACCGAGCTCGCCAGGACAACAACCCGCACTTCCACGGCCGTGTCTGACGTACATGTGCGGACGACCTTGGCGCGCCACTACCAGCAACGCCAGAAACTGCGCCTCGGAGATACCCCGGCGCAGGCAAGCCAGCGTGTGCGCCCGGTTCACCGCCCGGCTGCGATGCACGTCCTTGCTGCGGACTTGCTCGATCAACGCGCGATCTCGCCCGGTCCGATGCAATTCGGCCTGGCGCATCCGCACGCCTCTGCCTGTCAGGTTGCGGCACGCAGAGTGCCGGCATGTTCCTTTTCTCTGTGCGACTGCACTGGAGCTTGGCAGGCCTTGCGTCGAGGAGGATACTTCTCGATTCCACAGCTCGTTTCTGCAGGTGACCATCATGACGAGCATTCAGGACGCGTTCCAGCCCGTCCAGAGAGAGCCCGCCGCGCCGGGCTTTCCGCACGCGCCGCCCGACTGGACACGCGCGAGAGCAGAGCAGATCGCCCAACAGGAGCACCTGATCCTCGGCGACGATCACTGGGCCGTCGTGCGCGGGCTTCAGGAGTTCTTCGCCCGCCACGAGGACGAGCCGCTCCACCTGCGCGACCTGAGCGACGCCCTCGACGAAAAGTTCCACTATAAGGGCGGCATCAAGTACCTCTACAGCCTGCTGCCCGGCGGACCGATCGCGCAGGGCTGCCGGCTTGCCGGGCTCGAGCCACCGGCGGGTTCGGTGGACCTGGGGTTCGGGAGCGTGGCGTAACGTCGCCGAACGCGGGGCGCGTTCGGCGATCGAGCACCTGCCTGCGGCCTGATCTGCTGTTCGGCCAGGCTGCTCGTCACAGGCCCGATCCGTGCCGGCTCGGCTGCGAGTTCATTGTTCTCATAGCGCTGGTGTCAGGATCGCCCCCTGCCGCTCCAGAACGCGCTGCAGTTCGCCGATCGGGACGTCCGTGCTGCGAACATTGCCCCGGGCAGCCATCGCGGCCGCAACGCCGGCCGCCTCGCCCATCGCGAAGCACGGCCCCGCCACTCGCGCCGACGCTTGCGCCGCGTGCGTCGCAGACAGATTCCTGCCAGCAACGAAGACGTTCTCCAGGCCACTCACGACCAGGCAACCGTACGGAATGCCGTAGTAGTCTCCGTCGGGCAGGAACTCCCAGGTCGTCCCTCTGCCTCCCTGGTGCGTCTCCAGCGGCCAGGACGTGCAGGCGATCCGGCTTTTCGGCTTGACGCAGTTCCTCACTGCTTCTTCCGTCAAGACCTCTTCGCCCTTGACCAGCCGCGTTTCGCGAATTCCTACCGTCGCGCCGATGTCGACGATGCGCGCTCTCTCGAAACCCGGGATGTAGCGCCGGAACACCTCCTCGTAGACAAACGCCTGCGCCCGTCCGACACGCTCGGCCTCGGTGAGGTCTTGCGGGTTCGTGAGGTCGTAGGCGCTGCCGTCGGGGCGCCCGAGTCGCGTGACATTCAGGTGCACGACGCCTTCGATCGGGTTGACGTGCACGCCCGTGGCCGTCCTCGGAAGCGGATAGCCCTCGCTCACGGCACGCTCGAGCAGCTCGCGAATCTGCGGGCGCGTCAGACTGCCGGCAATTGTCGTGTCGACTCCGGCGAGGCGAAACATCGTGGAACCCGCCTGCGTTCGTCCATCATCGCCGAGCGCGTAGTCGGCGCCGGCGAACGCCGCGACGTCTCCGTCGCCCGAGCAATCGACGACGACGCGCGGGCAGATCGCCGCCCTTCCGCCCTTGTTCTCGACGATGACTGCGTCGACCCGGTTGCCTTCGCGACGCACGCCGACGACATGCGTGTGCAGGAGCGTCGTCACCCCTTGTCCGGCAACCATCTCGTCAGCGACCAGCTTCAGGCAGACCGAGTCGTAAGGCACCCCCAAGATGCGACCGTGGCGGACCGGATCGGATACCGCGTGTCGCTTGCGAAGGCGATCCTCCAGGTCCAGGTACAACCCGCCGACGACGCGCGCCAGTCGCGAGTCGTCGACGATTGCATGCGTGCCGCAGAAACCGCCCAGCGTGACGGCGGTCAGGGTACCGCCAAGGAATCCGAAGCGCTCGATCAGAAGCGTCTCGACCCCGCTGCGGGCCGCCGCACACGCGGCAGCGATTCCGGCCGCGCCGCCACCCACGACCAGGACTTGCGGTTCACCCAGGACTGGCGTGCGTCGTTCGGGCTCGACGATCGTTCGCGTCATGGCAAGGCAACGGCGGCTCGGCGCATTCGTCGCAGCGGCAACCGCTAGTAGTCCAGCTTGACGCCCGCGGCGGCGACTGCCGCACCCCACTGCGCCACTTCGTCGCGGATCCTCTGCGCTTCCTGTTCCGGCGTGTTGCCGACGACGTTCGCGCCCATGTCCGTGAGTCGCTTGCGCATCGCGTCGGTGTTGATGAACTTGACGATTTCCCTGTTGAGCCGCTGCACGATCGCGGGGGGTGTACCCGCGGGCACTGCGACGTTCTGCCAGGCCACGACGTGGAAACCCGGCAGGCCAGACTCGGCGACGGTCGGTACGTCGGGCAACGCCGGCGACCGACTGCGGCTGCTGATCGCGATTGCCTTCACCTTGCCCGCCTTGATCATCGCCTGGGAGGCGGGGATGTTGTCGAAGAGCATCTGGACTTCCCCTCCGACGAGCCCGGTGAACGCCGGTGCGCTTCCCTTGTAGGGCACGTGCACCATGTCGAGGCCGGCCTTCGCCTTGAAGATCTCGGACGTCAGGTGCTGGGCAGTACCCGCACCGACCGATCCGAAATTGAGCTTGCCCGGATTCTTCTTCGCGTAGTCGATCAGCTCGCCCACCGAGTTCACCGGCAGCGACGCATTGACGATCAGCAGCAGCGGCAACTCGGTGATCTGGGTCACGCCCGCCAGGTCCTTGGCCGGGTCGTAGCGCAGGTTGCGGTAGAGGCTCCCCGCGATCGAGTTGGGGCCGGTGCTCCCGAGCACGAGCGTGTAGCCGTCGGGGGCCGAGCGTGCGACCGCTTCGGTGCCGATCAGGCCGCCGGCACCCGGCTTGTTCTCCACGACGACACTCTGCCCGAGCTCCTTGGCAATGCCTTCGCCGATCAGGCGCGCCATCATGTCTGCTGCGCCCCCTGGCGGCCACGGCACGACGAAGTGGATGGTCTTGTCGGGATAGTTCTGAGCCTGCACCGGCCCCACCCCGGCGGCCAGCGCGACAGCGGTAGTCAGCAGGATCCCAAAGTACCTGTGCAACGCTTTCATGTGCTCCTCCTTCGACGGTATGAAGCGGTATCGACGACCTCAAGCCAATCCGTAGCGAACGTTCTTGATCTGCGTGTCGTCCAGCAGGGCCTCCTTCCCTCGCTCCTTGCCGAGGCCGCTTTCGCGGAACCCGCCGAACGGCGCATCGACCGACGAACGAACTCCCGTGTTCACGCAGACTGTTCCCGCGCTGAGCGAACGGGTCAGGCGCATCGCCCTGGACGCGTCGCTGGTGAAGACGCACGCGGCCAGGCCATAGCTCGAGTCGTTCGCGATCCGGACGGCCTCTTCCTCCGAGCCGAACCGGATCACCGTGAGCACCGGCCCGAAGATCTCCTCCCTCGCCACCCTCATCGCATTCGTAGCCCCCTGGATCAGGGTCGGCGCGATGTAGCACCCGCTTGCCAGCTCGGGGCGGGAACGCGGATCGGAGTACGACTCGATGTGCGCACCCTCGTTGCGACCGATCTCGAGGTAGTCGGTCACCCGGGCGAGCTGGACAGGACTGACGAGCGGCCCCATCTCCGTTGCCGGATCGTCCGGAAGGCCGATTCGCAACGGCCGCAGCTTGGCGGCCAATGCCTCGATGAAGGCGTCGGCAATCGACTCGTGCAGCAGCAAGCGAGTGCAGGCGCCGCAGACCTGCCCCGAGTTGCGAACCATGTCGTTGTAGGCAACTCCTACCGCTTTTCCCAGGTCGGCATCGGAGAAAACCAGCGACGCCGACTTGCCCCCGAGCTCGAGCGTCAGTCGCTTCACCGTCGACGCGGCCTCGCGGAAGATCTCCTTGCCGGTCACGGTACCGCCGGTAAAGGAGATCTTGGCGACCCTCGGATCGCGGACCAGCGCCATGCCGACCGGATCTCCGGGGCCGTTGACGATGTTCACCACGCCTGGCGGGAATCCGGCCTCCGCGACCAGCGTACCGAGTTCGACCGTCGAAAGCGGCGTGACTTCGGATGGCTTGACGACGACGCAATTGCCCGCCGCCAGCGCCGGCGCCATCTTCAGCAGCGCGATGCTGAGCGGAAAGTTCCACGGAACGATCAGGCCGCAGACACCGAGGGGTTCGCGCACCGTGTAGTCGAAGAGCGTACGATCCGAAACGTCGAGCGTCTCGCCCGCCAACCCGAGCAGAATGCCGGCGTAGTACTCGAGGGTGCCCGGGGCCCCGTTGAGCCAGGCCCTCGAAGCCGCGATGGGTTTTCCGGCGTCGTAGCATTCCAGCCACGACATCGCCTCGATCTTCGACTCCAGCAGCCTGGCCAGCTTCATCAGCATCCGCGATCGGTCCTTCGGAAGCACGCTGCGCCAGGGTCCCTGAAAGGCTTCATGCGCGGCGGCGACCGCCCGCTCGACGTCCTCGGGGCCCGCTTCGTACACGTCGGCCAGCTTCCTGCCGTTCGAAGGATCGCAAGACGCGAACGTCTTGCCGGAAAGGCTCGCCACCTCCTTGCCGCCGATGAGCATCGGATAGGGGGCGGAACGAAGGACATCCTCTCGCTTCATCGCTCGTTGCTCCACGAAAGCATCGTCAGATCGCCGCCTGGTAGAGCGCGGCGATTTGCTCCCGATCGGGCTTTCGGCAGTTGATCAGCGTGGAACGTCCCTTGGCGGCCAGTTCCGTCAGGCGCTCCGCCATCTCCGGCTTCACGCCAATCTCGCGCAGGGCGCGGCACGTGCCCGCCGCATCCCGAAGCTCGATCATTGCCTCGATCCCGACCGCTGCAGCCTGCATGACGGTTCTTCCGGCAACGTCGCGCCCCATCAGCCGGGCAATCTGCGCATAGCGCGGCGCCGCAGCCTCGTGGTTGAAGCGAAGGATGTGCGGCATCAATGCGCTCAGGCTCTCGCCGTGCGTGCAGTCGACCATCGACTCGACTGCGGTGCTCAGTCCGTGGATTGCGTCGTTCCCCTTTTGCGAGATTGCAATCCCGGCAAGATGGCTCGCCAGCATCATCGCGCTACGTGCCGACAGGTCGTTGCCGTCCCCAATGGCTTGCAGGAGGTTGCCGCTCACGAGCCGGATCGCCTCCTGGGCGCAGACGTCGCCGATCGGGTTCACCTGCGTATTGGTGTAGGCGCCCACCGCGTGGATGAACGCATCCATTCCGGTCGATGCGGTCATCCGGGCAGGGACGCTGCGGGTGAGCTCCGGATCGAGGATCGACTGCGCCGGCCTGCAACGAACGCTGCGTACCAGGTACTTCTTTCCGCTCGCGTCCTTCACCAGGGCGCCGGTCGTCGCCTCGCTACCGGTACCGGCAGTGGTCGGAACCGCAATGAAGCCCAGCGGCCTACCGGGCGCATCGTCGACGCCCTTGGCCTCGATCTCCTGGATGGTGCGCCCTGACAGCAACTGCATCGAGATGACCTTTGCCGCATCGATCGAACTGCCACCACCCAGCGCAACGATGAAGTCGTGCCCACCGCTGCTCACGCGCGCGACACCTTCGGTGACCTCGGCCATGGTCGGATTCGGCTTGACCTTTCCGAAGACGTCGGCCTCGATGCCCGAAGCGCGCAGGAAACCTGCAACCTTGTCGGCGAGGCCGATCGCCACGAGACCGGGATCGGTAACGAGCAGTGCCTTCCTTCCCCCCATGGCGCGAGCACGGTCACCGAGGCTCGCCACGGCCCCCGCCCCGAACGTGACGTTCGGAGGCCAGGTCACCGCAAAGGCGAGGCCATCGAAATCCGCGTACTCCTTCATTCCCCTCTCCCTGATCACGTTTCCAGAATGCGAGTCACGTGGCGAACGTCCTCGCAATGTTCCAGACTGCGCAGTGCCCCGATCGCCTCTTCGATCTTCTGCGGATCGAGCAGTCCCGAGGCTCCCTCCCGGAACTTGATGGCGTGATCGAACGGCCTGTCCCTCGCGCCGAGAAGCTGCCTGCGCTCCTCCACGTACACGCGCCCGTCGTCCATGGTCACGCGCACGCGCGCACCGTACTGATAGTCTGCGTAGTAGGCGGCGTGCATCACCGGGTCGGCGCGGAACTCGATGCGCGAGCGCAGATGCCGCACCTCGTCGGAGAAGATCCGGTCATTCAGGTACTGGCGGTATCCGAGTTCGCCATCGACCAGCGAAGCCATGATCCCGTAGCCGGCATCGAAGCAGAGCGCGACATGAGTGATCGCCTCCTGCCGGACCTGCTCGTAGACGTCGGGATCGAGCGCCTGGAAGCGCGAAGCGACGTAGAGCATGACCCCCGGTCCCTCGATCTCGAGCTTGCTCACGCGAAGCGGATCGAAGTCCGGAATGCGCGCCTCGAGGGCGATCGCGCATTCGATCGCAGCGAGGTTGTAGGCGCACGACGGATGGCGCTTGGTGTTCAACGTCCGCGTATACCATTCCCGTCCCAGGTCCTTCAGGAGTTCCGCCTGATCGACGACCTCCGACACGGTGCTCAGCAGGCCGGCGGGATGTTCGATCATGTCGAGATTGCCGACGAGCCCCTCCTTCGCAAGTGAAGCCGCGACGATGCCCCACATCGCCGGCAGGCCGTTGCAGAGCACCTTGCTGTCGCTCATCCAGCCGATCGGACAACTCTCCATGGCAAGGAAGCCCGAGTGGCTCACGGCGCGTCGTGCCTGGATCACATTCAGTCCGAGAAGACGGCTCGCCAGAAGCGGCGACTCGATCTGGTGATTCGGCATCGAATTTCCGACGTAGGCGCCCTTCTGGATCGCCCGCGACGTGCGACCGTTGATCTCGTTGCCGATCACGACCGCCGTGACGATCTCCCGCCCCGGCGCTCCGACCATCTCGCCCACCGCGAGCGCTGTCGGGACGACCGCAGCGCCGGTGTGACTGATGATGACCCAGTCGTCCCACTCGATGATCTGCGCCACTGCCGAGTTGTACAGTGCGGCCGACGGGGCTGGCATGCGACCCGGTGCACCCAGCAAGGTCGCCGTCTCGCCGGCCCCAAGGATTCTCAGGCCCGCGGCAATCCGCGCGGCGCTCGGCATCTTGCTGCCTGCATAACAGGATCCGATCGTCGCCAGAATCTGCTCGCGCGCGATCTCGACGACATCCGCGGGGATGTCCTCGAACGTCAATTCGAGCGCAAAGCGCGCGTAAGCCTCGGTGACGGCCGGGCTCTGCTGCGCCGTGGCATCGCCCGACACCGTCGGTCGCGGCGCCGCGCTACTCATTGCCAGCCGTCCCGGACAGCATGGTCGTCTGAAGCAGCATCGAGAACTGCATCAGCAGGCGTCTCTGGTCCTTCGGAAACGGGGCTCGCCCCGCGAGAATGATCGCCATTACGTGAAGCTCTCCGGTGAAGACTCGCGACCAGTCCTTCGGATTCATCCGGATCGTCGCGTGCGGCATTCGCGGGGAGCCTTCCGGCTCGAAATCGAGTTGCGCCCGGCGCAGAGAGAATTCGACGATCTCACCCGTCGTCGACTCGCAGCGAATCGCCCGGCCCAGCGCCCCTTCCAGCCGCGCAGACACAAGTCGACCTCTCTGCGCGCTCCACAGGCGCGCGAACCGGGACAGACCGACGTAGAGCGGGCCGGCGTTCGGATCCGGCGTTGCAGGGGTTTGCACTGCTGGAGCAACCTGTTGGAGAAAAGGTTCACTTGGTGAACCTACGGTTCATTTTGATGTCATCATAAGCGCCTTGAAAGATCCGCGCAAGCGCATATCCTTGCCGCGATGCAGCGTCGCCGCGCCGGAAATGCGTTGCCCGGACAGCGCTGCCACGGGAGACGCTAGAGGACATCCACCTTGCTGAAGACCAACAGATCCCTTTCCAGAGGCCTGGGGATCCTCCGGGCGTTCAACGACCTCCCCCAGCCGAGCCTGACCGAACTTGCCAGGCGTGTGGACCTGACGAAGGCCACCTGCCTTCGCTTTCTGCAGACGCTCCAGGACGAGGGCTACCTGGATTTCGACGAATCGCTAAAGCGATATCAACTGCGGCCGCTGGTGCTGGAGCTCGGCTACGCGGCACTGACCAGCATGTCCCTTCCGGTCGTCGCCGGCCCGGAAATGCAGGCGCTCGCCGATCGAACCGGCGGCGCCGTGAATCTCGCGGTGCTCGACGGAAACAAGGTCGTGATCGTCGGCCGCAACGTCGCGCACGCCGAGAAGAGCCGACTCGTCACGATGAACCTGCACGTGGGGATGCGACTGCCCGCGCATTGCACTGCCATGGGGCGCGTGCTGATCGGAGCCACCTATGCAGACGTGCGCGCGTTCGTCGCGACGATGCCTCTCGAGAAGCTCACTCCGAAAACGCTGGTCAACCGCCCGCGCCTCGTCAAGGCGATCGTCGATGCGGCCGAGCGCGGCTACGAGGTGGTCGAAGACCAGCTCAGCCTCGGTTACGGCGCGGTCGGGATTCCCCTGGTGACTCCGCGCGGGCAGAAGTTCGCGCTGACGGTCTCGTTCACGACCTCCGCCTACACGTACCCGAAGATCGTGAAGGAGTTGCTGCCGGCTCTGAACGCGACGGCGGGACAACTTGCTCGGCTTCTAGCGGTGAAGTAGCAGTAGTGGCCCTGGCGATGCCCGGTTATTCGCCTTCCAGGCAAGACGACCGGCCACTCGCCATCGCCGAACGACCGCCGCACTATTCTCATACGGTCGTCGGCACGCGGCCTCAGGCAAGGGTGCGCACGTGATCCGCTTCACCTTGAACGGGCAACCGGTTGCGCTCGAGGTCATCTGGACCTCGACGCAGCCCCCCTTTCCGGCTCCCGACCTGAGCGCGCAAGGCCTGCGGATAAAGCAGGACGACGTCCGCGTCATCACGCCCTGCATCGGAGGCGGATTCGGCGGCAAGAGCGCCGGACCGCAGGTGGTCGAGGCGGCACTGCTGCCGGCCGCGACGCGCCGGCCGCTCCAGGCGCGCGTTCTCGCGCGCCAAAGAGTTCTTCCACGACAGGTTCAATCCGGCCTGTGTCGTGACAATCGCATCCGCGTGCGGCTGCGACGGCAGGATCGCGCTCTCGGACAACGAGGTGGGTGTTCGCCGCGGGCGAGCGCGGCGCGGAGTTGTTCTCCGATATCCCGAACGCCCGCGGCTGGACATCCCCGATCAGCTCACTCCATCGACGGGTTCCAGACCTCCCAGACCTTGCCCACCAGATCGGGACCCGGCTCGAGGGTCGGTTTGCCCGGCTCCCAACCCGCGGGAGTCGCTTCCGCGCCGCCCGACGCACGCACCACCTGAAAGGCCTGTACCTGGCGCACGGTCTCGGCGAACTTGCGTCCGACCGGCGGGGTGAGCACCTCCATGGCCTGGATCACGCCATCCGGGTCGATGATGAAGCGACCGCGCATCTCGATCCCCTGGCTCTCGTCCCAGACACCGTAGGCGCGCCCCACATTGCCCGCCTGGTCGGCAGCCATGTGGAAGGGCACGCCGCCGTTGACCATCTTGCTCAGTTCGTGGTCATCCCACATCTTGTGGACGAAGTGGCTGTCCACACTGACCGAGACGACTTCGACTCCGAGATCCTGCAACGTCTGATACCTTGCCGCGACCGCGGACACTTCAGTGGCTCAGACGAAGGTGAAATCGCCGGGATAGAAGCACAGCATCACCCACTTGCCGGCAAAGTCCGACAACTTGACGTTGGTGAACTTGCCCCGGTAGTAGGCGGGAGCATTGAAGTCGGGGGCTTTCTGCCCCACACGTGCGGTCATCCTGGTTGCCTCCTGTCTTGGGCTGGGTTCGGGTTGCGCATCGGGCGGGCCGCCGACCACGGAACCCGTCACCCGCGCGCAACCCTGCGGTTGATCTGACATGGAACCTCCTTTCCACCCGGGAAAAACAGCGTATCAAAAAGACAGTCTGACGCCCCCCCCACTATCGGGAGCACTGATCCTCGTCAAACAGTCGCAAGGCTCATGCGCCGCGTCATGTTGCTCGAACCACGTGTCGTGACGGGCCGTGTGCCGCTCAAACGGAGCGTCGCTGCGATGGCTGCTGCCCTCTTCGGCTTTGACGTTCACCGGCGCGCCCCACGTCGGCGTCGCTGCCCGCCCCCGTCGCCGGTCGCACTTCGTTCGGCGCAGCGCCGGAAAGCCGGCAGGTGTCGCTGCTGCGACGCTTCCTGCAGACTACGGAAGACGGCGAGGATGTCCGGCCGCTGCGTGGCCGCGAGCAGGCGGTCGTAGAGTGCTGCATTGGCAATTTCGGCGGCGACGCCAGCCGTGCAGGCCTCACGCACGCTGGCGTAGCGAACGACCTTGCCCGGCCACGGGTTCGCCGGCGTGTTCAGCCCATGACGCTCGAACAAAGCGACCAGCGCGGCGATGTGGCGCGCCTCGGCGTCCCGGATATTGACGAACGGACGAACCTCGCCGAAATCGGCGATCACCTGGTCGTAGGTCGACCACGCCTGGTACTCGTCGCCGAGCGCTTCCTCCAGCGCGTGAACTTCAATCCGCGAAAGTGGCATCGTCATGTTCGCCTCGATGGGTACGCTTCAATGCATCGACTTCAGCGCGGCGGCGAGCACCAGTGCTGCGGCACAGGCCCAGCCCGAGAACAGCCAGTACCACACCGCTGTTCGCGGCACGAATCCGACACCGCGTACGAAACCGGCGCTCATTGCCCAGAACAGCGCCATCGCCAGGCCGTGGTCGGCCTGGCCCGCACTGTCGGCCATCAGCGGCGGATACGCCGTGCCGCCGACCATGATGGCCAGCGCGACGACAAGGCTGGGCAACCGGGTGCGCGACGGCGCGGCTGGCGTCGTCGTGCTCACTGCCGGGCTCCATCGTCGCCGCGCTCGGCGGCCTCGTGGCGGGCTGCCTCGTTCTCTCCCCACATCGCATTGAGGATCGCCAGCAGCACCGCGAAGCCGACACCCAGCATCCAGGCGAAGTACCACATCGGCGTGCTCCTTCAGTAAGCGGTGTGGTCGTTGGCGCGAATCTGCGCGACGGTCACCTTGCCGCGCATCACGCGGTAGGCCCACGAGGTGTACAGGACGATCAGCGGCATGAAAATCAGCGTCGCCCAGAACATCAGCCCCAACGTCAGATGACTGGAGACGCCGTCCCAGACCGTCAGGCTCGCGTTCGGCATTGTCGAGGACGGCATCACGAACGGGAACATAGCGGCCCCGGCCGTACCGATGACGCCCACGATCGCCAGCGACGACGCGACGAACGCCGACAGCGTGCGCCCCCTGCCCACCAGCCCCGCGGCCAGCAGCGCTCCCCCGATGCCCAGCGCCGGCAACAGCCACAGCAGCGGCTGCGTGCCGTAGTTCAACCACCAGGCGTCCGCGCTGCGCGCAACCGTCTTGGCCAGCGGATCGGCCATCGCGCCGGGATCGACCGCCGAGGTGATGACGTAGCCCTCGATGGGACCGAATCGCAGCCAGAGCCCGGCAGCGATGAAGGACAGCACCATCACGAACGCCCCGCCGGCGGCGCCGTGCACGGCGCGCTGCTGGATCGCGCCTTCGGTGCGATGCGCCAGATAGGTGCCGCCGTGCATCGTGATCATCGCACTGCTCACCACACCAGTGAGCAATGCGAAGGGGTTCAGCAATTGCCAGAAGCTGCCGGTATAGGTGGAGACGAGATACTCGTCGAAGCCGAAGGGCACACCCTGCAACAGGTTGCCGAAGGCCACGCCGAAGATCAGCGGCGGCACGGCGCCGCCGACGAACAGGCCCCAGTCCCAGGCGCTGCGCCAGGCGGGGGCGTGGACCTTGCTGCGATAATCGAACCCCACCGGCCGGAAGAACAGCGCCCACAGCACTGCGAGCATCGCCCAGTAGAAGCCGCTGAACGCAGTGGCGTAGACCAGCGGCCAGGCGGCGAAGATCGCGCCGCCTCCGGTGATGAACCACACCTGGTTGCCGTCCCAGTGCGGCCCTACGGTGTTGATGACAACGCGACGCTCGTCGTCGCCCTTGCCGACGAAGGGCAGCAGCGTGCCCACGCCCATGTCATGGCCATCCATGATCGCGAAGCCGACCAGCAGCACGCCGACCAGCAGCCACCAGACGACCTTCAGGGTCGGATAGTCGATCATGACCTGTTTCCTCCGTCAGGCGTGCGCCGCAGCGGCGCGGTGCGCGACTTCGCGCTCGTAGCGGCCGGTGCCCAGACTGCCGGGCCCCTGGCGCGCGAACTTCACCATCAGGTAGATCTCGACGATCAGCAACAGCGTGTAGAAGCCCACGAAGCCGGCGAGCGAACCGTACAGGCTCTCGACGCTCAGCGTCGAAACGCTCAGGTGCGTAGGAAGCACGCCGTAGATCGTCCAGGGCTGCCGGCCGTACTCGGCGACGAACCAGCCGAGTTCGCAGGCGATCCACGGCGCCGGCAACATCCAGAGCGCCCAGCGCAGCAGCCAGGGTCGCGCGTTGCAGTCGCTGCGCAGCGTGCTCCAGAACGCAAGCCCGAAAAGCAGCAGCATCGCGAATCCCAGCCCGACCATGATGCGGAAAGTCCAGAACATCGGCGTCACGCGCGGCACGGTGTCGTCGACGGCCTTGCGGATCATCTCGGGCGTGACCTGGCGCACGTCGGCGGTGTACTTCTTCAGCAGCAGGCCGAAGCCGAGGTCGCCCTGCGTGGCCCGCAGCGTCTGCCGCGCCACGGGGTCATCGGGGTGCTTGCGCAGCGCCTCGAGCGCGACCACCGCGGTGATGCCGTTGACGATGCGCTCGCGGTTCCTGGCCTTGATCTCGTGAATGCCGGGAATCTGCCGGCTGATCGAGCGGGTGCCGATCAGCCCCATCAGCCACGGGATTTCGACCTCCCAGGTGTTGCGCTGGTTGGCCTCGTCGATGCCAGCGACCAGCTTCAGGCCGGCCGGCGCGGGCTCGGTCTCCCACATCGCCTCGAGCGCGGCCATCTTCGTCTGCTGCGCCTCGCCGACCGTGTACCCCGACTCGTCGCCGAGCACGATCACGCTGAGCACGCTGGCCAGGCCGAACGCGGCGGCGACGCGGAAGCTGCGCTTCGCGAACTCCACGTCGCGTCCCTTCAGCAGGTACCAGGCGGAGATCGAGAGTACGAACATCGCGCCGGTCACGTAGCCCGCCGAGACCGTGTGCACGAACTTGGCCTGCGCATCGGGGTTGAAGACCACGGCCCAGAAGTCCGTCAGCTCCATGCGCATCGTCTGCCAGTTGAATTCGGCGCCGACCGGGTTCTGCATCCACCCGTTGGCGATCAGGATCCAGAGTGCACTCAGGTTGGTGCCGACGGCCATCAAGGTCGTCACCATCAAGTGCTGGGTCTTCGTGAGCCGGTCCCAGCCGAAGAAGAACAGGCCGATGAAGGTGCTCTCGAGGAAGAAGGCCATCAGCCCCTCGATGGCCAGTGGCGCGCCGAAGATGTCCCCGACGTAGTGCGAGTAGTACGCCCAATTGGTGCCGAACTGGAACTCCAGCGTGATGCCGGTGGTCACGCCGAGCGCGAAGTTGATCCCGAACAACTTGCCCCAGAAGCGGGTCATGTCCTTCCAGACGATCTTGCCGGTCATCACGTAGACGCTTTCCATGATGACCAGCAGCCAGACCATCCCGAGGGTAAGCGGCACGAACAGGAAGTGGTACATCGCGGTCGCGGCGAACTGAAGCCGTGACAGGTCGACCAGGTGTTCCGGGATCACGGTGTTTCTCCGGTTCGGGACGGTTGAGCGCTCAGGTGGGCGGCGGTGGCCGCCGCATCGACGCTGACACGCTCGTCGCGGACGAACGCCCACCACAGGGCGGCCAGCACGGCCAGCTTCAATGCCACGGCGATGGCGAGATGGCGCGCGAGTCGCCGGTCTTGTCGTGTCATGTCCAGTCGCCCGCTATCGTGCCTCGCTTCCGGGCCCGACGGTTCGGGGTGCGCGCGTATCCCCGGCCAGCGAAGAAGACGGCGCAACGCCAAGGTTCGGTCATTGTCGCGCCTGCCCGTTCTCCCGGCTCGCCGCCGCCTCGTCGTCCACCGCCTTCTGCACGGCGCGGTAGAACGCCTCGCGCGCCTCGCTCGCGACAGGGTCACGCGCACCGCCACCCCAGTTGGCGCTGGAGGCGATCACGATCCTGCGCCTGGGGTCGATGAAGATGCCCTGGCCAAAGATGCCGCGCGCGGAAAAACTTCCGTCGCCGTAGGTCCACCACTGGTAGCCGTAGCCCCGATCGGGCACGCCGATGGCGGTGCGCCCGGTCGTGGCTTCGGCCAGCCAGCCCTCGGGCACGATGCTCTGGCCGTCGACCCGGGCGCCGTTCAGGATGAAGAGGCCGAAGCGCGCGAAGTCGCGCGTCGCGGCCTGGATGCAGCACCCGCTGATCTCCTTGCCGGTGCGGCTGAGAATCCAGGTGGCCTGCTGCTCCATGCCGGCCGGCTTCCAGATCTTCTCGGACAGGTACTCCGACAGCGGCCTTTTCGTCGCGTTGCCGATCAGGATGCCGACCAGGTTGGTCTCCCCGGTGCTGTAGTGCCAGCGTGTGCCAGCCGGCACGTCGCGCGGCAACCGGCGCAGGTAGCTCACCAGCGCGTCGACGCCCTCCTCGGGCTCGTGGTTGTTGAACCGGGCCACGTCGGAGTTCGGGTCGGCGTAGTCCTCGTTCCATCGCACACCCGAGGTCATCGTCAGCAACTGGCGGATACTGACGTCGTCGTAGGCCGAGCCCTTCATGTCGGGGATGTAGTCGCTGACCTTGTCGTCCATGCTGCGGATGAAGCCGTCGCGAAGGGCGGCGCCCACCAGCGTGGAGGTGATCGACTTGGCCACCGAGAAGCTCGTCCAGCGTCCGTGCGCGTCGAAGTCGAGGCCGTAGCGCTCGAGGCGCAGCTTGCCGTCGTGCAGTACGAGCAGCGCCGCACTGCGCTGGCCGGCCATGTAGGCGTCCACGTCGAGCGGCAGCTTCAGCGACGGACCCGACGGCAGCGGCAGCGGGTCGCCGCTGGCCGGCACCACGCGTGCCTTCGCCAGCACCGGCAGGCGATCGAGCGCGCGAAACGCGGCATCGCGCTGCGGCTGGCTCCAGAACAGCAGATCGCGGTTGGTCGGCAGCGTCGCCAGCAGGCCGCGCGTCTCCTTGTCGAGGCTGAGCCAGCCGGCGGCGCCCGCCACGGCAAGGACGGCGAGTGATCCCGCAACGATCTTTCCGAGTTTCATCGCGACGTTCCAGCGTGAGATGGACGATGAACGGTATTAGACACGATGCGTGCGGACAGGTGGCTCGACGCCGTACCCTCGCCGGTCTGGCTATCATCCGTCATATGACAAGATTTCCGATGACCCGATGTCGTCCGGCACCGCTCCTGCCATCGTCGGCGTGATCGCCGCGGCCGGCCGCGCGACGCGCCTGGCGCCTCTGCCGTGCAGCAAGGAGTTGCTGCCGGTGGGCGTGCACCGCGAGCCCGTCGCACTTCGCGGCCGGCCCAAGGCAGTGTCGCAGTATCTGCTCGAGCGAATGCGCGCGGGCGGCGCGCGTCGCATCTTCTTCGTCGTGCGCAGCGGCAAGTTCGACATCGCGGACTACTACGGCGATGGTTCGCACCTGGGCCTGTCGATCGCCTACCTGATGATGAACGAGCCGTGGGGCCCACCGTTCAGCGCCGCCCAGGCGGCTCCGTTCACCGACGATGCCACCGTGCTGTTCGGCTTCCCGGACATCCTGATTCACCCCGATGACTGTTTCGTGCGCGCCCGCGAGCGGTTGCACGCCACGGGCGCCGACATCGTGCTGGGCCTGTTTGCCGGAGCACTGACCGACGGACTGGACCTGGTCGGCACGGACGCGCAGGGCCGCGTCACCCGGCTGGTGACCAAGGAGGAGGCGCCCGTTCGCCGCGAAGGCGACACCGGCTACATGCTGGCGGTGTGGGGCCCGGGGTTCACGCGCTTTCTCGTCGAGGAAACCGGTCGCCTGGCGGAACTCGCGCGCTCGGGCGCACGCGGACCGTCGCCGGACTGGCCGATGGGCGCAGTGATCGCAGCGGCGATCCGTGCCGGGCTGCACGTCGACAGTGTGTTCCTGTCCGACGCACGTTTCCTCGACATCGGAACGCCCGAGGGCCTGGCGGCAGTCAGCGAATTTCCCGGCGTATGGTCGGGGCGGGCGTGACCCGATGGCCGATGCCTCGAAACCGCATGCCGTGGCGTTCTGGCTGGTGCCGGCGGAGCCGCGGCGATCCTCCCTTGCCGAACTGATCGCCGTCCTCGGCAAGGCCCACGGTGGTCCGGCGTTCGAACCGCACATCACGCTCCATGTGAGCCGTGCACCCGGTGGACCGTCGCCCGAGGCGTTGCTCGATCGCGTCGCGCGCGTCTGCGAGCCGATGACGCTGGTGGCGGGCGCAACCGCACACTCCGAGGCCCATTTCAGGACGCTGTTCGTCGAGTTCGACGACCCGCGTCTGTTCGCCCTTCAACGGCACCTGCGCGACGACCCGGGGCACGACGCAGGCTACCTGCTGCGCCCCCACCTCAGCCTGCTCTATCGAGGCGGCCTGCCGGTCGCGACGCGCGAACGCCTGGCGCAGTCGAATCGCCTTGCGGGCGAGCGCATCGAATTCGATGCGCTCGTCGCCGTGCGACCGTCGTCAGCCGGCGGCGACCTGGCGGACATCGAGGCGATCGACACGTCGTTGCGCCTGCCGCTTCGCCGGACGTCGGGATCTCGTTGAGGTGGCTGCCCCCCCGGGATGACAGCACCGGCGCCCGGCAGCGCGCCCAGGGCATCGCTTCGGAACTCGTCGATGCAGCCCCGGGTCGAGCACAGGCTTCATCGGCGGCGCGTCGGCGCGCCCGTGCGTGCGAGCAGTGGCAGCACCAGGGCACGCGCATCGACGCGCGCGCCGATGTGCGCGAGCGTGAGGAACGAACCGACCAGCTTGCGGTGCAGGAACATCG
>CAZNBS010000004.1:38114-46224 GCA_964570955.1 uncultured Burkholderiales bacterium | reverse complement strand
ACGTCCCATAGGCTGCTCACCAGATTGGAAGCGGCGTCGCGCATGGGCTCGTCGCAATCGTCGGGCAGGAGCACGAGGACGTCGACGTCGGAGTGGGGAAACATCTCCTGGCGGCCGTATCCACCCACGGCAACGAGCGCGAGCCTCCCAGGAATCGCAGCGACATCCCAGACTTCGCGCAAAACCCTGTCGACCAGCGCACTGTGGCGCGCGAGAAAGCGTGCCGGCCAGGGGCGTTCCCGATACCCGGCTTCGAGCTTGGTTCTGCCACGCGCGAGTCGCTCGCGCGATTGGACCAGGCCGATGGGGGCGCTGCGATATGAACTTGGCGCCTGCCGGCGAGACGCCATGTGCGTCAACCCGACAGCGCCGCGGGCGCGGGCGTTTCTGCAGACCGCGTCAAGACCTCGTAACCGCTATCGGTCACCAGGACCGTGTGCTCCCACTGCGCCGACAAACTGTGGTCCTTGGTAACGATGGTCCAGCCATCGGCCAACTGCCGAATGGCGGCCTTGCCGGCATTGATCATCGGTTCGATGGTGAAGGTCATGCCCGCGTGCAGCTTGGGACCCGTGTGCGGCTTGCCATAGTGCAGCACCTGGGGCTCCTCGTGAAACTCGCGCCCGATGCCGTGTCCGCAGAATTCGCGCACCACGCTGAAGCCGTGGCGCTCGGCGTGGGACTGGATCGCGTGCCCGATATCCCCCAGATAGGCGCCGGGACGCACGCAGGCGATACCGCGCCACATGCACTCGTAGGTCGCCTCGACCAGGCGACGCGCCTGGATCGATGGTTCGCCCACATAGAACATCCGGCTCGTATCCCCGTGGAATCCGTCCTTGATTACCGTCACGTCGATATTGACGATATCGCCGTTCTTGAGTCGCTTGCCGCCCGGGACCCCGTGACAAACCACATGATTGACGGAGGTGCAGACAGACTTCGGAAAGGGCGGATAGCCAGGCGGGGCGTAGTTCAGCGGAGCGGGAACGCATCCCTGCGTGTGCACCATGAAATCGTGGCACAGAGCGTCCAGTTCCTCGGTCGAGATGCCCGGCTTGACGTGCGGAGCGACAAAATCCAGTACCTCGCTCGCCAGACGCCCGGCCACGCGCATTTTCTCGATATCAGCTGAGGTCTTGATGCTTACGGACATTGATCAGGCTCGGTGCCGGCCAGCACGATAGATGGCCGCTTGTTCGGCGAACACAAGATCAGGGGCCGAGGTGGCATTCATCCGCGGTGTTCCCGTGGCCCGAAACTTGATTCGGGGACATACATGGAACGAATTTCTGCCACGGAACGCTTGCGGCGAAGCGATGTGGGTGGCTCCCCGACCTGGGCTCGAACCAGGGACCTGCGGATTAACAGTCCGTCGCTCTACCGACTGAGCTATCGGGGATCTGACAAAGCGCAGCATTTTAACGACGGGCCGCTGGCCGGTCAATGTACCGGGGGACGGTAGTTGAGGCGCACCACGAAGGGGCTCACTGCCGTCGTCGCGTGTCTGATCGGACTCGTCGTGCTCCCCATGGCGATTCCCGCTGACTCCCTGCGACGCTCGGTCGAGCATGCACTCGGCGAGCGCCTTGGCGAGCCTGTGCGCGTGGAACGGCTGCGTTTCACGGTCCTGCCACGCTTCCAGTTGGTGGCCGAAGGGCTCACCACCGCGTCGGGCCGGTTGCGGGTGCAACGTGTCGAAGCGGCGCCCGTGATCCGAAGCCTCTGGAGCGATCGCGTGGTCCTGAGCGAGATCGTGCTCGAGGGCCTGCACCTCGAGCCCGCGATCCTTGCCCCCCTCCTGGGCGGCGCTATCGGCAAGGGACCGCAGGGACTGGCCGTCCGGCGTGTGCGCGTCAGCGAGGCGAGGGTGCTCGTGGGGAAGCTGGCATTCGAGGGCGTGAATGCCGACATCGCCCTGAGCGCGGATGGGAGGCCGCGCAGGATCTACGTGACGATGGAAGACGGTCGGGTGGGACTGGAGGTGCTGCCGACCGCCTCGGGGGCCCTGCAGCTGGCTCTGAAGGCGCGCGATTGGCGGTTGCTCTGGGAGCCTCGGATGCTCCTGGACGAAGTGCAGGCAACTGCGATCCTGGAACCAAGGCGACTCGAGGCCTGGAACGTTCAGGTCAAGGTGGGCAAGGGTTCCGCCTTCGGATTCGTTTCGCTTCGCTGGGAGCCACGCTGGAGTCTGACCGGAGAGTTCTCGCTGCGAGCCATTCCACTGGACAGTCTGCAGGTTGATGCCCGGCAACCGCCACTGCTGGAGGGGCTGCTCGACGCGACGCCGCGGTTCGCCGCGCGCGCGCGTCGCCCTGAGCAGTTGCTCGCGCGCCTGGAACTCGCGTCCGATTTCTCCGTGCGAAATGTCCTGGTGCGTCGCGTGGATCTGCCGGAAGCCGGCGGGATCAAGAAGAGCGTTTCGCGCAAAACCGGCGAAACTCGCCTCGAGCAGGTGACCGGTCACGTCGCGATGACGCGTGGCCGGTTTGCGTTCACCGGCCTGCGCGCACGCGCAGGCACCCTGGTGGCAAGCGGCCAGGTGTCTGTCGCGCCCGATCGCGCCCTCAGCGGGCGCATCGATGCGCAGCTTGCAAACAGTGGCGGGTTGCTGACGGTACCGCTGCGCGTGTCCGGTACCCTGGACGACCCTCGTGTCCACCCCACTGCGGCGGCGCTCGCCGGCGCGGCCGTCGGCTCTGCCATTCTGCCCGGCGTGGGCACCGCCCTCGGCGCAAAAGCCGGTCAGCTCGCGCAGGATCTGATCGATTTCCTGCGCGATTGAACCGCTTATCCAGCGCACGCCGACGGGGTGTCGGAGCCGGAGCCTACCGAATCACCGCTGCAATGGCCTCCGCCACGTAGCCGATGTTTCGGGTGTTGAGTGCGGCCACACAGATGCGCCCGGAATCGATCGCATACACCGAGAACTCTTCGCGAAGGCGCGCGACCTGATCCTTGGTCAATCCCGAATACGAGAACATACCCCGCTGGCGCTCGACGAAGGAGAAATCCCGCTGCGGGACGCGTGCGTGGATCTGTTCGACCAGCTGGCTGCGCATGTCGCGGATGCGCGCGCGCATCTGTCCGAGCTCCTGTTCCCAGAGCGCCCGCAGCTCTGCGCTTGCCAACACCGTTGCCACCACCCTGCCGCCATGAGTAGGCGGGTTCGAATAGTTGGTGCGCACGATGCGCTTGAGCTGGCTGAGGAGGCGCGCTGCCTCGTTCGGCGAGCCGGTGACTACACTGAGCGCGCCCACGCGCTCACCGTACAGGGAGAAGGACTTCGAGAACGAGTTGGAAACGAACACCGGCATGCCGGAATCGGCGAAGCGTCTGACCGGCCGTGCATCGGCGTCCAGGCCTTCGGCGAATCCCTGGTACGCGAGGTCGAGAAACGGAATCAGCTCGCGCTCGCGCACGATGTCGATGACCCCGGTCCATTGATCATCGGTGAGGTCTGCGCCCGTGGGGTTGTGGCAGCAGGCATGCAGTACCACGATGGTACCCGTGGGCAGGCTGCGCAGGCTGCCGGCCATTGCGTCGAAATCCACTTCCCGGGTGCGCGGATCGTAGTAGGGGTAGGCCTTGACGGCGAATCCGGCATTCTCGAACAGGGCGCGATGGTTCTCCCAGCTCGGATCACTGATCCACACCTCGGCCTGGGGCTGCAGGCGGCGCAGGAAGTCGGCGCCGATCTTGAGCCCTCCGGTCCCTCCCAGCGCCTGGACCGTCACGATATGGCCGTCCTTTCGCGCAGCGCCTTCGCCGAAGACCAGCGCCTGCACTGCGCGATCGTAGTCGGCCAGCCCGTCGATGGGAAGGTAGGCGCGCGCGGGTGCCGCGTCGAGAATCTGGCGCTCGGCGCGCTTGACGCATTCCAGCAGCGGCACCTTTCCATTCTCGTCGTAGTACACGCCAACGCCGAGGTTCACCTTCCTTGCGCTGGTATCGGCATTGAAGGCCTCGGTGACCCCGAGGATCGGATCGCGCGGCGCCATTTCGACGCCGGCCAGGATGGATGCAGTCATGGCGGGATGAAAGTTGAAGGGCGATGTCGCGACGAGCTCGTCGCGCACAGCACCGCATTCTACCGGAGCCTGCACTTTTCCCGCCGCAGGGATGCGTCAAGCGGGCAGCTTGTGGGAAAATCACCGGTTGTCCCGGATCCGCCCATGACCGCACCCGATCTACTCCCGCGTCCGCAACCGCCGCTGGTATTTCCTGGCAGCCCCTTCAGACTGCATCAGCCGTTTTCCCCCGCAGGCGACCAGGTCGAGGCGATCTCCAAGCTCGTGGAGGGCATCGAGGATGGGTTGTCCTTCCAGACGTTGCTGGGTGTGACGGGGTCGGGCAAGACGTTTACGATGGCGAACGTCATTGCCCGGATTGGTCGGCCTGCCCTCATCATGGCACCGAACAAGACGCTCGCCGCACAGCTTTACTCGGAGATGCGCGAGTTCTTTCCGGACAATGCAGTCGAGTACTTCGTCTCCTACTACGACTACTATCAGCCGGAGGCCTACGTCCCCTCGCGGGACCTGTACATCGAGAAGGACTCGAGCATCAACGAGCACATCGAACAGATGCGCCTGTCCGCGACGAAATCCCTGCTCGAGCGACCGGACACGGTGATCGTCGCGACCGTGTCGTGCATCTACGGCATCGGCGATCCCGTGGACTATCACAGCATGGTCCTGCACCTGCGCGCGCGCGAGCGCGCCCCGCAGCGTGAGGTGATTCGACGGCTCGCCGAAATGCAATATCAGCGCAACGAGCTGGAATTCCGGCGTGGCACGTTTCGGGTGCGGGGCGATGTGCTCGATGTGTTCCCCGCAGAGAACTCGGAGCTGGCGCTGCGGGTGAGTCTGTTCGACGACGAGGTCGAGGATCTTTCTTTGTTCGATCCTCTCACCGGCCAGGTGCTGCAGAAGGTCGCGCGGTACACGATCTATCCTTCCAGCCACTACGTGACCCCGCGCGAGACCACGTTGCGGGCGATCGAGGCGATCAAGGCGGAACTGCGCGAGCGCATCGAGACGTTTCAGAGGGATGGCAAGTTGCTGGAGGCACAGCGGATCGAACAGCGGACGCGATTCGATCTCGAGATGCTCGCAGAACTGGGATTCTGCAAGGGGATCGAGAACTACTCGCGCCATCTGTCGGGCCGGCGTGCCGGCGAACCACCGCCTACGCTGATCGACTACCTGCCGTCCAGGGCGCTGATGATCATCGACGAGAGCCACGTCACCATTCCACAGGTCGGCGGGATGTTCCGCGGCGACCGCGCACGCAAGGAGAACCTGGTCGATTACGGATTCCGTCTCCCCTCTGCGGTCGACAACCGTCCGCTGACGTTCGAGGAGTTCGAGGCGATGATGCCGCAGACGATCTTCGTGTCGGCCACGCCCGGGGACTACGAGGCAGCTCACCAGGGGCAGGTTGTCGAGCAGGTCGTGCGCCCGACTGGCCTGGTCGATCCGGAAGTCATCGTGCGCCCTGCCGGAACCCAGGTCGACGATCTGCTCTCCGAGATCAACTTACGTGCACAGCGCAGCGAGCGCGTCCTGGTCACCACGCTTACCAAGCGCATGGCCGAGGATCTGACGGACTATCTGAGTGAGCATGGTGTGAAGGTACGCTACCTCCACTCCGACATCGACACCGTCGAGCGTGTCGAGATCATTCGCGATCTTCGGCTCGGTCAGTTCGATGTGCTGGTGGGCATCAACCTTCTGCGCGAGGGGTTGGATATCCCGGAAGTATCGCTGGTCGCAATACTCGACGCCGACAAGGAGGGCTTCCTGCGCTCCGATCGATCGCTCATTCAGACCATTGGCCGTGCGGCCCGGCATCTTCACGGCACGGCCATTCTCTACGCCGACCAGGTGACCCGGTCGATGCAACGCGCGATCGACGAGACCAACCGTCGACGCGCGAAGCAGGTTGCATTCAACGAGGCGCAAGGCATCACCCCTCGTGGCGTGAGCAAGCGCATCCGCGACATCATCGACGGGGTATACGACCCGCGCAGCGCACGACAGGAGCTGAAGGCGGCGCAAGGCAGCGCCGGCTATCGGAGCATGAGCGAGGGCGACCTCGCCAAGGAGATCCGCCGGCTGGAAAAGGAGATGATGGAGCACGCGCGCAATCTCGAGTTCGAGCAGGCGGGCCAGGCGCGTGACCGAATCCGCACGCTGAAGGAACAGCTGTTCGGTGTCGAACAGGAGGGGGCGACGCTCGCGCCCGTTTCCGATGGCAGGAAGTCGCGCGGAGCGGCTGGCGGGAACGGGCGCCGCAGGCGCAAGGTGCGCTCATGACGAAGGTGCTGTTCGTCTGCACCGGCAACATCTGCCGCTCGCCCACTGCGGAGGGCGTGTTCCTGCACATGGTGTACAGGGCAGGGTTGGAGAATCTCGTGGTAGTCGATTCGGCGGGTACACACGGTTATCACGTCGGCGACCGCCCGGACCCGCGCGCACAGGCGGCTGCCAAGCGTCGCTCCTACGACCTGTCGAAGCTGCGCGCACGCAAGCTGCTGGCCGATGACTATGCGCGCTTCGACCATCTCCTGGCCATGGATCGGGGGCATCAGTCGATCATGCTGCGCAACAGCCCGCCCGAACACCGAAGCAAGATCCGGCTGTTCATGGACTACGCGCCGGAGGTCGAGCATCGTGAGGTGCCAGACCCTTACTATGGGGACGACGCGGGTTTCGATCTGGTGCTGGACCTCGTCGAAGCTGCCTCCTACGGTCTACTGCAGGCAGTCCGGGCAAGTATCGGCTCGCGGTAGAAATGAGACGGGGCCGGTCTGCCGGCCCCGTCCGCATGGCGCGATGGCGAACTGCTATTCGTTGCGCGTCTCGATCTGGACCATGGGCTCCTGAGGAAGGGGCTCAGGCCGCGAGCGGCGCGGCCTGCGCGGTTGCTCGCGCGCTGCGGTGTCCTCTGCTTCCGCGTCGGCGACCGGCACAGAGCTCGTCTCCACTTGAACCATGTGTGCCGGCAACTCGTACGACACGGGTTCGGCGGGCACTACACCCGGCTGGGGCAGGCTTGGCTTGGTCTGCGAGACCGGCAACTCCGGTCGTGCGACGACCGGTTCGCTGGGTACAGGAGACGGCACCGGCTCGGACTCCGGCATCGGCACCGACGCGGACTCCGGCATCGGCACCGACTCGGACTCCGACATCGGCACCGGCTCGGACTCCGGCATGGGCACCAGCTCGGACTCCGGCATCGATTCGGCCGTTGCCAGCACTCGAGAATCGTCAACCGGGTGGGCAACGGGAGGCTCCGAAACGGTTTCCGGTGCACTGTCGGCTCGCATTTCGGCAACTTGGTCCGGCAAGTCTGCGGACGCTACCGCTGCCACCGCGGACACCATCATTGCCTCTTGTGAAACGGCTTGGCTCTCGCCGCCTTCTCCCTGGGAGCTACGATCCCGGCGTCCACGCCGACGTCGGCCCCGTCCTTGTCCGGTCCCGCTCTCGCCTTGCGCGGTAACGTCGCGTTCTTGCCGCTCGGGCCGTTCCTGACGATCAGCCCGTTCAGCCCGTTCGGGACGTTCCGGCCGTTCGCTGCGATCCTGGCGCTCTGCGCGCTGGCTCCGCTCGCGCCGTTCACCGTTGGCAGAAGCGGCCTCGGCTCGACCCGCCTGCTCCAGGGCACCGCCCTGGACAACGCGGTCCACGCGCTCACCCCGTTCTGCCCGTGCGTGCCGATCGGATCGCTCTCCCTGGCCGCGTTCTCGATCAGGGCGCCGTTGCTGCCCGCCTCCCTGCGCTGCCCGGCGGCTCTCGCCGCCATGGCCGCGGGTTCCCTGCGCTGGCGAACCGCTGTCCTCGCGATCACGGCCGGGGCGCCGGTCGCGTCGTTGCGGCACCTCGCGCTGGGGACGGCGCTGCTCGCGCGGCCTGGCCCTGACCGGTTCGCTCACCTCTTCCGGCTTGCGGGTGAGCCACCCGAAGATCTTCTGCAGGATGGAGGGTCGTGCGGCACCGGCATGCGCAGCGGATGCTGCAGCCGGCATCGGCGCCGGCTGCTCGGGCGTGATGCCTTGAACGGCCGCTTGCGGGCGCATCGGTTTGACCTCGGCCGTCGGCGT
>CAZNBS010000004.1:28482-38104 GCA_964570955.1 uncultured Burkholderiales bacterium | reverse complement strand
GCGTCTCGCGCACTTCGACCGGCTGTTCGACCATACGGTAGCTCGCGGGCAACGGCTCCATCTGGTTGAGTTCGTCGTGACGAAGCCGGGTCACGGTGTAATTGGGGGTCTCCAGGTGCATGTTGGGAATGAGTACGACGTTCACCTTGAGCCGCTGCTCGATCGCATGGAACTCGGAGCGCTTCTCGTTGAGCAGAAAGGTGGCCACGTCGACCGGCACCTGCGCATGCACCGCGGCGGTGTTCTCCTTCATCGCCTCCTCCTGCAGGATGCGCAGGATGTGCAGCGAGGACGATTCGACGCTGCGGATATGGCCGATACCATTGCAGCGGGGGCAGGTCATGTGGCTGGTCTCGCCCAGTGAGGTCTGCAGGCGCTGGCGCGACAGCTCCATCAGCCCGAACCGGGAAATCTTGCCCATCTGCACGCGTGCACGATCGTAGCGCAGGGCATCGCGCAGGCGGTTCTCGACCTCGCGCTGGTTCCGGCTGTTCTCCATGTCGATGAAGTCGATCACGACCAGGCCGCCCAGGTCGCGCAGCCGCAACTGGCGCGCAATCTCCTCGGCCGCCTCGCAATTGGTGCGCAACGCAGTCTCCTCGATATCCGCGCCGCGCGTGGCGCGCGCCGAGTTGACATCGATCGCCACCATCGCCTCGGTGTGGTCGATCACCACCGCGCCGCCGGAGGGCAGGGGTACGGTGCGTGCGTAGGCTGTCTCGATCTGATGCTCGATCTGGAAGCGCGAGAACAGCGGAACGTCGTCGCGATACAGTTTGACGCGATTGACATTCGCAGGCATCACGTGCGCCATGAACTGGCGGGCCTGCTCGAAGATTCCTTCGGTGTCGATCAGGATCTCGCCGATGTCCTGGTGGAAGTAGTCCCGGATCGCGCGGATGACGAGGCTGGATTCCTGATAGATCAGGAACGCGCCGCTCTGCTGCCTGGACGCGGTCTCGATTGCACGCCACAGCTGCAGCAGGTAATTGAGGTCCCACTGCAATTCATCGAGATTACGCCCCAGACCGGCCGTTCGCCCGATGATGCTCATGCCGCCCGGCACTTCCAGCTGCGCGATGAGATCGCGCAGCTCGTTGCGCTCCTCGCCCTCCACCCGACGAGAGACGCCGCCCCCGCGCGGGTTGTTCGGCATCAGAACCAGGTAGCGCCCGGCAAGGCTGACGAACGTGGTCAACGCGGCGCCCTTGTTGCCGCGCTCGTCCTTGTCCACCTGGACGATCAGTTCCTGCCCCTCGCGCACGACATCCTGGATCCGCGCGCGCGCCGGGTCCACATCGGCATGGAAGTAGGCGCGGCTGATCTCCTTGAACGGGAGGAATCCGTGCCGCTCGCTTCCGTAGTCGATGAATGCAGCCTCGAGGCTGGGTTCTACGCGGGTGATGACTCCTTTGTAGATGTTGCCTTTGCGTTGCTCTTTTCCTGCGGTTTCGATGTCGAGGTCGATGAGCTTCTGACCGTCGACGATGGCGACCCGGAGTTCTTCGGACTGGGTCGCGTTGAACAGCATGCGTTTCATTTCTTTTGCCCCCGCGCTCAGACCGCGGGCAGGGCAAACATCGGGCGCATCGGGGCGCCCCCCGGATGGATACTATTCGGGCATTGCAGCGTTCATAATGGGAACCTCACCGAATAGTTAGGTTGGGCGTTTGCCTCGCCGATCCCGGGCAAGTCCGCCCGGGAGGGGTGACTGGCTCGGTGTCGAGCGCGTTATCAGGTCTGCATCGCTAGTTGGATCGGGTCAGCGAAGTTAACCCGTCATGATTTTTCAGGTCAGGATCCTGGGGAGCCGCCCGCATCGATGCGGTTGATTCGGTCTCCACTGGCGCGTGGTGCACTCAGTCCGCCGTCACGCAATCAATAGTATAAGCAAAATGAATGGGTTAAGGAAAGGCCAAAATCCCGGGCCGGAGGCCGCCTCGACCTTGCAGGTGGAGGAGGAACAGGCGGGTCAGCGCCTCGACAACTTTCTCCTGCGCGTGCTCAAGGGGGTCCCCAAGAGCCACGTCTACCGCGTGCTGCGCAGTGGAGAGGTCCGCGTCAACAGCCGCCGCGTCGATGCGGGGTATCGCCTGCTTCCCGGTGACCGGGTGCGCATTCCGCCGGTCAGAATTGCAGCGCCGACCGGCAGACCCCGCGTCCGGCTTCCGACTCTGTCTGGCCACACCTTGTTCGAGGATGCCTCCATTCTAGCGCTCGACAAGCCGGCTGGTATCGCCGTGCACGGTGGCAGCGGCATCAGCATGGGGGTCATCGAGCAACTGCGTCTGGAACGGCCGGAACTGAGATTCCTGGAACTCGTCCATCGCCTCGACCGAGACACTTCCGGCGTCCTGCTACTGGCCAAGAAGCGCAGTGCGCTCACCGCCCTTCATGCGCAGATTCGGGAGGGCCGGACCTTCAAGCGCTATCTGACCCTTGTTCACGGCCAATGGCCGGACCCCCGACGCCACGTCAAGCTGCCGCTCCACAAGTACGTCACTGCGACCGGGGAACGGCGCGTCGACGTGGAAGGGGGCGGCCAGTTCGCGCACACCTTGTTCATCCGTGAGCGCTCGTTTCGCGGCTATACGCTGCTCGCGGCCGAACTGAAGACAGGGCGCACCCATCAGATCCGCGTCCATCTGTCCCACCTGGGCTTTCCCATCGCTGGGGACGACAAGTATGGGGATTTCGCGCTGAACAAGCTCCTCGCCAAGCAAGGGCTGAAGCGCATGTTCCTGCATGCCGCGGAGTTCGGTTTCGAGCACCCGCAGTCTGCCGAGCAGGTCCTGCTGAAGGCGCCTCTCCCCGACGAGTTGGCCAGCTTTCTCCGGCAGCTGCCCCCGATGGAGCAGGAAGCGGCGTGAGCACTTCGACGTTCGAACTCCTGGTGTTCGACTGGGACGGGACAGTGGTCGATTCCGCCGCACACATCGTTGCGTCGCTTCAGGCCGCTTGCATGGATATCGGCCTGCCGGTCCCCGACGAGCGGCGCGCCCGCTACATCATCGGGCTGGGACTCCAGGATGCCATGGCATATCTGCTGCCCGACCTGCCGGCCGACGATTACCCTCGCGTGGTGCAACGTTACCGCCACCATTTTCTCTCTGCCGACCAGGCCGTGCGACCGTTCCAGGGGGTGCCGGAAGGATTGGCCGATCTTCATGCACGCGGGTTCCTTCTTGCCGTGGCAACCGGCAAGAGCCGGCGCGGACTCGACCGCGCGTTTGCCGAGACCGGGCTCGGGCGCTACTTTCATCTCTCTCGCTGTGCCGACGAAGGCTTCGCCAAACCCCATCCCGACATGCTCCTCACGCTCATGGAATCGCTCGATGTGCCGAAGGAAAGGACATTGATGATCGGCGACACCACGCACGACCTCGAAATGGCGCGCAATGCCGGGGTCAGTGCAGTGGCCGTGTCCTACGGTGCGCACGAAAAGGAGTCCCTGTATGACCTGGATCCGCTTGCTTGTGTTGAGTCCTCGCAGGAGTTGATGAGGTGGTTGGAGGAAAACGCCTGATCTGCGATGCGGACGCGGTGCGTGAAGGCGGTTACGGCGTGCGCTTCACCGTGCATCGGGGCGACGAGGAGCTGCCCGCGTTCGTCGTGCGATTCGATGGCGTCCTGCGCGCGTTCGTGAACCGTTGTGCTCACGTCCCGGTGGAGATGGACTGGCTGGAAGGCCAGTTCTTCGATTCCAGCGGGTTATACTTGATTTGTTCCACGCACGGGGCGACGTACCATCCCGAAACCGGGGACTGCGTGGGCGGCCCGTGCAAAGGGCGACGCCTGACCCCCGTGGCAATCGAGGAACATGAAGGGAAGGTGTACTGCATTGATTGATCCGAATTTGCCCCAAGGGACCGCCGCCCCCGGCCCGTCCCAACGTCCGGCTCCTGACTGGGAGCGCGAAGTCATCGAGCGTCTCGCCCGATCCGCCCTGGACGAGCAGCGCCGTGCGCGTCACTGGGGCATCTTCTTCAAGACCCTCACCTTCGTCTACCTGTTCGCCCTGTTGTTCATCGCACTGGGTTGGGTGGGCAGCGAAGGCCGTCCTTCCGGTCGGCACACGGCGCTGGTGTCGGTCGATGGCGTGATCGCTGCCGACAGCGATGCCAGTGCCGAGCGCGTCACCCTCGGATTGAAGGATGCGTTCGAGGACAGCAATACGGCCGGGGTGATCGTGCGCGTGAACAGTCCTGGCGGCAGCCCGGTGCAGGCGGGGCAGATCCACCAGGAGATGCGTCGGCTGCGCGCCCTCTACCCGAAGATCCCGTTGTACGTCGTGGTCGAAGACGTCTGCGCATCCGGGGGCTACTACGTGGCGGCGGGTGCCGATCGGATCTACGTGGACCAGGCGAGTCTGGTCGGCTCCATCGGCGTGCTGATGAACGGCTTCGGCTTCACGGGCACGATGGAGAAGCTCGGCGTGGAGCGTCGGCTGCTCACGGCCGGCGAGAACAAGGGGTTCCTCGATCCGTTCTCGCCCGTCGATCCTCAGGAGCAGCAGTATGCCCAGCAGCTTCTCGACGAAATCCACCGTCAGTTCATCGATACGGTGCGGGAAGGCAGGGGAGCGCGTCTGAAGAACGATCCCAAGCTGTTCAGCGGCCTGATCTGGACCGGGACGCGCAGCATCGAACTCGGACTGGCGGATGCGCTCGGAAGCGTGGACTACGTCGCACGCGAGGTGATCAAGGCCGAGCGCGTTGTGGACTTCACTCGGTCGGAGAACATCGCTGAGCGTTTCGCGCGGCGCTTCGGTGCGGCGGCTGCCGAAGCCTTCGTGCGTCTCGGCGCAGGCAGTCTGCGCTGATCGCCTGCGTTCGCAAGCTGCTGCGCTACCCTGTCCGCGCGGCGAGGAGAAGGAACACCGCGGGCCGCCTTTCCAACATCGGCGGTTCACCGTGTCGCCATTGCGCAATCGTCTTCGTGTACACCTGCTCGTCACGCAAGGTGAGGTGGCTTGCCACACACAGCCGGGTGCTCGGCTGACAAACCTCGAGCAACGCCTGGAATAGCCTCGAATTCCGGTAGGGTGCCTCGATGAAGATCTGCGTCTGATGTTCGCGCCTGGACGCTGCCTCGATCTGCCGGATCGCCTCGTCCCGTCTCTCGCGCTCCACCGGCAAGTATCCGTGAAAGCAGAAGCGCTGGCCGTCGAGCCCGGACGCCATCAGCGCGAGCAACAGCGACGATGGCCCGACCAACGGCACGACGCGGACGCCTCTGTCGTGCGCGAGTGCGACGAGCGCCGATCCGGGGTCGGCAACTGCCGGACAGCCGGCCTCGGACAACAGACCGAGCGGTCTGCCGGCGAGGGCGGGTGCCAGCAGCGTCGGCAGGATCTTCGCGGGCGTGTGCTCGTTCAATTCGGAAATCGAAATCGCGGAGAGAGGCCGGGGATGTCCGGCTGCCTTGAGGAAGTGCCGCGCACTCTTGGCGTTCTCGGCGACGAATGCGTCGATCTGGTGGACTCGCTCCAGGACGATCCGGGGAAGCACGTTGTCGACCGCGCTTTCGCCCAACCATGTGGGAACCAGATAGAGGCAACCCGAGTTGCCGGTGTCCGGTTCAGACAACGTGGATCCCTTCCGCCTCGAGCATGCCAACCAGCGCGATCAACGGGAGTCCTACCAGCGCGGTTGGATCGGATGTGTCCATCGACTCCAGGAGCGCAATTCCCAGTCCTTCCGACTTGGCGCTTCCGGCGCAATCGTAGGGCTGCTCTTTGCGCAGATACGATTCGATCTGTGCGTGAGAGAGCGCGCGAAACGTCACGGTGGTCGGGACCAGCTGCGTCTGCAGGCGCCCGCTCGGGGTATGGAGCAGCGCCACTGCGGTGTGGAATACTGCGCGGGCGCCGCTGAGCAACGTCAGCTGTGCGACGGCGCGCTCATGGGTGCCGGGCTTGTCCAGGCGCATCCCGTCGCACTCGGCCACCTGGTCGGATCCGATGACCAGTGCGCCAGGGTGCGTGTCGGCCACCGCCCGGGCCTTCGCCGCGGCGAGCCGCAGCGCCGTCTGTGGAGCAGGTTCTCCTAGCAGTGCCGCTTCGTCCACGTCGGGGGCGGCGACGTGGAACGCGAGGCGAAGCCGGGACAGCAGCGCTCGGCGATACGGCGACGTGGATGCAAGTACGAGCATCTGGGAAGGTTCGGCGGCGGGGGCGCGCGCTGGAGCAGAACCGGCTTAAGGTTTTGACAGTGCGAGACAAAAATACTACCATGCGCCGTTTATGTGCGGACAGCTCGTAATCGAACCGGGACGGTTTGCGCGGGAAGGTCGGCAGCTAAGGGGAACCCTTGCGATCGATACACTGCCTCGGTTAGCCGGGTCGGTGCTGCAGGGCAGCGGCGAAGTGGCCTACGAGCTGGACGGATTCGTCACGGCGAAAGGTCACAACGCCTTGCGTCTGACGGTGAGTGCAACGGTTGGACTGGCTTGCCAACGTTGCCTGGAGCGTCTCGACCAGCTTGTCGAATCCCGGCGCGACATCGTGCTGGTGGCGGGTGCCGACGAGTTCGCACCGGTCGGCGACGAAGCCGATTCCGAGGACATCATCCCGGAACCTGCCAAGCTGGACGTGAGGGAGTTGATCGAGGACGAACTGTTGCTGGCGATGCCGTTGGCGCCCCATCACGAAGAGGGGATGTGTTCGATGTCAGGCTCGCAGGACGACGACACGAGAAGGTCGACTGAATCACCCTTCGCCGTTCTCGGCAAACTGAAAAAGGACTGAACGCCTTCCGCCTGGCCCATGGCAAGGACGGGATCGTGCTTTGAACAGGAGTGAGTCACCATGGCTGTACAACAGAACAAGAAGTCTCCCTCTCGACGCAACATGCGCCGCGCGCACGATGCGCTGGGGGTTCCTCCCCTCGCAGTCGAACCGGGTTCGGGCGAGGTGCATCTGCGCCATCACGTAAGCCCGAGCGGTTTCTATCGCGGCAAAAGGGTGGTCAAGGCGCGCGAAGACTGATCCGCTGACTCATGAGTCGGGATCGCCGGTCTTACCTCGGTTGCTCAGGCTGGATCGGGCCGCGACTCGTCACGGCAGGCGATTCAGCGTCGAGCGATTCCCGACAAGCGAACGTGTGATGGCAATCTCCATCGCACTCGATTGCATGGGAGGCGACCACGGCCCGTCGGTCACGGTCCCCGCTGCGGCGCGCTTTCTCGTACAGCAATCCGACGCGCACGTCATTCTGGTCGGAGACGAGGCGGCGGTGCGCGCTCAGTTGCATGCGATCGGCATCGTGGGAGATGACCGAATTCGCGTCCTGCACACCACCGAAGTGGTGGGGATGGACGAGCCGCCTGCCTCCGCCCTTCGCTCCAAGCGCAACTCCTCGATGCGCGTGGCGATCGAGCTGGTGAAATCGGGCGAAGCGCAGGCCTGCGTCAGTGCGGGCAATACCGGCGCGCTGATGGCCATCTCGCGCTTCGTCCTGAAGATGCTTCCAGGCGTCGAGCGTCCTGCGATCGCCTCCATGGTGCCGACGATGCGGGGCCGCAGCTGTGTGCTCGACCTCGGCGCGAACGTCGACTGCTCGGCCGTCCATCTGCTGCAGTTTGCCGTCATGGGCACGGCTCTGTACGCCATCGTGGGAAAGGTCGAACGCCCCACGGTGGGATTGCTGAACATCGGGGAGGAGGACATCAAGGGCAACGAAGTGGTCAAGCAGGCGGGCGAACTTCTCAGGGTCAGCGGGTTGAATTACTGCGGGAACGTCGAGGGCGACGATATCTACAAGGGCACGGCCGACGTGGTGGTGTGCGACGGCTTCGTCGGCAACGTATTCCTGAAGTCGTCCGAGGGGTTGGCCAGGATGCTGGCCGTCTATCTGAACGAGGAGTTTCGACGCAGCCCGTTCACCAAGCTCATCGGACTCGTCGGATTGCCGGTGCTCAACGCGTTCAAGAAGCGCGTCGATCCGCGGCGTCACAACGGCGCCAGCCTGCTCGGCCTGCGGGGCATCGTCGTCAAGAGCCACGGATCCGCGGACAGCCTTGCCTTCTCCGTTGCCGTGCAACGCGCATACGATGAAGCGGCAAGCGGAATCCTGGAGCGAATCAGCGAGCAGCTGCCGCCCATGCCGGAGGCGAGCCCCCCGATGCAGAAGGCAGTCTGATGATTCATTCGCGCATTGCAGGGACCGGCAGTTACCTGCCTGCCACCGTGCTCTCGAACAAGGATCTCGAGAAAACCGTCGACACGTCGGACGAGTGGATCCGAGCGCGCACGGGGATCCGGGAGCGCCATGTCGCGGCCGAGGGGGAACTCGCCAGCGATCTCGCCTTGCAGGCATGCCGGCGCGCCTTGGAGGCGGCGGGAAAAGATGCTGCCGAGGTCGACCTGATTGTGGTGGCGACGACGACGCCGGACATGATCTTCCCCAGCACGGCCTGCATCCTTCAGGCGAAGCTCGGTGCGACCATGGGTACGGCATTCGACGTTCAGGCGGTGTGCAGCGGCTTCGTCTACGGACTGTCGATTGCCGACATGTTCGTGCGTAGCGGGCAGAGTCGTTGCGCGCTGGTCGTGGGTGCCGAGGTCTATTCGGGCATCCTGGACTGGAGCGACCGCTCGACCTGCGTCCTGTTCGGCGATGGCGCCGGCGCCGTGGTGCTCGTGCCCGCGGAGCGGCCGGGCATCCTTGCCACGCGCCTGCACGCCGACGGCCGACACACCGGTATCCTCGCCGTGCCCGGTCGCGTGTGCCGCGGCGCCATTTCCGGTACTCCGTTCGTCACCATGGAAGGGCAGGCAGTATTCAAGTTCGCAGTGAAGGTGCTCGCCGAGGTGGCCGAGGAGGTGCTGCAGGCCGCGGACCTTCCACTGGAGCGCGTCGACTGGCTGATTCCGCACCAGGCGAACGTGCGCATCATCGAAGCCACCGCGCGCAAGCTGGGATTGCCGATGGAGAGAGTGGTCGTCACTGTGGATCGCCACGCGAATACTTCCGCTGCCTCGATCCCGCTCGCGCTGGATGAGGCGGTACGCGACGGTCGCATCCGTGCCGGACAGCACGTGCTGCTGGAAGCCGTCGGAGGAGGCTTCACCTGGGGCGCATGCCTCGTCAGATGGGGGTAGGGGTGGCGTTCGCATTGGTCTTTCCAGGACAGGGTTCGCAATCCGTCGGCATGATGCAGCCCTATTCGGATCTGCCGGAAGTTCGCGCGACCTTCGAGGAGGCGAGTGAAGCCCTGGCCTTCGACGTATGGGAGTTGGTCGAGAATGGGCCGGCAGAGGCGTTGAATCGCACGGTGAACACTCAGCCGGTCATGCTCATTGCGGGCATTGCCGTGCTGCGCGCATGGCGCGCGATCGGCGGGCAGGAACCGGCGGTCGTCGCAGGCCATAGCCTGGGCGAGTACAGCGCATTGGTCGCTGCCGGTGCCCTTGCCTTTGCCGACGCGGTGCGACTGGTGCGCTTTCGCGCGCAGTGCATGCAGGAAGCGGTGCCCGAAGGTACCGGCGGCATTGCAGCGATTCTCGGCCTGGACGAGGCCGCCGTCGATTCCGTATGTGCCGAGGCTGCGCGAGGTGAAGTGCTGGAGGCCGCAAACTACAATGCGCCCGGGCAGGTGGTGATCGCCGGGCACCGATCGG
>CAZNBS010000004.1:27826-28454 GCA_964570955.1 uncultured Burkholderiales bacterium | reverse complement strand
TGGAGCGTGGGATGGCGCTTGCGAAGGAGCGCGGCGCCAAGCGTGCGGTCATGCTGCCGATGAGCGCGCCTTCCCACTGCAGCCTGATGAAACCTGCGGCCGACCGGGTGCGTGAGCGCTTGGCGAGCGTGGACCTGCGCGCGCCGGAGGTGACGATGATCAACAACGTCGACGTGCAGTCCCCGCGCGATCCGGAGGTCATCCGCGATTGCCTGGTGCGCCAGATGCACGCGCCGGTGCGATGGGTGGAGGTGGTGCGCACGATGGTGGGCCAGGGAATGGGCCATATCGTCGAGTGCGGCCCCGGTGGCGTGCTGACGGCGCTGGACAAGCGTATCGCGCCGGAGGCGCAGTGCGTCGCGCTGAAGGACGCAGGGCAGGTACGGGAACTGGCCGGCAGTCTGCGCTGAAGGCGAGTGGACCAAGGAAGAGGCTGGAATGAGACCACTGGAAGGGAGGGTGGCGCTGATCACCGGTGCAAGCCGGGGCATCGGTCAGGCGATTGCGCTGGAGTTCGCACGCCAGGGGGCGACCGTGGCTGGCACCGCGACCAGCGAGGACGGCGCGCGGTCGATCACTGCGTCGCTGGAATCGGCAGGCCACAAGGGGCGTGGCTACGTTCTGAACG
>CAZNBS010000004.1:26111-27816 GCA_964570955.1 uncultured Burkholderiales bacterium | reverse complement strand
GCAGGCCGTGCTGGATGCGGTGCAAAGCGACCTGGGCCGTCTCTATGCTCTCGTGAACAACGCCGGGATCACGCGCGACAATCTGCTCATGCGCATGAAGGACGAGGAGTGGGACGACGTTCTGCTCACCAATCTCACTTCGGTGTTCCGACTCTGCCGGATGGCGATCCGCGACATGATGAAGGCGCGAGAGGGGCGCATCATCAACGTGACCTCCGTCTCCGGGGAGATGGGCAATGCCGGCCAGACCAACTACGCGGCCGCGAAGGCCGGCATCGTAGGGTTCAGCAAGTCCTTGGCGCGCGAAATCGCCAGCCGTAACGTCACCGTCAACTGTGTGGCGCCGGGTTTCGTCGAGACCGATATGACGCGGGCGCTCCCGGACGCACAGCGTGCCCAGGCGGCGCAGCACATCCCGCTTGGTCGCTTTGGTAAGCCGGAGGAGATCGCCGCAGGGGTCGCGTTCCTGGCCTGGCCCAGCGCCGGGTACATCACAGGGGCAACGCTCGACATCAACGGCGGGTTGGTGATGCGATAGCGTTAGGAGAGAGCCTCGTGCTATGCAATTTTGGTAGAATGCGCCGTCTCTACCGGCACTTGCCGACGGCAACATCGTTTCTGAGCATCCCGCCGCGCCCCTCCGCCCGACGGCGGCGGCCGGCAGCCTAGGGCGCATTCGCCGCCCGAACTTTCATCTAACCAGGAAGGGCAATTTGATGGAAACCATCGAACAACGCGTCAAGAAGATCGTTGCCGAGCAACTCGGCGTGAACGAAGCCGACGTGAAGCTTGAGTCGACGTTCGTTGATGACCTCGGCGCCGATTCCCTCGACACGGTCGAACTGGTGATGGCCCTCGAGGAAGAGTTCGAGTGCGAGATCCCGGACGAAGAGGCGGAGAAGATCACGTCGGTGCAGCAGGCCATCGACTACATCAACGCGCATCTCAAGCAGTAAGTCCATCGACGGTGCCGCCTTGTCCAAGCGCAGAGTAGTAATCACCGGCCTCGGCATCATCAGTCCGGTCGGCCTCGAGGTGAAGGAGGCGTGGGACAACATTCTGGCTGGCTGCAGCGGCATCACCGGCATCAGTCGCTTCGACGCCAGCCCGTACGCATCCCAGATCGCCGGCGAGGTGAAGGGGTTCGATGTCACCCAGTACCTGCCGGTGAAGGAAGCCCGCCGCCTGGACACATTCGTCCATTACGGCACGGCGGCGGCGGTCCAGGCCGTTCGCGACTCCGGAATCGAGGTCACCGAGGAGAACGCCGAACGCATCGGCGTGAACATCGGATCGGGCATCGGCGGGCTTCCCATGATCGAGCAGACCCATCGCAGCCTGCTCGAAAGCGGCCCACGGCGCATTTCTCCGTTTTTCATCCCGGGTACCATCATCAACATGGTGTCCGGGAATCTGTCGATCATGTATGGGTTCAAGGGACCGAACCTGGCGATCACCACCGCCTGCACGACTTCCACCCACTGTATCGGCGAATCGGCACGACTGATCGCCTACGGGGATGCTGATGTCATGATTGCAGGCGGTTCGGAGTCCACCGTCTGCGGCCTCGCCATCGGCGGGTTCTCGGCCGCCCGGGCGTTGTCCACGCGCAACGATGATCCTGCGGGTGCCAGCCGCCCCTGGGACCGGGGCCGGGATGGGTTCGTACTGGGCGAAGGAGCCGGCGTGCTGGTGCTGGAGGAGA
>CAZNBS010000004.1:0-26094 GCA_964570955.1 uncultured Burkholderiales bacterium | reverse complement strand
CTATGCCGAGTTGCTCGGATACGGCATGAGTGCCGACGCGCACCACATGACCGCGCCGTGCGAGGACGGGGACGGCGCACGCCGATGCATGGTCAATGCACTGCGCGATGCCAAGGTTTCACCGGACAGGGTCGACTACATCAATGCGCACGGGACCTCCACTCCGCTGGGCGACCTGGCGGAAACCATTGCCGTCAAGCGCGCGCTTGGCGAGCATGCAGGCAAGGTCGCGATGAGTTCCACCAAGTCGATGACGGGACATCTGCTCGGCGCGGCCGGCGGTGTCGAGGCCGTGTTCACCGTGCTCAGCGTGCGCAACCAGATCGCGCCGCCGACGATCAATCTGACCGATCCGGATCCCGAGTGCGACCTCGACTACGTGCCGAACCAGGCACGCGAGATGACGATCCGGCTGGCCCTTTCGAACTCTTTCGGTTTTGGCGGCACCAACGCCACGCTGGCGTTCGCTCCGGTGTGACCGGACGGCCGTGACAGCGGCCGTCGATGTGGCATCCTGGGCCTCGGCGCAACCCGTCGAGACGATGCTCGACTTCCAAACCAGGCCATCGCTGCAGGGCACCTACCCATGTCCCGACTCGCGCGCCTGAGCCTTGCCGGCTTCCTCACGGCGACGCTTCTTCTTGCCGCCACCGGAGGGTGGCTGGCGTGGTTCGCCGTGACACCCCTGCGTGTGAGCGAGGAAGCTCGGGAACTGCTGATCCCGAAGGGACGCCCGTTCTCCTGGGTTGCGGACGAACTCGTGCGCACCGGCGTGTTGCACGAGGGATGGACAATGCGTGTCCTGGCTCGTGTGCTGGGGCGCGCCCATAGCGTCCAGGCGGGCGTCTACCGCCTGCCTGAACGGGTCACGCCCTATCGATTGCTCGAGATGCTGGCCAATGGCGAGGTGACCGAAGCGCAGATCACCTTCATCGAGGGCTGGACCTTTGCCCAGATGCGCATGGCCCTGGCGCAGCATCCGCTCGTCGGCCAGGAAACCGTCGAATTGAGCGAAGCCGAGCTGCTACGGCGGATCGGGGCCGAGGAGCGCCGCGCAGAAGGGTTGTTCTTTCCCGATACCTACAATTTCAGCCCAGGGGCGGCGGACTGGAGAATTCTTGCACGCGCCTACGAGACCATGCGCAGCCGCCTCGAGCGGCTGTGGGCCACGCGTGCACCGGGACTGCCTTACGCGTCACCCTATGAGGCGCTCATCATGGCATCTATCGTCGAGAAGGAAACCGGCCTGGAATCCGAGCGCCCGCTCATCGCCGCGGTGTTCGTCAATCGCCTCAAGCGGGGAATGCTACTGCAGACCGACCCCGCGGTCATCTACGGATTGGGCAGCGGCTTCGACGGCAACCTGCGTAAGCGCGACCTGGAGTCCGATTCTCCGTATAACACCTACACGCGCGCCGGGCTGCCGCCAACCCCGATCGCGATGCCGGGGCAGGGGGCGCTCGAAGCGGCGCTGCGGCCTGCCGCGACGAACGCCCTATACTTCGTCGCGCGAGGCGACGGATCCTCGCATTTCTCCTCCAATCTGCCCGACCACAATGCTGCGGTACGCCGCTATCAGCTGGGGCGCTGAGCCGTGAGCCCCGGACGATTCGTCACACTCGAAGGCGTGGACGGGGCAGGCAAGAGCACGCACGTCGAGTGGATGGCACGGTGGCTGGGGGAGCGGGGGGTGGACCTGTGCCTGAGCCGAGAGCCCGGCGGTACGGCGCTCGGCGAGCGACTCCGTGAGTTGCTGCTCGATCCCGCACAGCAGGTCGATGCAGAAGCGGAGGCGCTGCTGATGTTCGCTGCGCGGAAACAGCACCTCGCACAGGTGATCCTGCCGGCCCTCGCACGCGGCCAATGGGTCGTGTGCGACCGTTTCACCGATGCCACCTTCGCTTACCAAGGCGGGGGCCGCGGAATCGCGACGTCCCGGCTGGCCATCCTCGAGGAATGGGTGCAGGGCCGATTGCAGCCGGATCTCACGTTCTACTTCGATGTGCCCGTCGAGGTGGCGCGCGCGCGTCTGCTCGCCAGCCGCTCTCCAGACCGGTTCGAACAGGAGCAGGCGGCGTTCTTCGAACGGGTCCGCGCGGGCTATCTGGCACGCGCCCGGTCCGATCCCGGGCGCATTCGCGTCGTGGACGCGACGCAGCCCATCGAGGACGTCCGCGGCGTCCTCGCGATGGGCCTCGAACAGCTACTGGGCCGCGCGTGACCTCCCCCGACGTCCATCCGTGGAACCGCGAGCTATGGGAGAGCCTGCCGCCGCTGGAGGCGACGCCTCCCGTCATGCTCTTGTTCGGCGCGGCCGGAACGGGCAAGGCGGCGTTTGCGGCAGCTCTCGCCCACAGCCTGCTGTGCGCGCAGCCGACGTCGGGCAGGCGCGCCTGCGGCCGGTGTGCCGCGTGCCGTCTCGCGATCGCCGACCACCACCCGGACTTGCGCGTTCTTGGCGCAGGCGACGAGGCGGAGGATGAGGAGGGCACTGAGGTGTCCTCGACCAAGAGTCGGGGAGTGCGCTGGATCAAGGTGGGAAGCGTGCGGTTGCTCGCGGACTTTCTCGCCTTGAGTTCCCATCTGGGAGGCCGGAAGGTGATCGTGGTGGAGCAGGCTGACCGGCTGCATCCGAGCGCTGCCAACGCCATGCTCAAGACGCTCGAGGAACCACCACCGCAGACGCACTTCCTGCTGGTGACCGGGAAGCCGGCCCGACTTCCTGCAACCGTCAGGAGCCGCTGCATCAAGCTTTCGTTCCACCTTCCGCCTGTCTCCGAGGGGGTCGAGTGGTTGCGCGGGCAGGGCGCCCAGCGCCCGGCACTGGCCCTGGCGCAGACAGGAAATGCGCCACTGGCTGCACTGGCGCTGGATCGTGCCGATTACTGGAAGCTACGCGACCAAGTCATCGAGAGCGTCCTGGGGCGCGAGGATCTCGACCCGGTGGCCGCCGTGGACCGTCTGGGGCAGGACAGCCTCCCCACGCTGGTGTACGCCATGCAGCGCTGGACTTACGATCTGCTCGCCCTCGCGTCCCGCGGGCCGCTCCGGTACAACCCTGATTGCGCTCAGATCTTGCATCGTTTGGCCGCCCGAACGACCCGCGCCGCGTTGCTGCGTCTCGTTCGGCAACTGAACGACGTTGCGCGCAGCATCGACCACCCGCTGAACGCGCGCCTCGTCGCCCAGCGGTGTCTGTTCGCGTACAAGGCCGCGTTGTGCGGCATGGAGGCATGACAAGGTGACGGTTTCGGAAGGCATGACGGGAGGTGCCAAGCCTGGCGCTATCTCTCTGAACATCAAGGACAAGGCGATCCTCTACGCGGCCTACATGGGCTATGTGAAAGGAGGTGGAATCTTCATCCCGACCGCGCGCCCCTACAAGCTGGGCGACGAGATCTTCATGCTGATCAGCCTGTCGGACGATCCGACCCGCCTGCCCGTCGCGGGTCGCGTGGTATGGGTCACACCGGCCGGTTGTCACGGCAACCGCGTCCAGGGTGTCGGCGTGCAGTTCAAGGAGGACGAAAGCGGGGTGCAAGCCAGGCGCCGCATTGAGGGCCTTCTGGGGGGGCACCTGCAGTCTGCGCGGCCGACCCACACGCTCTGATCCGCATCGCACGTGTTGGTCGATTCTCACTGTCATCTGGATTTCCCCGATCTCGCGAGCGAGATCGACGGCGTGCTCGCGCGCATGCGCGACAACGGCGTGGTGCACGCCGTGTGCATCGGCGTCACGTTGGAGAACTGGCCCCGCGTGCGTGCCCTGGCCGAGGGCCACGCCCAATTGTCGATGACCGTCGGTGTGCATCCTGACGAGAACGGCGCCCGGGAACCCTCGCAGGCGGAACTGGTGGCGCTCGCGCACACACCCAAGGTCGTTGCCATCGGGGAAACCGGGCTCGATTACTATCGCACCACCGGGGATGTCGAGTGGCAGCGACAGCGTTTTCGTACCCACATCCGGGCCGCACGCGAATGCGGAAAACCCCTCGTCATCCATACCCGATCTGCCTCGGCCGATACGCTCCAGATCATGCGGTCGGAGCGCGCCGACGAGGTGGGTGGCGTCATGCACTGCTTCACGGAAACGATGGAAGTCGCAGAGGCGGCGCTCGACCTGGGATTCCACATCTCCTTCTCGGGGATTGTCACCTTCAAGAATGCAACGGATCTCAAGGCCGTCGCCAAGCGGGTGCCACTCGACCGAATCCTGGTCGAAACGGATTCCCCCTACCTGGCCCCGGTCCCGCATCGCGGCAAGCGCAACGAGCCGGCGTACGTGCGGCACGTCGCACAGTACCTGGCCGAGCTGCGGGACATGAGCTTCCCGGCGCTTGCCGCCGCCACCACCGAGAATTTCCAGCGTCTGTTCCGGGTAGCGCTACCGGCCTGAGTCGCCCATCTGGCGCGCCGCGCCGCGTGCACGGCCTGGAGCTACCCGGCATCGGGCCTTAGTGGACTCGAGGGCGCCCGCGCGTCTGTGCAAGACCGCTCTTGAGGGCGAGGTCAGATGCGCCAGTGGCGCGGCCGCCCGACAGCCGGGTGCCGCGCGCCGGATCGAGGATCGGCTTCTCGATCGTCGATATTGTTGGCTCCAGCATCTCCGAGCGCAGGACGAGCAGACGAGCATCCTCGAGCCGCCGTTCGGCGGCGTGCAGAAGTTCGCGATGCATGCCCGGTTCGGTCCAGCTTTCTCTCATCTCCTGAGGTACCTCCTGCGAAACGTCAGTTTCTTCGGCTGCCGCAGAGGCGACTAGTTTGGAGGCAGGTTTCTTCATGGGCCTTCGGAACGTTGACTGGGACGTTGATGATCGGCAATGCCGATGCCGGCGGCGTGAACAGACTGTGAAAGTGCACTGGGGGTTTCCGGGAACTGCCTTCCGGGAGCACACTGATAGACGCATAATGTGTGTTATGTTAAGTAGAACCTCGCTTAAGGCTACAGTGGCGATGCGTGAACTCCCCCCGTAAGTAGACCGTTCAAAGGTGGAACTGGCCGTTGCGCGCAGCCCACGACAGCGCGCTGGCGGCAGTCTTTCCAGCGTCTGCAGGCATCCTCATGCGACGCCGTGTGTGCGGAACCACTCCAGCGCGCGCTTCCACCCGTCTTCAGCGGCCTCCCGCCGGTACGACGGCCGGTAGTCGGCATGGAATGCGTGCGGAGCGCCGGGATAGACGTGTATCGTCGATTGCTTGCCGGCCTTCGTCAACGCTTCATTCATTCGCTGCACACTCTCGACCGGTATGCCGGTATCGGCACTTCCGTACAATCCCAACACGGGCGCATCGATCTTCCGAACGAGATCGATGGGATGAGCCGGGTTCATCTCGCTCTTCGCGCCCTCGAGGCGACCGTACCAGGCCACCCCTGCATCGATCTTGGGATTGTGCGCGGCATACAGCCACGTGATGCGACCACCCCAGCAAAATCCGGTGATGCCCAACTTGCCGACATCTCCGCCGTTTCGATCCGCCCACGACACGGTCGCGTCGAGATCCTCCATCACTTGCGCGTCGGGCACCTTGCTCACGACGCTGGCGATGATCTCTTTGATGTCCTCCAGCTTCGACACGTCGCCCTGCCGGTAGAACAACTCGGGCGCAACGGCCAGGTACCCTGCTTTCGCAAATCGACGCACGACATCCCTGATGTGTTCGTGCACGCCGAATATTTCCTGGACGACGAGAATCACCGGAGGGCGTGTGCCGCTTGCCGGCATGGCCCGATACGCTGGAAAAGATGCGCCACGGCCGGGAATCTGGACCTCACCGGCGATGAGCCCCTCGGTATCCGTCTTGATCATGGTCTGCGCGCTCACGGGTTGAACGGCCGCGGCAAAACCGGTTGCCAGTGAGGCCGCGACAAACTGCCGTCGTGTCCACCCATCCCTGGTGCCGAGAAGCGCCGGGGCATCCTCGTTGAGCAGATGATTCACGGTCTTCCTCCGATTATACGCAGGCACATCGCTCGGGAACGCTTCTGGTGCGGCACGTATGCCGACAAGCGCGACAGTAGCCGTCAGGCCAGCATGCAGGATACCGGCATGGGCCAACTGACCCTGTTCGCTAAGGTGCCCCTTGCCCGTTACGGCTTGCGGGCGGGAGCGCGCGTGCGCTAGCCCACGACGGCCTTCCTGAAACGCGTCCGGATGGCGTGTCCGTCGCGCTCGGGCAGGACACGCGCAACGTCCCCCGCTGCGGTCTTGATCACCGCGAGAACAGGCCCTGGCGCGTGCAACAGCATGTCACGGGCCGAAGGAAGTTCGGCGGACGCTCGCACGGTCGTAGCTATCCTGAACTTGCACGCAAACGCCACTGCGGCGAGATCGATTCCCAGGGCGGTATGGCTTGCCTGGCCCCCGGTCTCGCCGAACGCCTCGTTGTCCAGCACGGCAATGGCGAGGTTGGAGATCGCCGTTCCTCCTACCGTGGCGAGACTTCCCAGGCCCATCAGCATTTCGCCGTCGCCTGTGATCACGAGCACGCGCTTGTGCGGCTGCGCCAGGGCCAGACCCAGTCCGATGCAGACTGCACCGCCCATGGCGCCCCAGAGATAGAAATTGCGGGGGCAATCGCCCGCTGCCGCGACATCGTATGTGGACGAGCCGAGTCCCGGTACGACCAGCAGATCCGGAGAACGATCTGCCAGAAGCATCGCAACAGTCTGCCTGCGCTCGAGCATCTGCCTTCCCTCCGTCAGAACTTCTTCGCGCCGATGAGGCGTTGGGAGAGCAGCACTGCAACCGCCTGGCCGCTTTCGTAGGCAATGCGGAGCGCGGCCTCGGTGACGGGGCCGACATCGCCCGGCTCGTCGACACGATAGGTGAGAAAGCCCGCGTGCTCGAAGGTCTTCGGCGTGCCCTGTCCCATGGGAATCTGCCAGGGATTGAACTCCCCCCACTCGCCCCGCATCGTCACGATGGTGACGAAGGGGAAGCCGCAGCTGCGAAGCAGGGAGAACATGTTCACGCAGTTGCCGACACCGGACGACTGCATGAGCAGCACGCCGCGCGCTCCGCCCAGGTCGGCACCGGCCAACAGGGCCACGCCCTCCTCCTCCGTCGTGAGCACCGTCACCTTCATCTCGGCATCGGCGTGCACGGCCTCGATCAGGCTGGCGTGTCCGGCATCCGGCACATACGCGACCTGCGAGACGTTCTGCCGCTTCATCGCCGCGTGAATCGCCGCACGCCAGTCGTCCGGTGCAAATGCGAAGGCGGCACTCATTGGCGTTGGCGTCTTTTCGCGTCCACCCTCATCCTGCCCTGCACTTCCATCGTCGTTTGGATCTGCCTCAACATCGTCGACCGCCTGCCGTTACCTTGAACGGACGCAAGAATACGGGGTATTGAGATGACCTGCACAATGCCGGTGCGCATGCACGTCCAACGTGCCCTTGTCCTGCTCTTTCTCGGCGTGACGGCGTTGGCGAGCAGTCGAGTCGCCGCGGCGGGCGACGAGTTCGATTCAGTGCGAGCGAAGATCGCAACGCTGCGCACGTTGCCCAGCGCTTCCTTCGAGTGGCAGTTGGTCGCACTCGATATTGCCGCAACGCTCAAGCGACTTCCTCCCTCCAGGGAGCGCGACGCGGTGGCGCGGGCTTTCAAGCCCCAGGTCGAGTCGTTCGTGCGTCACGATGTCCAGGCGACCGCCGATCAGCGGATTCGTGTGGCAACGGACATCTGGGTGCAGCGGGTTGGCAAGGCGCTCGCTGGAGAGGGTCTGGAGATGAGGGCTCGCGCGCACGAGGAGCGTGGCGCCTGGATCGCCTCCGTCGACTTTCCTGGCATGCGCGAGAGCCTGGCGAAGATGCTTGCCACAGAAACCGATCTCGCTGCGTCCGCGCAAGGCGCAGGATTCGACCGGCTGGATCTCGTGGACCGCACCAGCGGACGGGCTTGGCAGTTCCCGCTCGGAGGCGGAGAGCGGCTGCGCACGCAGCTGCTGCGGGAGGCTGCAGCGGACTGGGGTCTCGAGCAGTTCTGAGCGGCAGCTCCGCTCAGCCATCCCCGAGCTGACGCGCGATCACCAGGCGCTGAATGTCGCTCGCGCCTTCATAGATCTGTGTCACCCTCACGTCCCGGTAGATGCGCTCAACCGGAAAGTCGCTGACGTATCCGTAGCCGCCGTGAATCTGGATCGCATCGGAACAGACCTTCTCTGCGACCTCCGACGCAAACAGTTTCGCCATCGACGCTTCCTTCAGGCAGGGCAGGCCCGCATCCTTCAGTGTGGCCGCGTGCCAGACTAGCTGCCGTGCGGCCTCCAGCTGCGTCGCCATGTCGGCGAGGCGGAAACTCACTGCCTGGTGCTCGAAGATCGGCCTGCCGAACGCCTCGCGTTGGTGCGCGTAGGCGTGTGCGGCTTCGAATGCCGCGCGCGCCATGCCGACCGCCTGGGCAGCGATTCCGATCCGACCCGCCTCCAGGTTCGACAGTGCGATGCGGTAGCCGTCACCTTCATCGCCGAGCAGATGATCGAGAGGAATCGTGCAGTCCTGGAACAGGACCTGTGCAGTGTCGGAGGCGCGCTGCCCCATCTTCTCCTCGAGACGGCCCACGACATAGCCCGGCGCACGGGTCGGAACCAGGAAGCAGGAGATGCCCCGCTTGCCGGCATTCCGGTCCGTGACCGCGAACACGATCGCCACGTCGGCTTCCTTGCCGGTCGTGACGAACTGCTTCACGCCGTTCAGCACCCAGCGGTCGCCGTCTCGATGCGCTGCGGTCCGGATGGCGGATGCGTCGGATCCCACGTGCGGCTCGGTCAGGCAGAAGCACCCCAGCATCTCCCCGCGAGCGAGCGGTCGCAGGTAGCATGACTTCTGCGCATCCGTCCCGAACCGAAGCGTGATGCCGCAGGCGAGTGAGTTTTGCACCGAGACGATGGTCGAGGTCGCTCCATCGCCGGCGGCAATCTCCTCCAAGGCGATCACCAGCGAGAGGTGATCGAGGCCGGCTCCATCCCACTCTTCCGGGACGACCATCCCCATGGCGCCGAGTCCGCCGAGCGCCATCAGTGCTTCCCTCGGAAACACGTGGTCGCGGTCCCATTGCGCCGCATAGGGGGCAAGGCGCTCGCGTGCGAACTTGCGCATCGTGTCGCGAATCGACTGCTGTTCTGGAGTGAGGAGCATCTCAGTACGTCGTTCGGTGGTAGGCCCGCAGGGGAGCAGATGTGTCGTGTGTCGCGTGGCGCGGCAGTGCTTGCTCGGGACTTGCGCGCCCCTGCGATGATCGCAGCCGTGCGCGTACCCTAACAGGCACTTCGATGACGACGCCTCCATTCGTAGAACAGGAGTGTAGCGGCGGAGGCGGCATTGAGGGATTCGATGCCATGAGCCATCGGGATGCGTACGCGCAGCGTGGCGCATGCGAGAAGCTCCGGCGAGATGCCCTGCCCTTCCGCTCCGATGACGATTGCGCAGCGTTCCTTTATCGGGGCATCGAACAAAGCCATTTCGCCCGTCGCCGACGCGGCGATGATCTGACCGGGATAGGCGTGCGCCACCTGCGGCAGCAACTGGCGGTCGTGCATCGCGAGGCGGAACTGCGCGCCCATCCCTCCGCGCAAGCAGCGCGGTGACCAGGGGTCGGCACACGCCGAAGATAGATAGACCTGGTCACTTCCCGCCGCAACGGCACTGCGCAAGATCGCGCCGAGGTTGCCAGGATCCTGGATGCCGTCGAGGAGAACGCTCAACCCGTGCGTCCCGGATGGCGCGGCAATCGCAGGCAATGGCACCACGGCCATGATGCCAGCCGGCGTCTCGACCGGCGACAGGCCATCGAACAATCGCTTCGCCATCGACACGGCATCGTCGTCCCTGATCCGGGCGCGCAATGAACGGATCTCCGGCTGCTCGCCGGCGTCGTCGCGCACGATCAGCTGTATGCCGTTGGGGCCGAACGCCGCAAGGTAGGCTTCGACGAGGTGAACGCCGTCGAGAACGATGAGGCCCTCGGCACGCCGTGCGCGCGCCGACGCCGCAAGCTGTGCAATCCGCTTGAACCGCGGGTTGTCGCGAGACTGCAGATGTTTCAACCGCGCCTACTGCGACAGCGGGCGGACGTCGAGATTGACCGGAACGGGGTTGCTCGTACCGTAGACGGTGGCGCACAGCACCACCGCGGCAACGAGCAGCAAGGCGATGAATGCGGTCGCCCGCTCCGCGCCCGCTGTGGCCACCTCATCACGGCGCATGGCAGGCGCGCGCACGGTGATGGGAAATGCGCGTCGGTCCGGTTCCGGCGTCCTGAGGGACTTGCGCCGTTCGATGCCGCTGCGTTGTTCGGCCCAGCGCTGGCGCGCCCTCGCCCGCTCGCGCGACCAATCGTCCAGGCCTTGTGAACTGGTTGACTCGGACAGTACGTTCTGCAATTGACTGGGGGCGAACCACTGTGCGCCGTCAGGGCTGATCCCCTCGACGCCAGCCAGCCGCCCGAGCACCTGCTCCTGCCGCAGGGCCTCGATGGGAAACGGTCCGGCCGAGGTGTCACCCCGGCGGACGTACCAGAGCCGGGAGGCGATGTGCGACGTTGTCTGCATTCAGCTGCGAGCCTTCTGGAGCGCCTGGAAAAGGGCCGTGAAGAGCACCTTGAACGCATTGTAGCCGCTCTCGTCCAGGGTGTCCGGTGCTGAACCGCTGTCGGCGACGAGTACGGCCGCCGGCACGTCGGGGCCGTGCAGGCCCATCGCATAGAAACTTCGCGTTCCCAGTCGCTCGCGCAGATGGGCCGGAAGCAGCGTCCCGAGCTTTGCCGTCTGTGCAGGGCGATACCACACCGCCTGACCCTTCTCGCGAAGCCGATCGAACAAGCTCGCATCCCCCACTTCGAAGCTCAGCTCTCCGGGAAGCAGCCCGCCGTCGAGCATGAGCACATGGGCCGGCTGCACGCGGTTGCTGCCTGGGTCGAAGGACCCGAGCCAGATGCGCCGGAGCCCGACCCCCTGCTCGAGCGCGTAGAACGCTACCGCGACCAGGGCGCGCGCCATGCCCGGGCCGGGTTGCGCACACGTGAGCTGGTCGAGGCAGCGCTTCACGAGCGCTGCGCGCGCCATCGCGTTGTGTGCTGCGGTCTTGTCGACTTGCTGCGGCCACTCGCCAGGGAGCATCGGAATCCAGGTCGCCGCCGGCAGCACACCATAGCTGCGCCAGTTGCGTGCAGCATGCAGGACGCACTGGCGTACGGCACGACGCACCTGGTCGGCGGGCAGGCCGACGACCCTCTGCAGGCCCTTGTAGTCGTCCGGAAGAGCCGGGTCGAACCAGCCGTGCGCGCTGTGGCGCGCGAGCGCGACGCTGTGGCGCACCGTCTGAACGCGCGGATGCTCGGAGTGCGCGTCGTCCATCAGCCACTGCAGCAGTTGCGGCAGTCGCCACGCCCGCGCCAGGGCCAGCTGCAGATCCGCAAAGGAGAACCCCAGCACCGCGCACTGCGCTGCCGCGCTGCGCAAACCTGGATGGCAACCAAGCATGCGTTCCAGTTGCAGGGTGACCTCAGGCACCGTGCACCACATGAGCATCTCTGCGAGATCGTGCAGGAGCGCGGCGATCGTCACTTCCTCCGACTCCATGTCGTATCGCAAGGCGGAGAAGTGGCGGGCGGTGACGGCGGCCTGATAGGCGCGGCTGATCACCGCACGGGCTCCGGCGAGCGCCTGCGGATGCGCTGCCAGTGCGTCTTCGAGAATCAGCGGCTTGTCGAACTCGCAAAAGAAGGGACCGACGCCGTGCATCATGATCGCATGCTCGACTGTGGTCACTTCGGTCCGCCGCCGGGCGCGCAGCTTCGACTGCGAGAAGCGCAGAACGCTCAGCGTCATCAAGGGGTCACGCAGGACCACGGCGGCGATGTCCCGCGCGGTGATCCGCTCCTCCTCCTCACGCATCGCCGTCAGGCGTGCCGCGGTGCCGGCGAGGATCGGGATGCGGTTCCCGCCCAGCCGCGGGACCCACTGGGCGAGTCCCTGCATCGTCGCTGCCTTACATACGCCAGACATACAGAGCGTGCGAGTTCCGCCCGGGAAGCGGAAACACGCGATCGGGCTGCACGCCGTCGACCGGAAAACTGTTGCTCACGAGCAGGCTTCCCGGCTTCATCTGTGCACGTGCCTTGCGCCACAGGGGCGCCATGGCCACTGGAGAAAGAAAAGCATAGATCACGTCGTAACGCGCGAGGTCGTGCTTCCAGAAATCACCGTGCATGGTTTCTGCATTCGGCATGCGGTGCAGGCGCAGCCAGGCGACCAACGAGGGGATCGGCGCCAGCTCGATGCCGGTGACCCGGACGCGCGCCCGTGCGCGGGCAATGCGTGCGATCACGCCGCCGAAGCCGCAACCGAGGTCCAGCACTTCGGCGCGGCTGTCGGGGATCAACTGAAGTAGCGCGCGACAAGCCTCGCGACTACTCAGGTACAGGGGCACGCGCGTCGAAAAGGTGCTCCAGTACAGCAGTGCGAGAGTGAGGAAGCCGGCCAGGTACCACGAGGGCGAAAGTGACTGCGCGGTGCCCAGCAGCACACTCGGAACGAACAGCAGATTGATCGGCATCCACCACCGTGGCAGGCCGAGCAGCTGACCGATTGCAGTGGCGGCGATTCCCTCCATCGTGGCGGCAACCCACAGCGGAAGCGCCATGCCGGCGGCCGGCGTGAGGAACACGCCGCCCAGCGCCATGGTGTGCGCAAGTGCCGCCACCGGCAGGGGCGCGACCGGACCGCGCGTGCCAGGCATCTTCGCCGCCCCCTCAGCCGCGCGTCGCGCCGTCATCGGCAGGCTCTGGTGGCGCGAGCATGCCTTGGGGCGTGACCTGGATCTGCGCCGCGGTCTCCGCCTCGACCACGCCGCCGTCGTTCATCGCCGCCTCTTCCGCTTTCTTGTTCATGACGATGATGCTGACCCGGCGATTGATCGGGTCGTACGCGTCGGCCGGATTGAGCAGGACCGACGAGGCCAGCCCGATGACCCGCGCGATGCGGCTCTCCTGCATGCCCCCAGCAAGCAACTCCCGGCGGACCGCATTACCTCGGTCGGCGGACAGTTCCCAGTTGCTGTAGCCGCGCTCCCCGCCGAAGTACTTGGTAGCGTCGGTGTGGCCGGACAGGCCGATGCGGTTGGGAACGTCGTTGAGCAACGCCCCGATCTCGCGCACGATTGCGCGCGTGTAGGGTTGGAGCTCTGCACTGCCGATCGCGAACATTGGTCGGTTCTGTTCGTCCACGATCTGGATGCGCAGCCCCTCGGTGGTGATGTCGATGAGGAGTTGATGGCGGAACTGGCTCAGGATCGGATTGGCCGCTATCGCCGCTTCGACCTTCTCCTTGAGCAGGCGCAGGCGCTCCATCTCGACCTGCGCGCGCTGCGCCTCCAGTTTCTTGAGGTCACTCGCCGTGCGGGCATTGGTGCTGTCGCCCGCCTTCCTCTGCCCGTCGACCCGGGTCAGATCGCTGCCGCCTCCCTTGATGATCGAGGTGGTATCGCCGGCGCCGGACCCGCCCATCAGGGACACCTTGAGCGGGGTCTGGAAGTATTCGGAGATTCCCTGCAGGTCGGCGCGCGTGGTCGAGCCGAGCAGCCACATCAGAAGGAAGAACGCCATCATTGCCGTGACGAAGTCGGCGTATGCGATCTTCCAGGCGCCACCGTGATGGCCGTGTCCACCCTTCCTGATGCGTTTGACGATGATGGGGCGCTGGGAGTCGTCGCTCATGGCCCGGACCTACTTGGCCTTGCGCTGCTTCACTTCATCTTCCAACTCGTTGAAGCTGGGTCGTTCGGTAGAATAGAGCACCTTGCGCCCGAACTCGACAGCGACCTGGGGCGCGTACCCGTTGAGACTGGCGAGGAGAGTGACCTTGATGCACTGGAGCATCTTCGTGGCCTCGTTCAGCTTGTGCTCGAGCAGCGTGGCGACGGGACCGACGAATCCGTAGGAGAGCAGAATCCCCAGGAAGGTCCCGACCAGGGCGGCCGCGATCAACTTGCCCAGTTCGGCCGGTGGAAGGCCGACCGATTCCATCGTGTGCACCACGCCCATGACGGCAGCCACGATCCCGAACGCGGGAAGGCCGTCGGCCAGCTTGTTCACCGCCGTGACGGGAATCTCACCCTCGTGGTGATGCGTTTCGATCTCGACGTCCATCAGGTTCTCGATCTCGAAGGCGTTCAGATTGCCGCCCACCATCAGCCGCAGATAATCGGTGATGAACTCCATGGCATGGTGGTCCGACAGGATCCTGGGGTACTTGCTGAAGATCGGGCTCTGTGCAGGGTTGTCCACGTCCGACTCGACCGACATCAAACCCTCCTTGCGGACCTTCGAGAGGATGTCGTACAGCAGCGAGAGCAGTTCCATGTACAGCGCCTTCGTGTACTTGGATCCTTTCAGCGCGTTCGGCAGCGTCTTCAACGTGCCCTTGATCACCTTGCCCGAGTTGCCGACGACGAATGCACCAAGCGCGGCGCCACCGATCATGACGAGCTCGACCGGCTGGAACAGCGAGATCACGTGGCCGCCGGCCATGGCAAAGCCGCCAAGCACGGCTGCCAGGATGATGATGTAGCCGACGATTACGGACATGAGTTCGGAATGCTGCCCGGGCGGGTCTGTGCGAGGAGGCTCGTTGACGTGCGCGCCGCAGTGCAGCGCTCGACATCCTTAACGGAGCGTGAGACGGCGACTTTAGGCGCCCCAGGACGCGATCCAGGCGTGCCGGCACAGCGGTTGCCGAGGGCTCGAACCATGGCCCCCGCCTCCTCGCCGCATGTCACCGACGAACCACCTGTCCGCGGCGGCATCGGCCGATCCGACAGCGCACGGACCGGCTCGCGCTGGCGCCGCCTGTGGCGTGCGCTGTCCTGGGCGTTCCTGGCGCTCGTCGGCGTGCTGGTCGTGCGCCACGCCCTGCAGACCGACTGGCGCGCCGTGGGCGATGCGCTGCAACAGGCGTCCGCCGAAGTTCTTCTCCTTGCTGCACTGCTGGCCGGGCTCAGCCACCTCCTGTATGCGACCTTCGACTTGATCGGGCGCTACCAGACGAGGCACCGGCTCGGCGTCCGCCAGACCCTCGCGGTCGGTTTCGTCAGCTACGCGTTCAACCTGAACTTCGGTGCGCTGATCGGGGGCGTCGGGTTCCGCTTTCGGCAGTATGCGCAGTACGGGTTGGATGCGGCCGTGATCTCGCAGATCCTCGCGCTGAGCGTGTTGACCAACTGGATCGGGTACTTTCTCGTAGGGGGTGTACTGTTCCTGGCGAGCCCACCGGAGCTTCCCGCCGATTGGAATCTGTCCAGCGGAGGGCTGCGCGCCATTGGCGTCGCATTGCTCGCGGGGGTGGCGGCCTACCTGCTGATCTGCACAATCGCGCGTGGCCGGCCGGTGCGCTGGCGCAAGCGCAGCTTCCACTTCCCGACCGTACCGGTGGCCTTGCTGCAGGCATGCCTGTCTTCCTGCAACTGGCTGATTGCGGCCGGCATCGTCTACGTGCTCCTGGGTGAGATCGACTATGCGCTGGTCACCACCGTCTTTCTGACGGCCGCGGTGGCGGGCGCCATGGCGCACGTTCCGGCCGGACTGGGGGTCCTGGAAGCCGTGTTCATCGCGCTGCTCGGCTACGCGATGCCTTCGCCCAGCATTCTTGCGGCCCTGCTCGCGTATCGCGCCATCTACTATCTCGTCCCGCTCGCCATTGCCGGGCTCGTGCTGCTGGCTTCGAGGAAATCGAGGCGCGCACGGCGCGCACGGATGTCCTCGTCCGTCCGCGCCTGAGTGAAGCGGCGTGCCCAGGCGATGAACGCCGGGTCAGCCAAGTGGCGGCGGAAATCCTGTGCGTCCGTGAAGGCATAACGGGGTTGCACCAGTTGCAGTTCGCGGGTGCACGACCCCGGCGACGGAGGAAGCAGCCCTGCGCGCAAGGCGGTGTCCATTGCATCCTCTGCCATGCGCCGATAGGTGGTCCATTTCCCGCCGACGACGGAGACCAGATTGCCCGCCTCGATCAAAATCGCGTGCTCGCGCGACAGGCGTGCCGTGCCCTGGATGCGTCCGATCGAGAAAAGCGGGCGCAGTCCGCTGTAGGCTGCGCGGACGTCGCCCTCGGTCGGTGCCACCTCGAGATAGCCTTTGACGGTGTTCAGCAGAAAATCGATCTCCGCGCGGCTGGGGCACGGATCGGATGGTGCATCGGCCCGCGCGACATCCGTGGTGCCGATCAGCAGCGCGCCGAACCAGGGCAGGACGAAGAGCACTCTTCCGTCGGTTGTGCGCGGGACCAGCATGCCGGCTCTCCCGGTCATGAATCGCTTGTCGACGACAACGTGCGAGCCCTGGCTGAGTCGCGTGATGGATGGGCGGTGCGGATCGGCGATCGCGCGGACTGCGTCGACCCACGGTCCCGCAGCATTGAACACGCAACCCGCCGTCAGTTCGAATCGCTCGCCCGTCTCTGCGTCGCGCGCAACCACGCTCGCGATCCGGCCGCCGTGACTGATCATGCGTTCACAGCGAACGTAATTGACGGCGACTGCGCCCAGCGCGCAAGCCGTTTGCATGAGGGCGATTGCCATGCCGGCGTCGTCGAACTGCGCGTCCCAGTACGAAACGCCGCCCCGCAATCCACGTTGGCGCACGCCGGGCAGTAGCGCGGCGGTCTCGTACCGGTCGAGCCAGCGCGTGGCCCCCAGGCTCGCACTGCCTGCAAGCCGGTCGTACAGGCCCAGCCCCGCGCGAAGCGCCGTGCGTTCCCCGAGGCGATAACAAGGCACGACGAACTCGAGGGGTGAAACCAGTCCGGGGGCGATGCGCGCCAGCACGGCCCGCTCGGCGAGCGCCTCCCGTACCAGTGCGATGTTTCCCTGAGCGAGATAGCGCACGCCGCCGTGGATCAGCTTGGAACTGCGGCTGGACGTTCCGCTGGCGAAGTCGCGCTGCTCGATCAGCGCCACGCGCAGCCCGCGCGCGGCCGCATCCAGTGCGATGCCCAGTCCGGTCGCACCGCCGCCGATGACGACGGCATCCCATTGCTCCCGCTCGCGCAATCGGGCGAGGAGGTCGTCGCGGTCAAGCGGTTGCGCTGTGGGGGCGATCATCGTGTGCGCAACGGTGAACAGTCTTGGAAGGTCGGGTGACTCCACCGTGTGCCCGGAGCCGGAGTCGAACCGGCACGGCTTGCGCCGAGGGATTTTAAGTCCCTTGTGTCTACCAGTTTCACCATCCGGGCAGTGTGTTGACTTCTGAGCCTTCTCCCTCCTAAGTTACTCTTCTATCTATATTCTTCAGGGAATTCTGAGATAATCTCGGGGGCGCATCGGAGCGCTTCCTACCCGCTAAGTGGCGTTGCCTTATTGACATGATGGTGACACGCAATCCCTATGACCCAGACACCCGAGAAGCACAATCGACCGCGCGCAGGCCGAACCCTTACGGACCGGAACATTGGCCTCCTCGCCTGCCCTCACGGGAAGACGAAGCAGATCCACTGGGATAATAAGATCGCCGGGTTCGGGCTACGTGTGACTGCGGGTGGATCCAAGTCGTGGATTCTGGACTATCGCCTACATGGTCGGCAACGGCAGATCACTATCGGGGACGTTGCCAATTGGCCGACTGAGAAGGCGCGCGAGGAAGCGGGGAAGCTGCGCCGGGAGATCGACATCGGGAACGACCCCCTGGACGCGCGCCACGCAAAGCGCGAGGGACTTACCATTGGCGCTCTGTGCGATGACTTCGAGCGCGAGTATCTGCCCCGCAAGCGCCCGAGCACGCAGTCCTCTTACCGCTCCCTCCTGTCAGGCTGCATCCGGCCACGGTTGGAGAAGATCACGATCGGGGCCCTTACCCATACTGACGTCCGCGCCTTCCACAGCAAGGTCGCGGCCGACACTCCGATCCGCGCGAACCGCGCCATCGCTGTGCTATCGAAGATCGTGTCCCTCGCTGTGCGCGATGGTCTGCGCGCCGACAACCCGTGCAAGGGGATCGAACGCTCGACCGAGAAGTCGAGGGTCCGCTATCTGTCGGCCGACGAGCTGTCCCGGTTATCCGAAGCTCTGGAGCGCGAGCTGAACCGGGAGATGGTCGATGCGATCCGGCTCCTGCTGCTGACCGGCGCACGGCGTTCCGAAGTCCTCCTCGCACCATGGTCGCAATTCGACCTGGATACGGGGGTGTGGGCCAAGCCGCCTTCCAGCACGAAGCAGAAGCGCATGCAGATGGTTCCACTGAACGGCGCCGCCCTGGAGATCCTTCGGCGCATGAAGGACGGATCGTCGGGCGCCCTACTCTTCCCCGATGGTCCGAAGAACTTCGAGCGCTTGCGCGCCACTTGGAAGAGGGTGCTCAAAGACGCGAAAATCGCTGATCTGCGTGCACACGACCTGCGGCACTCCTTCGCATCGATCGTCGCGAGCGCGGGCGGATCGCTCCCGGTGATCGGCGCCCTGCTCGGCCACATTGGCCCGGCCACGACGCAGCGTTACGCTCATCTGTTCGACAACACGCTTGGCAGTGCGACCGACATGGCCGGCTTGGCAGTGGGGGGCGCGAAGAAGTGAACGAGAAGCTGCGGGAGATGGCGAAGACCCTTTCCAAGATCCAGCGGAGAGGGCGCCGTCCTGATAGAAGGGACGTAGGTGCAGCCGACGAGTTCTCATGGCCTCCTCTCGACGCTTACCGCTGCCTGCGCACGGTAGACCTCTGCACGGGAATAGCCTTGCCGTCGTCATACGTGGACGGAGGTCGCGCTACAACAGGCACTGACCGCGATCGATGCAGATATCACAACCGTGAGTCCGAAAGACGACACAAGTTGTATCGCCTGCGAGATCCGTCTACTGGCCCACCGGCGGCAGATACTTACATCCCCACGCTTGCGCGAACGCATCTTCCACAAGAGCGTGGGCCGGCTTCGTCCGCCGACCCGGGTTCTCTTGTAGGTGCTCAATGATTATTTGCACTGGCTGACCATGTGTTACGCCAGTGGAGGGAGAGAACCGGGACCGCGCTGCATCAAGAACGCCGAATACGAAGCCCGACGCTTCTCCCGCATCAAAGGCGTCGTGTCCGCTGCATTCTGCGGATGCCCTCCTCCAGAAAGCAAAATGGGGCGCCATGCGCCCCATTTCTCGCGTCGAACGCAGTCGAGGTCAGCGCTTGTTCACTGCCTTCTTCAGTTTCGCACCCGCGGAGAACTTGGCCACCTTCGATGCCGGGATCTTGATCTCGTCGCCGGTGGCCGGATTGCGGCCCTTGCGTGCCGCACGTTTGGAGACCGAGAAGGTACCGAAGCCGATCAGCGCGACGCTGTCTCCCTTTGTGAGGGCCGCGGTGACGCTGTCGATGAATGCGTCCAGCGTCGCCTCGGCTGCAGCTTTGGTCCCGCCCGTCTTTTTCGCGATCGCTTCCACCAACTCCGCCTTGTTCATGTAGTCTCCTTGCATCTCGATTAGATGGATCAGGTCGGCCCCCTTGCCTTCCCTCGCTCGGCTTCGATGGCAGGACCAGCCAGCCAGGCAGGTCGCGGCGCTGAGTCATCCGGGCGCGCACGTTTGATGGCCCGGTCGATGAGTCGCGCGCGGACGACAGCGCGCACATCGAGCGTACGCGCGAACGCGATCCCCCATCGGAAGCGAGGGCGCATTGTAGCAAGATGCCAACGACGGACGCGAGCGAAAAAATCTCCCCGCTGCGCTGCGCTGCAGTGCGCGCAGCGCCCGCGATCGGGAGAGGCCTTTGCGGTTACTGGAGGCGCGGCTCGGAGGGCGCCGCGCGGATCTGCACCTCGTTCTGTATCTCGATCACCATCAGGTCGCGACCGACCTGCAATAGACCGCGGTAGCCACGGCGCGTCCTGCGCAGAAGATCCTCCTCGCTTGCGCCGTGCGCGATGACGTGCGAGTACAAGGCGAGGTAGGGACGCGCGGCACGGAACAGCCGCGCGGCCTCCTCCGGAGTGGGGCGCGAAGCGGCGCTCTCGTCCGATTTCTGGCGCCCGGACACTTCTTGCATCAACAGGTGGACGCCGCGTGCATAGGGGACGATGTTCTCGGGCGAGCCGGCATCGGGCGACACGACCACCGCTCTGCGCGCGGCATCCACCCGATACCCGAATCTTCGAGCTGGTGTGCCGGACTCGGATACGAATGCCGTGACGGTGACCGTCTCCGGCCGATACACCACGTTGTCCGCGATGTCGAACGCACGCGTGGCCAGTCGATCGTCCAACCCCAGTTCCTCGTCGATGCGGCGGAACACTGCCGCGGTCCCCGTCGGTCCCCAGACCGAGAATCCCTGAAAGCTGCTGCCGCGCAGCGCGGCGCGCCAGATCTCCCTGCAACCCTCGACGTGCTCCGTGTCCACTGTCGTCAGGAAAACTGCCGTGACGTGGAATGCTTCGAGGCCCGCCCGCCGCATGCGCTCCAGGCTGCCGCGGCCACAATCGAACAGGAGGGTCTCATCGCCTGCCTCGATCACCGCTCCGGGGCCGCCCTCCACTGCCGGCGGTTCGGCCAAGCCCGTCCCGAGCAGCGTGACGCGGATGCCGTCGAAGGCGGCGGCCTGTGACGCGCCCATCGCCGCGGCGCACAGCAGCATGACGGAAAGCAGTCTCACGGTTCACTCCAGCGGAGACGCGCGCCAGGGGAAATGGCGGGGGAGCGGTGAATCACTCGCCCCATGCTAAAATTGCGACCCGAAATAATCGGCAAGATTCCCGACATTCCAGGGAGCGAGTACCAGTCAGAGGACATGATTACCATGCAGATCATGCGCAAGACAGCAATTCACCTGTTCGCCGCCGCGCTCGCCATCGGTGTCGCGGCTCCTGCCATGTCGCAGGATAACGCGGCCGGGACGACTTCCGCCGTCCCATCCGACAAGCAGTGGGAGAAAACCAAGGCCATGCCCTATGGCATGCGCGTCATGCTGCTCGAGGGGGATCCGACGAAGCCTGGTCCGTACGTGTACCGGATCAAGGTGCCCCAGGGTTACAAATGGCCGCCCTTGAAGTATCCCGATGAACGCGTGACCACGGTGCTCAAGGGGACGCTGTGGACGGGCGAAGGTGAGCGCTACGACGCCATGAAGATGCAGGAACTCGGCCCGGGGAGCACCTTCGTCACCAAGGCTGATTTCCCCCACTTCCAGTGGGCGCGCACCTGGGTGGAGTTGCAGGTCACCGGCCAAGGTCCGATCGACAATCCGGTCACCTACGTCAATCCGGATGACGATCCCCGCAAACAGTGAGAGAACCGGCGGCGCCAGGGCACGAGCCGCGCGCGCCGCTGCCTCCCTCACCAGGACGCATGGCATGAAGGCGGTCGCCAACACGCTGATCGTGGCCTTCGCGGCAGTGGTCACGATGCCGGTGCTTTCTCCGGCCAGCGGTGCACAGGGGCTGCGCATCCTGATGAAGGACAACGATACCGCTGCCGCCCCGCTGCAGTGGATCGAGCCGAAGGCGATCCCGCCAGGAACGCGGATGATCATGGTCTACGGCAATCCTGGCGAGCCCGGCCCCTACATCTTTCGCGTACGCTTTCCCGCAGGCTACAAGCTGCCGGCCCATCGGCACACGGACCAGCGCCAGGTCACCGTGCTCGAGGGTTACTACTGGAGCGCCACTGGGGAGACGTTCGACCAGGACAAGCTCAAACGGTTTGGCCCCGGGGACCACTACATCACCGAGGGCAATGTGCCGCACTTCGCCTGGGCCGAGACCGACGTGCTCATCCAAGAGGCGGGTATCGGCCCGATCTCCAATCCAATTCAGTACGTACGTCCCGAGGACGACCCACGTCGGTGACGCCCGGCTAGGAGGCCTGTACCGCCGCGCGGATCTGTTCGAGGGCGCCGGGATCCTCCAGGGTGGTGAGATCGCCGGGGTCGCGTCCTTCCGCGAGTGCCTGGATGCTCCGGCGCAGCAGCTTCCCGGAGCGGGTCTTGGGCAGGGCGCCGACGAAGTGTACCCTCGCCGGGCGCGCGATCGCCCCCAGCTGGCGGTCGACCGTTGCCATCACGTCCTTTTCCAATGCGGCACGCGCAGCCGGATCGCCGGCCCGCGACGCATCCTTGAGGACGGCAAAAGCCACCGGCATCTGCCCCTTCAGCGCGTCCGCCACGCCCACCACCGCCACTTCCGCTACGTTCGGATGTGCGCTCACCGCCTCTTCGATTTCGCGTGTGCCGAGGCGATGGCCGGCGACATTGATCACGTCGTCCGTGCGTCCGAGGATGAAGTGGTACCCATCGGCATCGCGTATCCCCCAATCGAAGGTCGAGTACACCTGGCGCGTGCTGAAGGTGGTGAAATAGGTGCGCACGAAACGCTCGTCGTCTCCCCAGACCGTGCTCATACACCCTGGCGGCAGCGGCGGGACGATGGCAACGACCCCCTTCTCGTCGGTGCCCGCTTCGCTGGCATCCGCCTCGCGCAGCACGCGCAGGTCATAGCCGAATGCCGGAAACGACGGGCTCCCGAACTTGATCGGCGTCTCCTCCACGCCCGGCACGGCGGTGAGAATCGGCCAGCCGGTTTCGGTCTGCCAGTAGTGGTCGATCACCGGAATGTTCAGCGCATCGCTGATCCAGCGGTGGGTCGGCTCGTCCAGCGGCTCCCCCGCCAGGAACAACCGCTTCAGCGACGACAGGTCATAACGCGACAGGTAGGCTGGATCCTGCTTCTTGAGCACGCGGATCGCGGTGGGTGCGGAGAACATCACATTCACCCGACGCTCCTGCACGATCCGCCACCAGATGCCCGGGTCCGGGCGGATCGGGGTGCCCTCGTACAGGACTGTCGTCATGCCGGCGATCAGAGGACCGTAGATGATGTAGGAATGTCCCACCACCCACCCGATGTCCGAGGTGGTGAACATCGTCTCTCCGGCGCGACCGCAGTAGATGTACTTCATCGACGCAGCCAGAGCCACCGCGTACCCACCCACGTCGCGCTGAACGCCTTTTGGATTGCCCGTGGTGCCGGAGGTGTACAGGATGTACGACGGTTCGCTCGATTCCATCCAGGCCACCGGCACCTCGGCGTCCATGTGCTGCGCGCGCAGCCCGGCGTAGTCGATGTCCCGTCCGCCGGTTCGGGGCATCGCGGGATCGAGGCCCCGATCGACCAGCAGGACCTTCTCAGGCGGATGTGCGCTCAGCCGAATCGCCTCGTCGAGCAGGTGCTTGTATGGCACTGCCTTGCCCGCGCGCATCCCGGCATCGGCCGACACGACCACTTTGGGCTTTGCATCGTCGATCCGCGTCGCCAGGCTGTGTGAGGCGAAGCCGCCGAACACCACCGAGTGCACGGCACCGATGCGCGCGCACGCGAGAATCGAGAACACGGCCTCGGGAATCATCGGCATGTACACGAGCACGCGGTCGCCTCGCTGCACACCCAATGACCGGAGCATGGCCGCGCACCGATTCACCTCGACGTGCAGGTCCGCGAAGCTGTAGCGCTTTTCCTGTTCGACTTCGGTGGACACGTAGACCAGGGCGTCCTGGTCGCGGCGCGATGCGAGGTGACGGTCGACCGCGTTGAAGCACAGATTGGTCTCACCGCCGACGAACCAGCGCGCGAACGGCGGGCGGCTGTAGTCCAGAACGGTGTCGAAGGGGCGATGCCAGTGCACCAGTTCCGCCTGTTCGCGCCAGAAGGGATCGGGTTGTTCGATCGAGCGGCGGTGGAAGGCGGCGTATTCTCCTGACATGATCTTCCTCTGGATCCGGGCGCCGTCAATGCGGCGCGTCAATCGATCTTCACCACGGTGCGCCCTTTTGCCTGGGCCGCCATCAGCGCGTCGAACACGGGCGCAAGCGTCTCGAGCGTCACCGTGCGCGTCATCGTAGCGAGATGCCGAGGTTTCAGGTCGCTGGCCAGCCGCTCCCACACCTTGCGACGCAGATGCATCGGCGTATTGACCGAATCGACGCCCAGTAGACTCACACCGCGCAGGATGAAGGGCATCACGGTCGTGTTCAACGCATGGCTCGCCGCCAACCCGACGCTCGCCAGGGTGCCGCCGACCTGCATGGTGCTGGCCAGCCAGGAAAGCGCGTCGCCGCCCAGATTGTCCACGGCGCCGGCCCAGGTTGCCTTGTCCAGCGGCTTGATCCTGCTCAGGTCGAGGCCGCTGCGCAGCATGACTTCCCGGGCGCCGAGCCCCTTCAGGTAATCGCCCTCGGATTCTTTTCCGGTCAGTGCCACCACTTCGTAGCCGGCGCCGGCGAGGATGTCCACGGCGATGCTGCCTACGCCGCCAGTCGCACCGGTGACCAGGACTGGTCCGTTTCCGGGGCGCAGCCCGTCGTGCTCCATGCGCTCGACGGCAAGCCCCGCGGTGTAGCCCGCGGTGCCCAGCGCCATCACCTCGAACAGGCTCATTCCTTTGGGCAGAGGCACCACCCAGTCTGCGGGCAGCCGCATGTAGCCGGCATAGCCACCATCGTGCGCAACGCCGATGTCGTACGACGTGGCAATCACCTCGTCGCCCGCCTTGAAGCGCGCGTCCGTCGACGAAACCACCGTTCCGCAGCCGTCGATGCCTCCCACGCAAGGAAAGCGGCGGATGATCCTGCCCTTTCCCGTGGCGGCCAGCGCATCCTTGAAGTTGACGCTCGAGTACGCGGTCTTCACGACGACCTCGCCCGGATCGAGCTCGTCGATCCGCATGTCGACGATCCGGCTGATCACGGTCTTGCCATCGTCGCTGAAGATGCGCAGTGCCTTGAATGTCGCCATGCTTTTCTCTGTGCTTCCCTCTGTCGATCTTGCGTCTATGCCAGATGAGGCTGACTCAGATACCGGCTCGTCTGCATCTCGATCAGGCGGCTGACGGTCCGCTCGATCTCGGGCCGCGCGGGAACCGCCTCGTAGAGCGCCGCGGGCGATGCCGCGGCCGACACGATGAGCTTGACCCGGCGGTCGTAGAACTCGTCCACCAGCCACGTGAAGCGGCGCATGGCATCGCCCATGCGAGGCTCGAACCGGGGAACGCCCGAAACCAGGATCGTATGGTACCGCCGCGCCAGCTCGATGTAATCGGCCGTCCCGCGCGGCCCCAGGCACAGCTGCGCAAAATCGAACCAGGCAACGCCAGCCGCCGCACGTCGGGCGAGGAAGGCTCGCCCCTCGATCTCCAGCATCACGTCGCCCTGTCCGGATTCTCCTGCCACCGCCTCGAACGCCGCCCCCTGGGCCTGCTCTGCCGCCTCTCCGAGCGGGCTGTGATACACGCCCGCCTGTTCCAGCGCCCGCAAGCGATAGTCGTGGGTGCCTGCCAGTTCCACGACCTCCATGTGTCGTTTGATGTGTTCGATCGCGGGCAGGAACTGACCACGCTGGAGACCGTGCAAGTAGAGCTGATCCGGGTGCTGATTGGAAGTGGTGACGAGTGCGACACCCACGTGCTCGAGTCCCTCGAGCAGGCCGCGCATGAGCATGGCATCGCCGATGTCCACGACGTGGAACTCATCCAGGCACAGCAGCGAGGCGTCCTGGGCAACGCGCTGCGCCACCGTGCGCAGCGGCTCGTCTTGCCCCTGCAGGATGCGCAGTTCGTGGTGGATGTGCTGCATGAAACGATGGAAATGGACGCGCTGCTTGCGCGGCGTCGGCGCGGCTTCGAAGAACGCATCCATGAGAAAGCTCTTGCCGCGGCCGACCGGACCCCAGAGATAGATTCCGCGGATCGGCGGGCGCCTGCGGAAACGTGCGAGCAGTCCCCGCGGCTCTGCCTGTGCGGCCGACAGATCGCGGGAAAGCCGCGCGAACGCGTCGGCCGCCCCACGCTGCGCCGCGTCCAACTCGAATCCGTGTGCCCGAGCGATGCCGGACAGGCGCTCGAGGAATGCGTGACTGCTCATGCCGTCGAGCGGGCGTTAACCGGCAGCAAAAAACGCTAGATGTTGAGGGTGCGCTTGTGTACGCCCAGGGCGGCTTCGTGCATCGCCTCGGACAGCGTCGGATGCGCGTGCACGATGCGCGCGATGTCCTCGGCGCTTGCGCTGAACTCCATCGCCACTACAGCTTCGGCGATCAACTCCGAGGCATAAGGGCCGATCGCGTGCACGCCCAAAATTCTGTCGGTCT
>CAZNBS010000003.1:42429-49040 GCA_964570955.1 uncultured Burkholderiales bacterium | reverse complement strand
GCTCGGTGGCCAGGTTGACGCTGGCCGACTCCACGCCAGGCACCGCGGACAGTGCCTTCTCCACCCGCGCGACGCACGAGGCACAGGTCATGCCGCCGATCTGCAGCCGCACACTGCTCCTGGGCACACGGTAACCGGCGTTCTCGATCGCCCGTACCGCTGCCCCGGTGCCGCTGCCGGGCTGAAGTTCGACCGTGGCCGACTCGGTGGCGAGATTGACGTTCGCCTCCCTCACGCCGGGGACGCGAGAGAGCGCCTTCTCGACCCGGGCGACACACGAGGCACAGGTCATTCCTTCCACCGGGAGGCGGAACTGCATGGAGCGGGCGGCGGAAGCGATCGGCGCTTGCGGGTTCATCGAGGAGAGATGGCGGCCAACCGGCATATTGCAACAGAGGCATCGGCCCTGCCGGCGCATGCGTTCCGGGCATCCAGGCGATCAGGTTCGGGGACCGACCGACCACGGCATGCGTGAGTGGGTACGCATGGCGCCGCCGCGGCGGACGCTAAACGCTCGGCGTGCCCCTGCGAACCGCAGCGCCGTTTTTTCGCCGTTGCGGGTTTCGTGCGAGGCGGCAGGCGTTTATCATCGGCGAACCAAGCAACGGAGCGGAAGCGCGACTTCCGCCTATCTAGCGCTGATCACGAAGCGCGCGGGAGGAAAAACCCATGCAGGGCATGGTTGGATTCGTCGGCGTGGGCCGCATGGGCGGCCCCATGACGAAGCGGCTGCTCGCGGCCGGCCACGAGGTATGCGTGTTCGATGTGAGCGAACAGGCCCTCGCGCAGGCGGGCGAGCTGGGCGCCAAGCCGATGGCATCGCCGCGCGCAGTGGCCGATGCTGCGCAGATCGTGTTCCTGAGCCTGCCCAGTCCCGCGATCGTCGAGCACGTATGCACGGAAGCGGGCGGGCTGCGCGAAGGCGCACGCGTCAAGCGCGTGATCGACTTCTCCACCATCGGGCCGCGCGCGGCCCGGGCGGCGGGCGAAGCGCTCGGCGCCCGCGGCATCTCCTACATCGATGCACCGGTGAGCGGCGGCCTGAAGGGCGCGCGCGAAGGCACGCTCGCCGTGATGGTGGCCTGCCCGAGTGCCGAATATGCCGGCACCGAGGACCTGCTCCGAATCTTCGGCAAGCCGTTCCACGTGGGCGAGGTCCCGGGCCAGGCGCAGGTGATGAAGCTCGCCAACAACCTGCTCGCCGCGGCGGCGCTGGTCGTGTCGTCCGAAGCGATGGTGATGGGCGCGAAGGCAGGGCTCGATCCGCAGATGATGCTCGATGTCATCAACATGAGTTCGGGACGCAACAGTGCCACCCAGGACAAGTTTCCGCGCGCGATCCTGCCGGGGAGCTTCGATTTCGGTTTCCACACCGGCCTGTCCTACAAGGACGTGCGGTTGTGCGTGGACGAGGCGGAATCGATGGGGGTGCCGATGGTCGCGGGGGCCGTCGTACGCCAGATGCTCGCGGTCACGCAGGCGATGTACGGCGCGGAGTCGGACTTCACCTCGATCTGCAAGGTCGTCGAAAGCTGGGCCGGTGTGCAGGTGCGCGCCCGCGCCTGACGCTGCCCACTCACCTGCAAAATTTCTTCGCGAGGACACGATGTCAAGCGTGAGCGCCCTTTCCATTGCCTCCGATTCGCACGATCCGCTCGCCGTCCGCCTGGCGCGCCAGGTGGCGGCCGTTTCTCTGGAGGATCTCCCGCCCGAGGTCGTCGCCAAGACGCGGGTGTGCCTGATGGACCTGATCGGATGCGCGTTCGAGTCGAGAGGTCTGCCATGGAGCGTACAGGCGATGGCTGCGACCGACGCGCACGCCGGGGAGGCGACGGTCATCGGCTCGCCCCGGCGCGCCGGCGTCGGCGAGGCGGCGTTCGTCAATGCGGTCATGGGTCACGGCCTGGTCCGCGAGGACATGCATGCGGGCAGCATCAGCCATCTGGGCATCGTCGTGCTGCCCACGTTGCTGGCGCTCGCGCAGACGCGCCGCGTCTCCGGGCGGGACTTCATCGCCGCCGTGGCCGCGGGCTACGAAGTCGGCGGTCGCGTCGGCCGGGCGGTGATGGACGCGCAGGTTGCCCGCATCCATCGGCCGACGGGTGTCACCGGCCCGACGGCGGCCGCCTCCGCCGGCGCCCGTCTGCTCGGCCTCGATCCAGCTGCCACGGCCAGTGCGCTCGGCATTGCCGCGAACACCGTCCTCGGCTTCAATCAGTGGGCGCACACCGGCGGCAGCGAGATGTTCTTCCAGCCCGGCTTCGTGGCGCGCAACGCCGTGACTGCCGTGCGTCTCGCCCAGGCGGGCGCCTTCGCCTCACCCAGCGCGCTCGATGGCGAAGCGGGCATGTTCGCCTCGTTCGGCAAGCGCGCCGGCGCATCCGAAGTGGACCTGTTCCGCGGCAAGCCGGAACTGCTCGACGTCTACCACAAGCCGGTACCCGCCTGTAATTTCGCCCAGACGCCGAGCCAGGCCGCCCTCGAGGTGGTCTGCGCCGCGCAGCTGCCCGTCGAGCGCATCGCCGCCATCCGTATCCGGGTCCCGCGCGCCGGTAAGCTCTATCCCGGCTGCGATCATCCCGGCCCCTTCGCCACGGTGCTGCAGGGAAAGATGAGCATTCAGTTCAACGTCGCCGCCGCTCTGCTCACCGGCACGGTGGCGGAGAAGAACTTCGATCTGCTCGACGATCCGCGCGTGCAGCGTCTGATCCGCATGAGCGTGCTCGAGGTCGACGATGCCATGACATCCGCCTATCCTGGACGGCAGGGCGGGGAGGTCGAGGTGGTCGACGTCGACGGCAAGGTGCATCGGGCGCGGCTGCCGGACGTGGTGAACGCCAGTGACGACCAGGTGCGCGCCCGCTTCCGGGAGGCAGTCGCCGCCGCCCTGGGCACGGCGCGCGCCGCGGAGATCGAACAGGCGATCCAGGAGCTCGATCGCAGCGAGGATGCCGGCGCCATGGTCGCGCTGCTCGGCGCGTGAGCGCGGCCTGCATCAGGAGCGGAGGCTAGTCCGGTGGATGGCCCGCAACTCGTCGAGAACTTTCTGCAGGCGCTGACCGCGGGTCTGTCGACGGGCGCCATCTATGGCCTGCTGTGCGTGGGCCTGAGCCTGATCTTCGGGGTGATGCGCGTCATCAATTTCGCGCAGGGCGATTTCATGATGCTGGGCATGTACGCCGCCTTCTATGCGTTTGCGATGATCGGCGGGGAGGCGGCATTCGGCGCCTACGTCGCGCCTTACCTGTGCGCGCTGCTCGCGGGCCCGGCTGTATTCCTCGCCGGCATGCTGGTGCACAAGCTTCTGGTGAGCCGCGTGAGCGGCATGCGTGCCAGCGCACTGGCCTCCGAGGGTCATTATGCGCAGCTCATCCTCACGCTAGGCCTCGCACTCGTCCTCCAGAACGGCGCCCTGTGGCTGTTCGGCTCCGCACCGGTGTCGATCCAGACGCCGCTCGCCTCCGAGGCGTGGGCCGTCGGCCCCCTGTACGGCGAGCGCATCGAAGTGTTCGTCAACCAGGGTCAGGCCGTGGCCGCCGTCATGGCGCTTGCGGTGGTGCTCGTCTTCGTTGCGCTGATGAACCGTACGCGCCTGGGCAAGGCGCTGCGTGCGGCGGCGGACAATCCGGTCGCCGCGACCTACATGGGCATCGACGTGGCGCGCGCCCACCGTCTGGCGTTCGCACTGGGGGTCGGCATCACTGCAGTGGGCGGAGGGCTGCTCGCGTCCGGCGTGTCCTTCCAGCCCTATGCCGGCCTCGAGTACGTGATCGTCATGTACGCGGGAGTCGTGCTAGGGGGCCTGGGCAGCGTGTCAGGCGCCTTTCTCGGCGGCCTCGTCATCGGACTGGTCCAGCAGCTGTCCACGCTGTTCCTGCCCAATCAATTGCAGAACGCGGCGATCTTCGTGATGTTTCTCGCCATCGTCCTGCTGCGGCCCCAGGGACTGTTCGGCGCCGCCCTGCGTCGCACGTGACGGCCGTCCTCATGGCCGTGCGGCGCGACTCCCTGCTCATTCTGGCGTTCGGCCTGCTCTATGCCGGGCTGGCCGCACTGGTCACGCACTCCTACTACCAGTTGATCCTCACCGTCGTACCGATCTGGGCGACGATGGGTCTGGCGTGGAATCTCCTGAGCGGCTACAGCGGGTTCGTGTCGTTCGGGCACGCGGCCTTCTTCGGGCTCGGCGCCTACTTCGTCGCGCTCGCGCAGATCGGCTGGAACCTGACCCCATGGATCGGGATTCCCGCGGCCGGCGCGGTAGGTGCACTGGCAGGCCTGTTCGTCGGTATCCCGACCTTCCGCCTGCGGGGCCACTATTTCGCGCTGGCGATGCTCGCCTACCCGCTCGCGCTGATGTACGTGTTCGAGTGGCTCGGCTACCAGGAACTCGCGCTGCCGATGCATCGGGAGGCGCCCGCGGCGTTCATGCAGTTCGACGATCACCGCGTGTACGCGTGGCTGGCGACCGCGCTGATGGTCGCGTCCATGCTGCTCACCGCGTGGGTCGAGCGCTCGCGCTTCGGTCGATCGCTGATTGCGATCAAGGAAGACGAGGCGGCGGCCGAGGCGGCCGGCGTGCGGCCGCTGCATTGGAAGCTGCTCGCGATCACGCTCAGCGGTGCCCTGGCAGGCGTCGCGGGCGGTCTGTACGCGGTGTTGCTGCTGGTGGTCACGCCGCCCGCTGTGTTCGGCATGCTGGTGTCGGCGCAGGCGCTCATCGTCGCGATGTTCGGCGGCGTCGCAACGGTGTGGGGCCCGGTGATCGGCGCGCTCGTGCTCGTGCCGCTCAGCGAGATCCTGCACGCGCAACTCGCGGACAAGATCCCCGGTATCCAGGGCGTCGTCTATGGGCTTGCCATCATTGTCGTCATCCTGATCGCGCCCGAGGGCGTGGTGTGGCGCTGGCGTGCGCATCGCCGCGTGCGCAGCGGCACGCAACGCTCGGACCATCCGGCGCCGGCGGCGCTCACCCATCCGCCGCGCGTGCCGCCGCAGCAGGCGCCGGTGATCTTCGAGGCGCGCGGCGTATCGAAGGCCTTCGGCGGCGTGCAGGCGGTGCGCGACGTGAGCCTGGAGGTCAGGCAGGGGGAGATCCTCGGCATCATCGGCCCCAACGGTGCCGGCAAGACCACGCTGTTCAATCTTCTCAACGGCTTCGTGCGCCCCGATCGCGGCACGATCCTGCTCGACGGACGCGACGTCACCGGATGGACGCCGCCGCAACTGTGTGCCGCCGGCGTCGCGCGCACGTTCCAGGTGGCCCGACCGTTCCGGCGCATGAACCTTCTCGACAACGCGATGATCGGTGCCTACCTGCGCGCGCACGGCAATGCGGAGGCACGCGCGTTGGCGCAGGAGGCACTGGCTCAGGTCGGACTCGCCGGACAGGCGATGCGCAGCGCGGAGGGGCTCACCAACCGCGAGCTGCGCCTGTTGGAGATCGCCCGCGCACTGGCCGGCCAACCGCGCATTCTTCTGCTCGATGAGACCATGGCCGGCCTGACGGCGCCCGAGGTCGAGGAACTCATCGCCCTGGTGCGCGGCCTGGCCGCGCACGGCATCACGGTGGTGATCATCGAGCACACCATGCAGGCCATGGTGCGGCTGGTCGACCGCTTCGTCGTACTCGACGGCGGTGCCGTGCTGACGCAGGGAGAGCCGGCGCTCGTGACGCGCGACCCGGCGGTGATCGACGCCTACCTCGGTCGCAAGTGGAGGCTGGCCAATGCTTGAACTGCGCGGCGTAAGTGCCGAGTACGGCGGTGTGCCGGCCCTGGATGAGGTGTCGCTGCGGGTCGAGGCGGGAGAGTTCGCCGCCATCGTGGGGCCGAACGGTGCCGGAAAGAGCACGCTGTTCAAGGTGATCTCCGGCATCGTTCCCTCGACGCGTGGCTCGATCCGGTTCGAGGACCAGGAATTGACGGGGATGTCGGCTGCGCGCCGCGCCCATCTGGGCATTGCTCACGTGCCGGAGGGTAGGCAGGTGTTCTCCTCGCTCACCGTGCTCGAGAATCTGGAGATGGGTGCCTACACCGCCAGAGCGCAGCGCGCGTGGAAGGACAACCTCGCGCGCATCTACAGCTGGTTTCCGGTGCTTGCCACGCGAGCGACGTCCTTGGCCGGTGCACTCTCGGGCGGCCAGCAGCAGATGCTGGCGATCGCGCGCGGACTGGCCTCTTCGCCGAAACTGCTCATGCTCGACGAACCATCGATGGGGCTCGCGCCCGCGGTCGCCGACGAGATTTTCGAGCGCGTGGTGGAAATCCACGCGCAGTCGGGGCTCAGCGTGCTGCTCGTCGAGCAGCGCGTGGCCGAGGCCCTGCACTTCGCGCGGCGCGGCTACGTGCTGGAAGCCGGACGCGTCGTGCTGAGCGGTCCGCACGATACGTTGATGCGCGACGACCGCATCCGGCAGGCGTATCTGGGAATGTGAGCTAGAGTAGCGCAGGAGAACGAGGAGGAGCGCAGATGCAATCGAGAAGAGGCTTCGCTGCGGCGATGGCTGGAGTGCTGCTGGCGTCGCTGGCCGGCGCGGCGCTCGCGCAGGCCAAGGACATCGAGATCGGGTTGATCGCGCCGATGTCGGGCCCGTGGGCCCGACAGGGCCA
>CAZNBS010000003.1:0-42419 GCA_964570955.1 uncultured Burkholderiales bacterium | reverse complement strand
CGGCGCCACTTGGCGGCGGGGGGGGCGCTCGCGCCGCCAACGGACTTCTCGACGGGGTGGTGCGCGCGTTGGCGGGGCCGGTGGCCCCCACAGGGCCAGGTCATGAAGAGCGCGGCCGATCTCGCCATCGCGACCATCAACGCGCAGGGCGGCATCCGCTCGCTGGGCGGCGCGCCACTGCGGCTCGTGGTGTTCGACGCCGGCGACAGCGTGGAGAAGGCGAAAAATGCCGCGCAGCGCATGGTGGCGGAGTCGCCGAAGCTGGTGGGCGCCACCGGCGCCTACCTAAGTTCGTTCACCCTCGCCGTGACGGAGGTGACGGAGCGCGCCCAGCTGCCCGTGGTGACCTTCTCCTATTCCGATCTGATCACCGCGCGCGGATTCAAATACGTCTTCCAGACTTCTGCCACGGGAGACCAGCAGGCCGAGGGGTCGCTGCCGGCGCTCGTCGAGATGGCGAAGGTGGCCACCGGCCGGGCGCCCAGGACGGTGGGCATCGTGATGGACAACACTGCGGCGTCCGTGGCGTTCGTCAAGCCGATCAAGGATCATCAGCTGGGCAAGCTCGGACTGGAGCTCGTGGTCGACGAGGTGTTCACGCCGCCGCTGGCGAACGCCACGCCGCTGGTCCAGAAGGTGCGCGCGAAGCGCCCGGACATCCTGCTGCTGCTTCCTACCGCGATCTCCGACGCGAAGCTGCTCCTCGAAAAGATGAACGAGTTCGGCCTCGGGAAGGGCAGGCTGCCGACCGTCTCCAACGGCGCTGCCATTCTCGACCCCGACCTGCGCAACAACATGAATGTCGCCCAGCTCGAGGGCGTGATGTCGGTGGTGGCGAACTGGCCCACTGCGTCCCAGAAGGACTTCGTCGCGCAAGTGCAGCGCGAAACCAAGGAGCCCTGGCCCACGCAACACTTCGTCACGACCTACGGCGACATGTGGATCTTCAAGGCGGCGCTGGAGGCCGCGGGCAAGGCCGACCGCGGCGCCGTCGCCGCGGCGCTGCGCAAGATGAATCTGAAGGACGGTGCCGCCCGCTTCTTCCCCGGCGGCGGCGTGAAGTTCGACGCCAGCGGCCGCCGCGAGGGTGCCGGCCTGCTGATCGTGCAGTGGCAGAAGGGCGTGCCCGTCACGGTGTATCCGCCGAAGGATGCGGTGGCGAAGCCGATCTGGCCCACCAAGTAAACGGCGGAAGCGCTCGACACATAGGACGCAAAGGACGCGAAGAACTTCAGAGGTCAAGAGGACGCAGTTTTTCCTTTGCGTCCTTTGCGGCCTTCGCGTTTGGAGCTGGTCTTTCGACAAACGAGGAGGTATCACATGAACAAGGAACTGTTCGACAAAGGTCTGGAAATCCGCAAGTCGGTGCTCGGCAAGGAGCACGTCGATAAATCCCTCGCGTCGGCCGACGACTTCAACCGCCCGCTGCAGGAACTGGTCACGGAATACTGCTGGGGCGCGGTATGGGGGCGTGAGGAACTGCCGAAGAAGACGCGCAGCATGCTCAACCTGGCGATGCTCTCGGCGCTCAACCGGCCGCACGAATTCAAGATCCACGTGCAGGGCGCGCTGCGCAACGGCGTGAGCAAGGCGGAGATCCGCGAGGTCCTGCTCGCCGTGATGATCTACTGCGGCGTCCCGGCTGCGGTCGACGCGTTCCGCAATGCACGCGAGGCGATCGCGGAGTTCGAGAAGAATGGCGGCAAGTAAGGTCTGCCGCCCCCGTGCGCCGCTCCCAGCGAGGGGCGCGCGCGCCGAGGCAACGACATGAGCGAAGAACAGTACGAAGTCTACGCGGTCAAGTACGCGCATCTGATGCGACGCTCGCCGGACAACTTCCTCGGCGGCGACCCTCACGATGTGGAGATGCCCCTCAATTACTACGTGTGGGTGATCCGCAATGCGCACCGCACGGTGGTGGTCGACACCGGTTTCCATGAGGAGATGGCGCGCAAGCGCGACCGGCGCATCATCCGCCCGGTCGGCGAGGGCGTCAGCGCTCTGGGTCTGGCGCCGGAGAAGGTCACCGACGTCGTCATCACGCACATGCACTACGATCACGCGGGCAACCTTCCGCTGTTCGGCAAGGCACGCTTCCATCTCCAGGACAAGGAGATGGAGTACGTCACCGGACGCTGCATGTGCCACCACCTGATGCGCCACCCGTACGAAGTGGACGACGTGGTACACATGCTGCGCTGTGTGTACGACCACCGCGTCCAGTTCCACGACGGCGCCGGCCAGGTGGCCCCCGGCATCGAGGTGCACCACATCGGCGGCCACACCAAGGGGATCCAGGCGGTGCGGGTGCGCACGCAGCGCGGCTGGGTGGTGCTCGCCTCGGATGCCAGTCACTTCTATGCGCACATGGAGCAGGACCGTGCGTTCACCATCCTGCACAACCTCGCCGACATGCTGGCGGGGTACGACAAGCTGCGCGCCCTGGCGAGTTCGCCGCAGCACGTCGTGCCCGGGCACGATCCGCTGGTGATGGTGCGCTACCCGGCCGCGGGCCAGGGCATGGAAGACTGGATCGTACGGCTGGACGTGGATCCGACGTAGCCACGCACACCTCTCTCCGACAAAGGAGGATCCGACATGGGCTTCATTCGCTTGGGCAGCAAGCCGCCGTGCACGGTGGCGCCGGACGACACGGTCAGGCAGGCGGCCATCACGATGACCGACCGGAAAGTGGGAGCCGCCACAGTCGTGGATGGTGACACCATCGTCGGGGTCATCACCGAGCGCGATGTCATGGGGAAGGTGGTGGCGCTCGGCGGTGACCCTGCGCGCATGCAGGTGCGCGAGATCATGTCGAGCCCTGCACTGTGCGTACAGCGGCGTACGTCGGTCGAGGACGCGGCGGAGACGATGCGCAAGCACCACATCCGCCATCTGGTCGTGGTCGACGAGAATCAGAAGCTGGTCGGCATGCTGGCGCTGCGCTATCTGCTCTACGAGATGATGGACGACATGCACCGCAACGTCGGTGATCTGATCGGCTTCATCATGAACGACGGGCCGGGCGGGTAGGCTGACAGGACGACCGTTGCGATGGCGACGGTGCCCGGAGAGAGGAGAGGCGTCGAGACTCTAGCCCTTCGCCAGCACCTCCAGCGCCGCCTGCACGCCGCTGCCCTTCATCGGCACGCCCGCCAGCTTCAATCCCATCTCCACGCCGCTCAGCGTGCCGGCGAGCATGAGGTCGTTGAAGTGGCCGAGATGGCCGATGCGGAACACTTTGCCCTGCAGCTTCCCCAGCCCCATACCGAGTGACATGTCGAAGCGATCCAGAACGAGCTCGCGCAGCCTGTCGGCGTCGTGACCGTCCGGCATCAACACTGCGGTGAGCGAATTGCTGTACTCGTCCGGATTCGCGCACAGGATCTCCAGTCCCCACGCACGCACCGCCGCACGGGTGGCCTCGCCGTGACGGGCATGGCGCGCGAACACGTCCGTGAGACCTTCTTCCTCGAGCATGCGCAGCGCTTCGCGCAGCCCGTACAGCAGATTGGTCGCCGGGGTATAAGGGAAGAAACCCTTCGCATTCGGCGCGAGCATTTCGTCCCAGCTCCAGTACGAGCGCGGCAGCTTCGCGGCCTTGCTCGCGGCCAGCGCCTTGTCGTTGACTGCGTTGAACGACAGCCCGGGTGGCAGCATCAGTCCCTTCTGCGACCCGCCCACGGTGACGTCCACGCCCCAGTCGTCCATGCGATAGTCGATCGAGGCGAGGGAGGAGATGGTGTCCACCATCAGCAGTGCAGGGTGGTTGACCCGATCCATCGCTGCACGCACTGCGGGCACCTGCGTCACCGCACCGGTGGAGGTTTCGTTGTGCACCACGCACACCGCCTTGATGGTGTGCGAGCGATCCTCGGCGAGCTTCGATTCGATCGACGCCGCATCCGCGCCGCGCCGCCAGTCGCCTGCGAGAAACTCGACCTCCAGGCTCAGCCGTGTCGCCAGCCGCCGCCACAGCGTGGCGAACTGACCGGTCTCGGCCATCAGCACGCGATCGCCCGGCGAGAGCGTGTTGACCAGCGCCGCCTCCCAGGCCCCGGTGCCCGACGCCGGATACACGATCACCGGATGCCGCGTGCGGAACACCTCGCGCATGCCGACGAGCACCTCCTGGCCGAGCGCGGCAAACTCCGGGCCGCGATGGTCGATGGTCGGGGCGTCGATGGCGCGCAGGACGCGTTCCGGCACGTTGGTCGGTCCGGGAATCTGCAGAAAGTGGCGGCCCGTATGGAGAGTCATGAAGGCGGTTCCATCCTTGTTCGAATCGAATCGGGCGATAGCATACCCGGCCTTCCCTTTCCTGGTCGCGCAGCCGGACGGCGCGCACTGCCTGCATGAGCCGCGCAGTCGGAATCATCGTGGTCGCGCAACTGTTAGGTGTATCGCTATGGTTCAGCGCAAACGCTGCCGCCGGCGACCTGGCGAACGCCTGGGGACTGACCGCAGCGCAACTGGGCGTGCTGACCAGCGCCGTCCAGCTCGGCTTCATTGCGGGCACGCTCGGCTTCTCGCTCACCGGACTGGCGGACCGATACAGCGCCAGCCGCATCGTCTTCGCCTGCTGCCTGCTCGGCGCGGCGTGTAATGCCGGCTTTGCGCTGTGCGCCGATGGACTAGCCGAGGCGTTGGTCTATCGCTTTGCGGTCGGGCTGAGCCTCGCAGGCATCTATCCGGTCGGGATGAAGCTCATCGTCTCGTGGGTGGCAGACAAGGCCGGCGCCGCATTGGGGCTGCTGATCGGCATGTTCACGCTCGGGACCGCACTCCCGCACGGCGTGCGCGCGCTTGGTGCGGGGCTCGACTGGCAGGCGGTCGTGCTCAGCTCGTCGCTGCTCGCCCTGCTCGGGGGACTGGCGGTGTGGAAGGTCGGCGATGGCCCGCACCTGAAGTGCAACGCGAAGCCGCCCGCATGGGGCGGCGTGCTGAGCGTGTTGCGCATCGAGCGCTTCCGCGCCTCGGCCTTCGGCTACTTCGGCCACATGTGGGAGTTGTACGCCTTCTGGACCGTGGTGCCGCTGCTGGTGGCAAACGTGGTGGGCGAAGCGCGGCCCGGCGTCATCTCGGCCTTGTCGTTCGCCGTCATCGCCATCGGTGGCATCGGCTGCGCGTTGGGGGGGCGTCTGTCGCACCGCATCGGCAGCGCGCGTGTGGCCGCGATCGCTCTGGCGGCCTCGGCCTCGATGTGCGCGCTGTACCCATTGCTGCCCGCAGCGCCGCAGTGGCTGGCGATCGCAGCGCTGCTGGTTTGGGGCGTGGCCGTCATCAGCGATTCGCCGCAGTTCTCCGCATTGTCCGCGCGAAACTGCCCGCCGCAGTACGTCGGCAGCGCGCTGGCCATGCAGAACGCGATCGGCTTCGCCGTCTCCGTGGTGGCCATCTCGATCGCAACCGCCAGTATCGACACGCTCGGCGGGCGCGTGGCCTGGCTGCTGCTTCCCGGGCCGGTCCTGGGGCTGCTGGCACTGCGACCGCTGCTGCGTGCGGATTGACGCAGCCATCGGCCGCGGCAAACGGTTCAGCTTGCGTTCAGCGGTGCCCGCTTACGCTTCTCTCCACACCGGGCAAGGGGCCCGGATTCGAGAAGGAGACGAGCGATGAAAGCGACGTTCACCAAGGCCGTGCTGACCCTTGTACTGATCGGAATCGGTGCCGGCGTGGGAAGCGCGTCCGCGCACGAGCGGGGATTCGACCGCGGGGGCAAGGGCAAGGACCGCTACGAGCACCGCTGGGAGCGCGATCACAGGCACTTCGACCGCAAGGGTCCTCACGTCAGACACTACGACAAGCGGGTTCACCGACATGCGGCCCGCGCGAGGCGTGGACATGACGACGGGGTGACCATCATCTTCCGCAGCATCTTCTGACCATCGGCGTGCCGCTGCGTATCCGCAGAAAGCGCAGGAGGGAGCCGGACCTCTCTCCTGCCGCGGCACTCGTCCCCAGTCGGTTGTCAGGCAGTGCCGCCGATCCGCGCAATTCCTCGATCGATCTCGTCGAGCAGCCATGGCCAATGCGCCGCTGCGCAGAAGCCCGGAGAAGTGGCGACGATCCAGCCTTCTATTCGCGACGACAGGCGATCGACTGCGGCGAACAAGTCGGTCACCTTGCGGTGCGCGAGCGCAACGGCTGCGTCATCGGCCACGCGGCCGGCCTGGCTCGCGTTGCCGTTGAAGTCATTGACGAACCAGTCCAGATCGATGTGCACGATCACCGTGCCAGCCGGAACGTCTTGCAGCACCGCTTCCGGGCAGCTGCCGCCCGTGTAACTGCCCGCCAGGGAATCGGTGCCGTCAGGGCCGCTGCCGACTCCGGCGAAATCGAGGCCGGGTATGAGGGGATAGCGCAGCCTGTGCCGATGGATCTCCCAACGGGAGAGCGTATCCGACATCGCGTTGTTGAGATGTCGGACATGGACCTTGCGACCTGCATAGAAAAGAGGGGTCAGGAAATTGCCTATGCCGACACAGCCCGAACGAATGGCGCTCACCCATTGCCGGGGATCGTCCGGATCGAACTGCATGCCCGACCCTGGGCAAATCAGCCTCGCATCGTCGACGACAAGCAGGGTGGCCATCATGTCCATATGGTCGTCCACGTGGATGACGATCAGATCCCGCGAACGCTTGCGTACGCGATCGGCGATGAAGTGACCCGACCACGAATCTTCCAGGCACAGATCGAAGCGCTGCCTTCTGACAAGGTACGGCAGGATGTCCGCCGTGCTCATGTCCTCTCGCATGGCGCGTAGAGCTGCCGGAAGATCGCGATCGAGTTCGTGGTAGCTCATGTCCGGGCCAAGCAGGCGGATTGCGCATGCGTCGGGCACGAACTCGTACTTCACGCTTCCGAGCGTACGACGGATGGTCTCATCCAGGGTGCCAGGCGGGCACGCATCGACGACGCGTGGGTCGAGGCGGATCAACTCGGTGCGCGCACGTAGCAGGCGGTGATCGCGGCGACGTACTCGCCCCTCTGCAGCACGGGGCGTTCGTGCAAGTACGTCGAGCCGCGGCCGAGCACCAGGGTCCCGGCCTCCGTGGGTATGGACAACAGCGGACGGCCGTCCGGCTGCGCGTGTTGACCGAACACGCAGAGCACCATCCCGGTGTTCGGGGAGAGGCGTGCCGGCCGTCGCGTGGCCACGTAGGCGATCGCGGTGACCACGCATCCTGCCGCCGGCTGATCCACATGGGGACCGAGGTGGTCGCCTTCCCGGTAGAACGTCATGCAACTCTGCTGCTCGTTCGGCTGGAATCGTTCGCCGAAGACCGCGCACAGCAAGGCCGTCATCGATTGGGAGAACAGGAACTGCCTGGCAATCGGTCCCAACGGCGCGATACTGGCACGGTAAGCCACCCCGGACTGCGAATGCGTGGCGACTGCCGCCGGTTCGGATTCGCGTGCCTCGCCTTCCAGGCTTTCCAGCAGCGGCCCGGATATCGCCGATCGGGCATAGCCGAATCCGTTCGCGGCGACCTTTGCGGACAATCGCTCGATTTCCCCGGTCGACATCGCGCATTCGAGCATGGCCTGCCGGGATTCCTCACGAGCCTCGCTCCGGCGGGCCGAATGCGCCATCCCCTCCGACTGCGCGAGAGCGGCTTCAGTTGACCGCCGCATCCATCGACTCCGAGCGCAGGTGCGAGTCCAGATCGTCCAGCAGCGCATCGACCAGCGTCTGGACGTGAATCTTGCACTCGGTCGTCTCGGCAGCGTCGAACGTGCCGAGCGTGACCTGCTTGGTCAGTTCGTAGCCGCCAGGACAAACCGCGAAGTAGGGGCACGCACGTTCGCACGCCTGCTCGCTCACCCGGAAGTCACGGATGATCCGGTCGAGCTTGCCGGTGCTCAGCATGCAGTCGAAGGACGATTCGTGGATGTTCCCGATCGACAGTCCCCTGCCGTCCGCGTACAGGTCCTTCAGCGTGGTGATTGCCAAACCAGCGTAGAAGGTCGTGATGTTTCCCTGGGCATCGACGCTGATCGATTTCAGCGGTGCCGAGGCATGCCTGTAATGCGCGAGGCCGTCTTTCCCTTCGGCCGAGAGAATCCTCGCCATGGTCTGGGAGAAGTTCTGGACCTTGAACGGCTGCCCGGCGTGCTCCGCGTCGCGCAGGAGTTCGAGCAGCGCGCGGTAGAAGGCGTAATAGGCATCCCGATCGTTCTTCGAGTACACGAATCTCGCATCCGCGCAGTCCGCCTCGGCGAGGATGTTGAAATGGAAATCGCTCAGGAACTGACGCCGGGCAAGGAAGAATTCCAGGAACGCGCGCGGATGTGCAAGCGTCTGCGGCGTGACCACCGCGATGAGTTTGTACGGAATGCCGTGGGCTTGCAGCAAATCCATGCCGCGCACCGTCTGTGCATGCGTGGGGCCGCCGTTCCAGTTGACGCGGTAGGCGTCGTGCAAGGCGGCAGGGCCGTCACAGCTGATGCCGACTCCCAACACCTCGCGCCAGCGCGAGAACAGCTCGCACCATTTCTCGTTGATCAGGACCCCGTTGGTCTGAATCCGAAACCTGACCGAGATCCCCTTTCCGCTGCGTTCGCCGATTGCGAGAATGAGTCCGATCGCCTCGTCGTAGTAAGAGGGAGGCAGAGAGAGGGGTTCGCCGGAGTGCCAGACGACCGTGACTTCGCGTGCCAGGTGTTCCCCCGAGAACAGATCCTCGAACAGCCGCCGCAGCAGCGCAATGGGCATCATGCGGCGTTCGCGCCGGCTCTCGGCACTGAGGTCGCAGTACTTGCAGTCCAAGTTGCAGAGGGAATTGCCCTGCAACACGATCAGTTCGATGGGCTCGAGCTTGTGCGGGGCGTCCACGTAGGGATTCACTGCGTGATGAGCGTTCGAGGGCGGGTAGGCTGCATCGACCGCAGAACGCTACGATTCGGCGGTCGATGCAAGCGTACAGATGCGTCAAACCCGCATCATGGGTCCCCAGCTGCTCGTTGCCTTCTCGTCTGCAGGCGCCTGAGATTTCACCACGGGGTGACCCGTGAGTTTGCCTGCCTTGAGCGCCTCCTGTGCGCGTACGATCTTCGACAGCAATGCATCGTTGTGTTTCATCTTCGAGATCCTCTTGATGTTGTTGAGCCGCTCGCGCCCGGTGCCCATCGGCACTAGCGGCATGGCAGCTTACCACCATGAAAGGGCCGCGGCGATCGTTCCGACCGGTCCAGCGTGCGTGCCGGAATAGAATGCCGTGCGTGCGCGTGAGGGAGCCGATTTCGTGTTCACCAGATGGTCCACTCCGGCGCCTCCGTCGCTGCGCTCGACTTCATGACAGGAAACCGACCATGTCGCATCGACTCCCCGATCCCGCACGACCAGGTTCGGCCCATGCCTGGACCAGGAGGACGCCATGAGGCGCCTCTTTGCCCTGATGAGCGATGCATCCGCGTTGGCCACCCCCTTCTGGAAGAGCGAGGAACGGCGGCCAGCGCTCGTCCTGCTGGGGGTCGTGGTCGCGCTCAATCTGGCGCTGGTCGCACTTGCCGTCACGTTCACCTATTGGCAAAACGCCTTTTACAATTCCCTGGAAGCGAGAGATTGGAACGCCTTCATCGCCCTGCTTCTCTGGTGGCATTCGACCGCCACCGGGACATGGATGCCGGGCTTTGCGCTGCTTTCCGTCGTGTTCGTTCTGTTGACCGCGTACGCGCTGTACCTGCGCCAAGCGCTGCAGATTCGCTGGCGACGCTGGATGACCGCGCGCCTTTCCGAAGACTGGCTGTCCGCCCGGGCCTACTACCGCATGAGCTTGACGGACCAGGCGACGGACAATCCGGATCAACGCATCGCCGAGGATGTGCGCCTGTTCGTGGACCACAGCCTCGAGCTGACGCTGGGGTTGATGCGTTCGCTCACCTCGGTCGCGTCCTTCGTCGTCGTGCTGTGGTCCCTCTCGGGGACGATCGTAGTACTCGGCGTGACTGTCCCGGGCTACCTGGTCTGGTGCGCGGTGCTGTACGCGGCCTTCGGGACGGGTGTCTCGCACTTGGTCGGAAGACGGCTCGTCGCGCTCAACTACCGAAAGCAGCAGGTCGAGGCGGATTTCCGGTTCGACCTGATCCGCATCCTCCAGAACGCAGAGGGAGTGGCGTTCTACGACGGCGAGGCGGAGGAGAAGCGCAACGTTGCGCGCCGCTTCGCCCAGATCGTCGGCAACTGGCGATCGATCATGACGGTCACGAAGAACCTGACCTTCTTCACTTCGGGCTTCGCCCAGGTGGCGCTGGTGTTTCCCTTTGCGGTGGTGGCGCCGGGCTATTTCTCCGGTCGAATCTCGCTCGGCGGAGTATTCCAGACGAGCAGTGCCTTCGTTCAGGTGCAGACCGCACTGTCGTGGTTCGTCGAGAACTATCAGGCGCTGACGGAGTGGTCCGCAACGGTGGCGCGGCTCAGGGGGTTCTCGGTATCCCTGGCCAAGCAGTCGAGCGGAGGCGGACCGGTCGTCGCAGACGAAGGCGGGAACCGGCTGGAACTGCGCGACGTCAGCCTGCGCCTGCCGTCCGGGGTCAGCCTCCTGGACAATGCCGATCTGCGGATCGAGGCCGGCGAGCGCGTGCTGCTCACCGGGCCATCCGGCACGGGCAAGTCGACCCTGCTGAGGGCGATCATCGGCATCTGGCCGTTCGGGTTCGGTTCCATCGCGCGGCCCTCGGCATCCCGCATGTTCTTCTCCCAGCGGCCCTACATGCCGCCGGGATCGCTGAAGCGGATCTTGTGCTATCCGCGCAGCGAGGAAGACTTCTCGAACCAGGAGGTGACCGAAACATTGTGTGCGGTCGGACTCGGCCATCTGGCCGCCAGCCTGGACGGCGTCGATGTCTGGGACCGCCGGCTGTCAGGGGGCGAGCAGCAGAAGGTGGCGCTTGCGCGCGCGCTGCTGATCAGGCCGGACTGGCTGTTCATGGACGAAGCCACGTCCAATCTCGACGCCGACGCGGAAGACCAGTTCTATCGCTGCCTGCTGCACGCACTGCCGGGCAGCACCTTCGTGTCGGTCGGACATCGCGGTGAGCTGCGCAGATATCACGATCGCGTGCTGCGTGTGAACGGTCAGTTGCTCAGCGAAGAGGTGTGACGCAAAGGCGACGCAAGGGGTCGGTCGTCACTGCTTGCCGCGCGCGTCGCCAGGATGCCGAGCGTTTGAATCATGGTAATGTTGATTGGCTACGACGCCGTTGAGGACGCCAGAGACGGTGTCGCATCGGCGATCGTACGATCGACTCGATGCATGGGTGGTATGTGGAATGACGCAGGACCTGTTGCCAAACACTCCGGCCGCTTCCCGCTTGCGGGAGGTCGCGAATCTGGTGTCGAATGCGACGCCCGCACGTATCGCCGACTACGTCCGCGAACACTATGCTCCCCACTATGCCGAACGGGAACCCACCGGGCGGCGGATCGCATCGTTCATGGACTGGAAGGCACGTGGCGGCATGGAGGTCGTCGACGTGGCGCAGGCGACCGAACGGCGCGTGGAGATCACCATGCGCCAGCCGCTCTCGGACGAGCGATGGATGCTCGCTCTGGAGGTGGAACGCACGCCACCCCATCGGATCGAGGCCTTGCTGGTCGGTCGTGCGGCGCTGCCGTCGATTCACCCGCCTGCATCGGACGCGCAGGCGGCCGATGCATTCATCGAGTACGTCGGCAGGCTGGCCGATGCGGACCTGTTCTCCGGCGCGGTTCTGATCGCCCGGCACGGCAGGATCCTGGGCCAGGCAGCGTTCGGACTCGCGAACCGTGACTTCGGTGTGCCGAACAACCTGGATACCAGGTTCAATATCGCGTCGCTGTGCAAGTCGTGGACCGCGGTTGCCATTGCCCAGTTGATCGAATCAGGCAAGCTGTCCCTGGACGATCCGCTCTCGAAGTTCGTCGACTACCCGGATCACGCGTCTGCCTCTGCAATTCGCATCGAGCACTTGCTGTCGCACACTTCCGGGCTGGGCACCTATTTCACCGATTCCTTCTATCGCACCGCGCGGCATCTCATCCGTACCGTGGACGACTATCTGGACCTGTCCAAGGATGAGCTTCCGTCTTTCGCGCCCGGCACGGCATGGAAGTATTCGAACACGGGGATGGTCGTGCTCGGAAAGGTCATCGAGATCGTGACGGGGCGCAGCTACGCCGAATGGGTGGAGTCGACTCTCCTTCGCACCGCCGGCATGACTCGATCCGGAATCCTCGAGCTCGACTACGTGAACGAGAACGTGGCGGTCGGCTACGCCAAGCAATGGTCGGCAGATGGAATGCGGGTGGCGAACAGCTTGTTCGAAAACTTCGTCGGAGGTTGTCCGGCCGGCTGCGCCTTTGCCACCGTCGGAGACGTGTTCAGGTTCGCCGAGGCGCTACGCGGGGGACGGCTGGTGAGCCGCGGGATGCTCGAACTGATGACCAGCGCGAAGCCGGAGCTCCAGTCGCCCGACTACGGGTACGGATTCAGCATCCACCCGGAGCGTGCGCTGTATGGACACAGCGGCGGATTGCTCGGCGTAGGCGCCAATCTCGACATCGTCCTCGATCCGGCCGGCTGGGTCGTGGTCGTGCTGGCGAACACCTTGAGCATGCGCGCACCGACCCTGAAGGCACGCCAACTCATCGGCGTGACAGTGCCCGAAGCGGAAAGCGGGCGCGCTTATCTGCCAACCGCCGGCATGACCGTGCGTTGAGAGCGAGGCGTCGGTGGACCTTCTGCAGCGTTTGACCCGTACCCCCGGGATTCCCGGGCGTGAACACCGCATCCGTGCCGAGATCGAGCGCTGCGCCATGGAGCGACGACTGTTCGACGAGATGCGTACCGACGCACTGGGCTCGCTCATCGGGGTGCGCCGGCCGCGGTCGAACGCGGGCCCCGGCAAGACCAGACGCGTAATCGTCGCCGCACACATGGATCAGGTCGGCTTTCTGGTCTCGCACATTACCGACGAGGGCTATCTGCGCCTGCACCCGGTCGGATCGTTCGACACGCGCACGCTGTTCGCGAGGCGCGTCACCGTGTGCACCGACGCTGCCGGTGATCTTCCGGGAGTACTGAACCCCAGTGGCCGACCCATCCATACGGCTTCCGCCGAGGAATTGAAGCGGGTGCCCGAGATCGGCGAGTTCTACGTCGATCTCTCCCTCCCTGCGGAGCAGGTGAAGGCGCGGGTCGGACTCGGCGACATGGTGGTATTCGACAGCGAGTTCACCCTGATCGGCGATGCCGTCGTGGCGCCAGGGTTGGACGACCGGGTCGGCTGCTGGGCGCTGCTGCGCGCGCTCGAGAAACTGACTGCGCATGACTGCGAGATCCACGCGGTATGGACGTCCCAGGAAGAACTGGGTTCGCGCGGGGCCGGACCGGCCGCCTTCGGCATCGATGCAGACATCGGTATCGCCTGCGACACCACGGTCTGCTGCGACGGCCCCACGGTACCCGCGGAGCAGCACATCACCAGGTTCGGCGCTGGCATCTCGATCCAGATCGCCGACTCCTCGACGATTTCCGATCCCGAACTGGTTCGCGACCTCGAGGCCATCGCGCGACGTGCAGGCATAAGATGTCAGCGCAGCCTCATGCTGGGTGGCGGACAGGATGGTGCGCTCATTCAGCGCTCGCGCAGCGGTGTACGTACGGTGGTCCTGAGCTGTCCCATCAAGCACCTTCACACGATGGCCGAAATGGCGCATCGGGACGACCTGGACTCGTACCGGGACCTGCTGGCAGCGTATCTGTCCAGCCTGTAGGCGGCTGAGACGTCAGGCGTCGATTGCCTCCACGCCGATCAACCGCGAGATGCGGATCGGCTCGCCCTCGCGGTGCAGGGCAACCACGCGCTGCTGCAGCGCCCGTTCCGCGACCGTCATGCGGGCGCGCTGGCGCGTGTACTCCGCCCAAGACTTGATGACGAAACGTTCGACGTAGCGGCCCTCGTCCTCGAGGTCGCGGAAGATGCGCCAGCTGCTCGCGCCGTTGCGTCGGCGCACCCCTTCCACCGCGCTTACCGCGCTCAGGAACGCCCTCCGGTCCTCGGGATCCACGCGATACTCGATCTGGATCAGCACGGGCCCGTCGTCCGCGCCCGGCTGGATTGCCAGCGACAGTTCGGGCAGCTGCACGCGTGTGGTGACGTCCGCCTCGTTTCCCATCGACACCTTGACGTGCCGCGTGAGCAGCAACAGCACCAGCATCACCACCGCCGATACCGACAGGGCGATGCGCGTGTCCGCGAGCGAGGCGAGTGCACCCCACAGGAGGCTGCCCAGCGCGAGGCTCGCCTGCACGGCCACCAGATTGGTGGACACGGCCCGCGCACGCACCCAGGCAGGCGCGGAGCTCTGGGTGCCGGCTGAGAGGCTCGCGTGCACGCTCACCCAGGCGGCGCCGGCTACGGCGGTTCCCGCCAGGGCCAGGATCGTCCATGGCGCGAACGCGATGACCAGCGTCGCCGCCCCCCACGCTAGGACACCGCCGACGATCACCGTGTTGAGCGGGACGCGGCGCAGGTGCCGTGGAATCCACAGCGCGCCGACCACGGCGCCGGCGCCGAAGAAGCCGAGCAGCATGCCGAATCCGCCGGCGCTCATCTGCAGCTGATCGCGTGCGATGACAGGCAGCAGGGCCCACACGGCACTGGCACAGGAGCTGAACGTCAGGTTGCGGATCACCGCGGACTGCAGCGGGGGCGAATGCCGCAGGTAGCGCAGTCCGCTGCTCATCCCGGAGAACAGCGTCTCGGGCGCACCGGGGATGGAACGCGCTGCCGTGCGCCAGCCCTGCAGCGCGACCAGCATGACGACGAAGAACAGAGCACTGGCCAGCATGGCGCTTCCGGAGCCGATCCAGGCGGCCAGCGCACCGGCCAGTGCCGGCCCGACCGCCCGCGCGACGTTGAAGGCGACCGCGCCCAGTGCGACCGCACGCGCGAGGTCGGCGCGCGGCACGAGGTCGTTGATCATCGCCTGCTGCGCGGGCATGTAGAAGATGAAGCCCACGCCGGTGAGGAAGATGAGGATCAGCAATGACATCGGCTCAATCATCCCGGCCAGTGTCGCGACGCCCAGGACGGCAGTCGAGCCCAGCAGCAGCGCCTGGGTGGCCATCACCACCTGCCGGCGGTCGACGATGTCGGCGAGCGTGCCGGCGACCATGCCGACCAGGAGCGCGGGGCCGGTGCTGGCGGTCTGGACCAGCGCCACCATGAACGCCGAGGGCGTCAGCGTGGCCATCAGCCAGGCTGCCACCGTGGCGTGCATGGTGAACCCGAGCGCGGTGGCGACCGTGCCGAAGTAGAAGCGACGGAAGCGCGGCAACCGCAGCGGTGAGGCGCGCAGGCGATGCGCCAGTGCCGACCGCAGCGTGGACATCCGGGGGCGAGACGTCTGCAACGGGAAGTTGGGCCGGGGTAGATGGAAACGTCATTGTCGCAGCAGTGTGTGTGCCTTGCGCGACGGCGTTTCCGGACGGGCGCATTACAATGCATCGCTATGGCACGCACCCCGCAGCCCGTCCGCTTCCATGCGCATGCCCCTGGCGGGGCACATCCGCTGGAGACGCGCCTGCGTCGGGAGGTGGACGGCGAGGTGATGTTCGACGCCGCCAGCCGCGGCCGCTACAGCACCGACGCCTCCATCTACCAGATCGAACCGGTTGGCGTGGTGGTGCCGCGTAGCGAGGAAGCGGCGCGCATTGCGCTGCAGATCGCGTCCGAGGCCGCGGTGCCCATCCTGCCTCGCGGCGCCGGCACGTCGCAATGCGGACAGAGCGTGGGGGCGGGGCTCGTCATCGACAACAGCAAGTACCTGAATCGCGTGCTCGACGTGGACCTCGACAAGCGCGAGGCCGTGGTGCAGCCTGGACTCGTACTCGATCATCTCAACGCGACGCTGCGCAAGCACGGACTGTGGTATCCGGTCGACGTGTCCACGTCGGCACAAGCGACATTGGGCGGCATGGCGGGCAACAATTCCTGCGGCTCGCGCTCCATCCGCTACGGCAACATGGTGCACAACGTCCTCGACGTCGACGCGTGGCTGAGCGACGGGGCCCGCTGGCGGTTCGGCCCGAGCGAGCAGCTCGGGAACGCGCCGTCCGGCTATCGCGCGCTCATAGAGAAGGTCCACGCCGTCGCGCAGCGCGAGGCGGCCGAGATCGAGGCGCGCTGGCCGAAAGTGCTGCGTCGCGTCCAGGGCTACAACCTGGATATGGTCGTCCCGGGCCAGGCGCACAACCTGGCGCACCTGCTGGTCGGCTCCGAGGGCACGCTGGCGTACTTCGAGCGGCTGCGGCTCAAGCTCTCGCCCATCCCGAAGCACAAGGTGCTGGGCGTGTGCCACTTTCCGACCTTCCATGAAGCGATGGATCGCACGCGGCACATCGTCACGCTCGATCCCGACGCGGTCGAACTGGTGGACCGCACGATGATCGACCTCGCACTGGATATCCCGCAATACCGCGACATCATGCATCGCTACGTCCGGGGCAGGCCGGATGCGATCCTGCTCGTGGAGTTCGCGGGGACGGAGCGCGACGCGCAGCTCGCGAAGTTGAAGCGGCTGGTCGAACTGATGGGCGACCTGGGGCTGCCCGGCAGCGTGGTCGAGGTGACCGATGCGCCGGGGCAGAAGGACATCTGGGAAGTGCGCAAGGCGGGGTTGAACATCATGATGTCCATGAAGGGCGACGGCAAGCCGGTGTCCTTCATCGAGGATTGCGCTGTGCCACTCGAACACCTTGCCGAGTACACGGCGAGGATCACCGAGGTCTTCGCCAAGCACGGTACGCGCGGCACCTGGTATGCGCATGCCTCGGTCGGTACCTTGCACGTGCGCCCGGTGTTGAACATGAAGGACGACGGGGCGCTGAAGATGCGCGCGATCGCCGAGGAAGCCTGCGAACTGGTGCGCAGGTTCAAGGGCGCGTACTCCGGCGAGCACGGTGACGGACTGGTGCGCTCGGAGTGGATCGAGCCGATCCTCGGCGAGAAGCTCACACGCGCGCTGGGCGAGATCAAAGGTCTGCTCGACCCGAAGGGGCTGATGAACCCCGGCAAGATCGTGCGGCCGACGAAGATGGACGACCGCAGCCTGTTCCGCTTCCGGCCCGGCTATCGCGGCGATCAGGCGAAAAGCGTGCTCGACTGGAGCGAGTGGGGCGGGTTCAGTGGGGCGGTCGAGATGTGCAACAACAACGGCCACTGCCGCAAGTTCGATGCGGGCACGATGTGCCCGTCGTTCCGTGCCACGCGCGACGAGCAGCATCTCACGCGTGGGCGCGCGAACACCCTGCGCCTGGCGCTGAGCGGCCAGCTCGGCGGCGCGGACCAGGCGAGCGACGCCGTGCGCGCGGCCCTGGACCTGTGCGTGAGTTGCAAGGGTTGCAGGCGAGAGTGCCCCACGGGCGTGGACATGGCGCGCATGAAGATCGAGTTCATGCACCGGTGGCACCAGAGCCAGCCGCACTCGCTGCACGAGAAGCTGATCGCCTATCTGCCGCGCTACGCTCCGGTGGCGGCGAAGTTCGCGCCGCTGATGAACCTTCGCAATCGGGTAGCCCTGCTCGCCCGCATGAGCGAGCGCTGGACCGGGTTCAGCGCGAAGCGTTCGCTGCCGCAGTGGAGGCGCGAAACCTTCCTGGGCAGGGCCAAGGACATGGCGGGCGCGCAGGACGCCCGCGAAGTCGTGCTCTTCGCCGACAGCTTCAACAACTACTTCGAGCCGGACAACCTGCGCGCTGCGCAGCGCGTGCTTCACGCGGCCGGCTACACCGTGCACGTTGCCCGGCCCGAGGACCAGGGCCGTCCGCTCTGCTGCGGCCGCACCTTCCTCTCCGCAGGCATGGTGGAGGAGGCGCGCGTCGAAGCCCGGCGACTGATCGGCGCCATCAAGCCGTACGCCGAGCGTGGCGTTCCCATCGTCGGACTGGAACCGTCCTGCCTGTTGAGTCTGCGCGACGAGTACCTCGTGCTGGGACTGGACGAGGAGGAAGTCGGCGTCATCGCCGAACGGGCCGATCTGTTCGAGGAGTTCCTGATCGACGAACTCGACGCGGGCCGCCTGCAGTTACCGCTGCGGTCTCTGGACGGCCAGTGCGCACTGCTGCATGGGCACTGCCACCAGAAGGCATTCGCGGCGATGCCGGCGGTGGAGCGTGCGCTCAGGCTCGTGCCCGGCCTGCAGGTGGACACCGTCGAGTCGAGCTGCTGCGGCATGGCCGGCGCGTTCGGCTACGAGGCCGAGCACTTCGACGTGTCGATGAAGATGGGAGAACTGGGTTTGTTGCCCAAGGTGCGCGAGGCCGACGCGAACACCTGGATCATCGCCGACGGGACCAGCTGCCGGCATCAGATCCGCGACGGCGCCGGTCGCGAGGCGATGCACGTGGCAAAGGTGCTGGAGCGCGCGCTGCGCTGACACTCGCACCGCCCCTCGTCCGACGCTACGTCGTCATCCGGCCGAAGCCGGGATGCATCGAGCCGTCGGAATCAATCCAGGTAGCCGCTCTCGCTCTGGATGATCGGGGTCCACTTCGTGATCTCCGCCTGCAGCAGGTCGCGCAGCCCGGCCGGCGTGACCGCCTCATCGTTGACCGGCTCTCCGCCGAGTTCCTTGAAGCGGCGAATCACCTCGGGGTCCTTCAGTGCCTTGCGCAGCGCGTTGCCGAACCCGTCCAGCGCAGCCTTCGGCGTGCCCTTGGGCGCATAGATCCCGTGCCAGACGATGACCTCGAAGTCCTTCAGCCCGCCTTCGATCAGCGTCGCTGCCTGCGGCAGCGAGCCGATGCGCGTGCGCGTCGCCACGCCGTACATCTTCACCTTCTTCGCGCGGATGTAGGACAGCGTCTGCGTGGTCTGGTCGCACAGCAGGTCCACGTGGCCGCCCACCAGAGCCGTCATCGCCGGCGCAGTCCCCTGGAACGGCACGGTGGTCAGCTGCAGGCCGAGCGTGCGCCGCAGCTGCATTGCGCACATGTGCGAAGCGGCGCCCGGACCGGCGTGGGCCAGGTTGATCTTGTCCCTGTTCGCGCGCAGATAGGCGGCAAGCGACTTCATGTCGTTGGCCGGCAGGTCGACACGCCCTACCAGCGTCATCGGGACGTCCACCACCTGGCCGATGTACTCGAAGCTGTTCAGCGCGTCGAAGGGCAAGTCCCGGTACAGCGCACGGCTGGTCGCCATGCCGTTGTGATGCAGCAGGAAGGTGTAGCCGTCCTTCTTTGCGCGCGCCACATAGCCGGCGCCGATGGTGCCGCCGGCGCCGGTGCGGTTCTCCACCACCACCGACTTGCCGAGCGTCTTGCTCATCGCATTGGCGAGAATGCGCGCCACCGTATCCGTCGGGCCGCCCGCCGAGAAGGGCACCACCAGCGCGACCGGCCGCGCGGGCCAGGATCGCGAGGCCGCGCAACCGACAGCCGGCATGGCGATCAGGAGCGTGAGCAGACCGAGCGTGACGAAACGCGGAACGCCCCGCATCATCAGTGGATTTCCGGCTCCGGCGTGGGCGCCGTGCCTTCGAGAAAGCGGAAGTCGCAGCCTTCGTTGGCCTGCGTGATGTGCTCGGAGAAGATGGCGCCGTAGCCGCGCTGGAACTTCCTCGCCGGTCGCTCCCATGCCGCGCGGCGCCGCGACATCTCATCTTCGGTCACCTTCAGCTCGAGACGGCGGCCGGGGACGTCGAGTTCGATCAGGTCGCCGGTCCGCACGAACGCCAGCGGCCCGCCGACGTAACTCTCCGGGGCGACGTGCAGCACGCACGCACCGTAGCTGGTGCCGCTCATGCGAGCGTCGGACAGGCGCACCATGTCGCGCACGCCTTGCTTCAACAGCTTCTTCGGGATCGGCAGCATGCCCCACTCGGGCATGCCTGGCCCGCCGAGCGGTCCCGCATTGCGCAGGACCAGGACGGAGTCGGCGTCGACCTCCAGCGCCTCGTCGTCGATGCGTGCGGCCATGTCGTTGTAGTCCTCGAACACCACCGCCCTGCCGGTGTGCCGCAGCAGCTTGGGGTCGGCAGCGGTGGGCTTGATCACGGCGCCGTCGGGTGCGAGATTGCCGCGCAGCACGGCCAGCCCGCCGGTCGCCTTCACCGGCTTGTCCAGCGGGGCGATGACCTCGTGCAGGTAGCTCCTGGCGCCGGCGATGTTCTCTCCGAGCGTCCGGCCGTTGACCGTCTTCTGCGAGCCGTCGATGAGGCTCCCGAGTTCGGCCATCAACGCGGGCAGGCCGCCGGCATAGTAGAAATCCTCCATCAGATATTCACCCGAGGGCCGCACGTTGGCGAGCAGCGGAACCTTGGCCGAGATCGCATCGAAGCGCTCCAGCGGCAGCTTCAATCCGGCGCGTCCGGCCATGGCGACGAGGTGCACGATGGCGTTGGTCGAGCCACCGAGCGCCATGAGCACGGCGATGGCGTTGTCGAACGAGCCGTCGGTGAGGATGTCGCGGGGCTTCAGGTCCTCCCACACCATCTCCACGATGCGCCGGCCGCAGGCCTCGGCCATACGCGAGTGATTGGAGTCGACCGCGGGAATCGCCGAGGAGGCAGGCAGCGCGAGTCCGAGGGTCTCGGCCAGGCTCATCATGGTCGCCGCGGTGCCCATGGTCATGCAGGTCCCCGCCGAGCGCGCGATGCCTTCCTCGATCTCGCCCCACGCGCGCTCGTCGATGTTGCCGGCGCGCAGTTCCGCCCAGTATTTCCACGAATCGCTGCCGCTGCCGAGGGTGTTGCCGCGCCAGTTGCCGCGCAGCATCGGGCCGGCCGGCATGAACACCGTCGGCAGGTTCATCGATACCGCGCCCATGATGAGCGCGGGCGTGGTCTTGTCGCAGCCGCCCATCAGCACGCAGCCGTCGGCGGGGTAGGAGCGAAGCAGTTCCTCCGTCTCCATCGCCAGAAGGTTGCGATAGAGCATGGTGGTCGGCTTCTGGAAAGGCTCCGACAGCGAGATGGCGGGCATCTCCAGTGGAAACCCTCCCGCCTGCCACACACCGCGCTTGACCTCCTCCACTCGCTGCTTGAAGTGGGTGTGGCACTGGTTGATGTCGCTCCAGGTGTTGATGACGGCGATCACCGGTTTGCCGCCGTAATCCTCGCGTGAATAGCCCATCTGCAGGGTGCGCGAGCGGTGGCCGAAGGAGCGGAGGTCCTTTGCGCCGTACCACCGGTGGCTGCGCAGTTCTTCTGGTTTCTTGCGTGCCATGTGGATCGTGACGTGTGGGTCGTGGGAGGAATGCGGCAACGTTAGCATTAATCCGCCGCCGCCTGTTTCGTACCCGGGACAGGTAAAAAAAAGCCCGGCGGCACCGAAGTACCGGCCGGGCACGCTCACCGCAACGGCGTGTAGCTGCCTTGCGGTGCAGTTCCGGAGGCTGGAGAAGCGCTCAGGAGTGGAGGAGAACCGTCTACATCACCGTGATCTTCTTCTTGGTGGTCGCTTCGCGCTTGGGAAGCGTCAGCGTCAGCACGCCATTTTCATATCGGGCCTCGGCGCCGGTCTCGTCCACCGCTTGCGGCAGGCTGAGCGTGCGCGACATCGCACCGTAGGACCGCTCGCTGTGGATGATGCGCTCGCCTTCCTTCTCTTCCTTGGCGCTGCGCGCCTCGGCGAGGATGGTGACGTCGGTGCCATCCACGGAAACTTTGATGTCTTCCTTCTTCACGCCGGGGATGTCGGCGGTGATGCGGTACGCCTTGTCGTCTTCCGTCGCGTCAATCCGAATGGTCTCGATCTGTGGTGCCTGCCCCATCCGTACCGGTCGAAAGACCAAGCCCCGCATCATGTCGTCCAGCTCCTGAAAGGGGTCCAGCCGTCTGATGTTCGCCATGTGTTCCACCGTCAGAATGTCGAATCACCGAGGCGGCGGAGTTCCTCCTCCGCCTCGAACCAGTCCTGCTCCGGGGTCCCGCCCACGAAGCCGCGGCGCTCCGCACGGAAATACGCGGCCTCGGCCACCCGGCGTTGCCACTCGCCCTGCTCCGCCGGGGCGGCCCACGACGCCATTCCGGCTTCGGCGATTGCGGTGTCCGATCCTGATGCCGACTTGCTGCGTGCACGTGAAGCCTTGCCATCCCGCGTTGCCGGAGGCTTCTCCGCGGCCGCGCGTCGCCGCGGCTTTCCCGCCGCGCCCGTTGTCGTATTGCTGGTGCTCATTTCGTATCGCTCCTTGCCAATCCACGACCGCGGGCAACGCCGTCGATCGCAGTGTCGATCGCTTTCGCGATGGGGTCCTTGACGTACGTCAACTTTCGCGCTCGACGTGCAGTGGGTGGGAGAGGCTGCCCGTCTGCGCACGCCCTGTAATTTCTGCACGACACGAACGCCGTGCATGGATCATCCTAGGGCTGTCGTGTGACCGCGCGTCGATGCGAAACGATCCCTTGTGCCGCTCACGCGCGTGCGCGCCGCGTATGCGCTCGCAGGGCGCGGCGAACCGCTTCGAGCGGCTGCGCATTCAGCACGTGCTCCCGTCCAATCCATCCGCGCCGGGCCTGGCCTGCGGCGAAGCGGACAAACTCCAGTTCCTGGCGCGAACGGGCGTCGGAGCACAGCACGAGCCGCACCCCCTCGTCCCTGGCCATCCGGCAATGCACGTCGCTCAGCCCGACGCGTGCGGGATGCGCGCTCAGTTCCAGCGCGATGCCGCGCTGCCTCGCTCCGTGCAGCACCTTGTGCATGTCGACATCCCAGGATTGCGCAGGGTCGCCTGGGTGCAGCGCCAGCGGATGGGCGAGCACGTGCAGGTGGGGGCGGTCGAGGGCACGCAGCAGGCGCGCAGTCTGCTTCGCGCGTGGCAGATCGAAGCGGCTGTGCACGGCTGCGATCACCAGGTCCAACGTCGCGAGCACCGAGTCGGGCAGGCCGAGCGCGCCGTCCTCGCGAATCCCGACTTCCACGCCCTTGAGCACCACGAAGTCCGACACGCGGGCATTGAGCCGGTCGATCTGCGCGCATTGCCTCGCCAACGCTTCGGCGTCGAGCCCGCGCCCGAGAGCCGGCGCGAAGGCGAGGTCCGCGATGGCCAGGTACTTCATGCCGCGTGCGCGCGCAGCCCGCGCCATCTGCTCGACCGAGTCCAGACCGTCGCCGTCACGCGTGTGAACGTGCAGATCGCCCTGGAGATCGGTCGGTTCGATCAGCGGCGGAAGTTCGCCCGCGGCGGCCGCCTCGAACTCGCCGCGGTCCTCGCGCAACTCGGGCGAGATCCACGGTAGTCCGACTGCGTCGTACACCGATTCCTCGGTCGCACCGGCGACACGCCGTTCTTCGCGGAACACGCCGTACTCGTTGATCTTCAAGCCCCGGTCCAGTGCCAGCCGTCGGATCACGATGTTGTGCGCCTTCGAGCCGGTGAAGTACACCATGGCCGCGCCGAGACTCTCGCGCGCGACGACGCGCACGTCGACCTGGAGCCCGCACTTCAGCCGGACCGTGGCGCGGGTCGTACCGCTCGCCAAGACGGCCTCCACTTCCGCGTAACGCGCCAGCCGGTCCCTGACCGGTTCGTATTCGGAGGCGACCACCACGAGATCGAGGTCCCCGACCGTCTCGCGCATGCGCCGGTAGCTTCCCGCAATCTCCACCCGCTCGATTCCCGGCGCCGCGCGCACATGCGCGGCGAGCGCTTCGCCGTGTTGCGCAGCCACGGCAAGCTTCATTCGCCGTTCGCCGGGCATGCGCTGCAGCGCCTCGAGGATCTTGGTCTCGGTCTTCTCGCCGAAGCCCGGCAGGGCGCGGATGCGTTGCGACAGGGCTGCGGCCCGCAGCTGATCCACCGAGCGCACGTCCAGGCCGTGCCATAACGCCTTGACCCGCTTGGGCCCGAGCCCGGGAATCTTCAACAGGCTGACGACGCTCGACGGGACTTCCTTCTCCAAACGACGCAGGAATTCGCAGCCACCCGTGTCCAGGATCTCCTGGATCTTGAGCGCCAGATCCTCGCCGATTCCCGGGATGTCGGTGAGCGGCATGCCGCCCGCGACGATCGCGCGCAGTTCGTCGCCGAGGTCTCTCACGCTGATCGCCGCATTGCGATAGGCACGAACCCGAAACGGATTCGCCGACTGGATCTCGAGCAGGTCTGCGATCTCGTCGAAGATCGCGGCGACCGTGGCGTTGTCTGCGGCCATTCGCGTTTTCCTGGCAAGGCGAAGGGGAATTGTGCGCGCCTCGTCCCTTACCTGCCTCGGGCCCCATCGGTGGACCCGGGTTCCCGCGGCGTCCCGGCTCGCGTCAGCGTTCTGGCGCCGAACGAACTCGCGAGCGGCCGCGCGCGACCAGCATCGCCGGCACCAGCAGGGCTGCCTGCACGACGAAGAAGACGATGGCGAAGGAAAGGAACGGCGTCCGGCCTGGCAGACCTACGGCAACCAGGGTTGCCATGCTCACGCTGCGGGCCGGAAACGCTGCTGCCATCGTGATCACCTGGACATCGGACCAGCATGCGATGCGGGCGAGCGCCACGCCTAGCAGCGCGGCCACCGCGGTGAACAGCGCACTGGTCAGCACCAGACTGCCGAGGTGGACGGCGATGGTGGAGGCCTGGTCCACCACGATGGCGCCCAGCAGTGCGGCCAGGGCTGCCAGGCTGAGCCACTGCAATCGTGAGCGGTTGCGCGCAACGAAGCCGGGGACGAGTTGGCGCAGCAGCATACCCACGGCGAGCGGGAGCAGCAGCCCGGTGGCGATCAAGCGCATCACCGTCGGAGGGGAGAGCTGCACGGCAAGACCCGTGATGGCGAAGAAATCGAATCCCGCCTGCACCACCCACGGCATGGTGAATGTCGCGATGACGCTGGACAGCGCGGTAAGTGTCACCGACAGGGCCACGTCCGCGCGGGCCAGCACGCAGAAATAGTTCGAAACCGGCGCCTGTGCAGCGGCCGCGACCAGTATCAGCCCGCCGGCGACGGTCGGATGGGGGTCGAGCAACAGCAGCAGCGCGGCTGCTACCAGTGGCAGCGCGAGCAGCTGCCCCGCCAGGGCGAGTGTGGTGCGCAGTGGATCGTGCAGCGCACGCTGCAGATCCGCGGGTGTGAGTTCGAGCCCGACGATGGTCATGACGAGCATGACCAATGGCGGGAGGAGCGATTCGACCGGCAGCGGCATGGCGAAGCGCCGTGTCGGGTGGCGGTCAGGCCTGCAGGGTCACGGTATTGGGGCGGCCCGTCGTCCACGTCCAAGGACGGATCTCGACCCAGGCGAACAGGCCGTCACGGCTGTATGGATCCTCGCGCACGAATGCCTCGACAACCTCGATGCTCTCGGCCTCGACGATGAGCAGCATGCCGTTCATGCGCTGACCGTCGTCCGACTGGGTCGGTCCACTGTGGTGCAACGTCACGCCGTGCTGCGCGGCGGTGCCCAGATGCTGACGATGAAGATCGCGCAATGCCGCGCGCACCTGTTCGTGTCCAGGTTTGTCCGTACCGAGGATGACGAAGTACATCTCAGGGGTGGGTCGCTGACTTGTATGTTGTATTGATTTCTGCGGATGCCCCGTCCGAGCCGATCCGAAGCGTGCTATGCATAGTGTTCCGCAAGCTGAACTCATTATGCGGCATGTGACCGTGTGATGACATCGCTTTGCGCAACCGGCTAGCTGTCGTCTCCAGGCGCCACCGACGCGCGCGCATCGCACAGCATTTCGCGTGCACGGCGCGCAATGCATGCCTCTGACATGATGGACGTATCGAACTCCACCGCGATGTCTTGCTCCGCGCTCGACAGCGGTTCACGCGTGCGCAGCTGCTGCGCCAGCACCTGCAGCGTCGCTTCCGAGGCATCGCTGGCGGCGGCCTGCCGCGCCTGCACCCGCGCGCGCAGCACCTCCTCGCTCGCCACGAAGCTGGCGATGCGCGCCGGCACACCCTCCTCGTGCGCTATGCGCAGGAAGCTCTCGCGCCGGTCCCTGCGCAGGAAGGTCGCGTCTACCAGCACGGAGAAACCGGCGCGCACGATGTCGCGTGCGAGCGCCGCCAGGTGCGCGTACGTCCGGGCGGTGAAATCCTGTGTATAGATCCCGCTGTCGAGCGCGGATTCGGTGCGGCCCCCCGCTTCCAGTCCGCTCAGCCGCTTGCGTTCCACGTCGGAGCGGATGCGTATCGCGCCGGTTGCCTCGAGCATGCGCTGAGCGCCCCAGGTCTTGCCCGATCCGGACACGCCATGCAGCAGCACGAGTCTCGGCGCCCCGGGTCGGCGCAGCGCACCGGCGAGTGTGACCAGCCCGGCGCAGCGACGCGTGGATGCGCGCAGTTCATCGGCACCGGCGGGCTGCTGTCTCGCCCGCAACGCGGCGACCTTGGCACGCACGAGTGCACGATACACTTCGTAGTAGCGCAACAGCGCGAGACCCGCGTAGTCGCCGCTGTGGGAACACCACGCATCGACGAAGCGCGCGGCCAGGTCCGGGCGCGCGTGCGCGTGCACATCCATCGCCAGAAAGGCGACTTCGTTCACCACGTCGATCCAGCGCAGCGCCTCATCGAACTCCAGCGCATCGAACAGGACGGCGCGGCCGTCCAGCAGGGCGATGTTGCCCAGGTGCAGGTCCCCGTGGCACTCGCGAACCCTGCCTTGCTGCTTGCGCAGCGTCATCAGTGGCGCGAGACGCGCGCCTTCGTGCGCCGTCCAGTCCTGCAGTTCGGACAGGAGCGGCGCCGTCTCGTCCCCGAGCAGCGCACGAATCGGGGCGAAGTTGTCCGCGGCGACTGCGCGGATCCGCGCAGGCGTGCCGAAATCCGCATCGCGCGGCGCGATGGCAGCCCCGTCATGAAACGCCGCAAGTTGCCGCGCGATGTCGTCGATGTACTCGGGCGTGAGTGCACCTGCATCCGCCAGCCGGTCGAGCACGCTCTCCTGCGGGAAGCGGCGCATCTTCACCGCATACTCGATCGGTGTGCCCGCCCCCTCCACACGCGGCGCAGCGCAGGTGCCGGTGATGGGGATCACCGCCAGGTAGATGTCCGGGGCAAGTCGCCGGTTGATGCGCAGTTCCTCCTCGCAGAAGTGCTTGCGTCGAGCGAGCGTGGTGAAGTCGACAAAACCCAGGTTCACGGCCTTCTTGATCTTGTACGCGTGCCCGCCGGTCAGAAACACGTGCGAGATGTGCGTCTCGAGATGTTCGACCGTCCCAGGTTCGGGATATGCCGCCGGGTCGCGCAGTGCATGGGCCAGGCGCGCGCTGCGCGCATCGTCGTGCGCCGGCCGGTCGGGGCGTGTCATGTGCGGCCCGGCCCGTTGCAGCCGTTCACCCGGCGCGCTCGACGGGCCGCCTGTCGAGCGCCACGGACAGGGTAAATGCCCCGGCGGGAAGGCCGTACCGCAGGTTCAGGGTCGGCGTGTGCATGATCTTCTCGAACCGCAGGGAGCAGGGAACGTCGCGCGCTGCAGCGGTGCCCTCAAGCCGCGCGGCGCATCGCATTGTGCGTCTGCGCGTTCGTCGCGCCGAGGCTGACCGGCTCGTCCAGCTGGGCGGGAGGCACGAGCTTGAGCAGGCGGTACAGATTGGCGAGGTAGGCACGGAACAGGCGGTCGAAGCTGCGCACCGACTCGGCCGGGTTGTAGTCGCCGAACCACCAGAACCAGTCGGACCCCTCACATGCGGCCAGCTGGCGGGCCGCCGCAGCCGCCTCGGCTTCGCTCAGGCGTCCGCTTGCCAGTACCAGGTCGTAGCTCTGCTTGGCGCTCACGAGGAGCTCCCACGCGCGGTTCTTGTCGGCGGAGCCGATCCATGTCGAAAGGTTGCCGAACACCCAGCTTCCGGTGACCATCGCAGGGAGCCGATTGGCCTCGCCCGCGTGGCGGGGATCGTTCGTCACCTCAGAGCAGGTGGCGGTCCGGATCGACGGATGCGTGCCGAGCGCCTGGTACAGGCTGTTCAGGAAGTAGTAGCCGTTGTAGGGGTAGTACTCCCAGGCGTTCTCTCCATCGAGCATGACGCAGACCACCGGTGTTTCGCCGGCGCCCGATGCCGCACGGATCGACTCGAGGTGCCGAACGAAGTCGCTCGCCGCGTCGTTGCCGTGCCAATCCTTGTACTCGAAGCCGATCAGGTCGGACAGCCGGTCGTCGCGGAAGAAGCAGGTCAGCGGCGCCGGTCCCGAGCCCACGCGGTACGGGCGGTACAGTGCCTGTTCGCGCGAGCCCGTGGGCAGATTCGACTTGCGCAATGAGTTGAGCAGCACGGCCTCGCCGCTGGCGCACCAGGCGATACCCTGTTGCGCCAGCAGATCGCAGAACGGCAGCGAGACCGCGCCTTCGGCCGGCCACATGCCCGCGGCGGGCGCACCGAAGCGGCGCGCATGGCTCGATTGCGCCTCGCGCACGTGCCAGACGAGGCGCGTGCGGCCGCCCGGATAGGCGTGCGTGCGCGGAAAGGGCGCCTCGGGCATCGCTTCCCGCGCGCTGTCGAACTCCAGCAGCAGCGGACCGATGGGGTGATAGTAGGGTGTGGTCGATAGCTCGACCTGTCCCGATTGCGCCAGCCGCCGGTAGCGGTCCACAGTGCCGCTCACAACTTCCGCCACCAAAGCGAACAGTGCGCGGCGCTGCGCGAGAGTGAAGCCAGCGCCCTGCGTCATCAGCTGCACCACCAGTTCCCGATCCCGGCGCAGCGTCTCGCCGGTCCACGCGAGGTGGTACCAGGTGACGAGATCGGCCAGATACTGCCCGGACAGGTAGGGCACGTGCTCCGCGCACTGCGCGGCGACGAAGTCGTACAGGTCGCGCAGGCGCTTGTACGGCGCGAACGGTTCGACCATCTTCGAATGATTGGAGCGGAAGCACTGGTCGAGCAGGAGTTGGCGCTCCTCCTCGCTGATGCCGTCGAGATCCTCGTGCACCAGCAGGCGCAGCAGCGGGTCGCGCAGCCTCGACGTGGCGAACTGGTCTGCGTAGTCCTCGAGCTGGTCGAGCAGGATCGGCACGAGGTTGACCACCGCCCTGACGCCCGGGTGCGCCTCCAGGTGCGCGGCCATGTCGCTGTAATCCTTGAGCGCATGCAGATACACCCAGGGCTGCTTGAACTCGCCGCTGTTGTGGTCGCGGAAGTCGGGCTGGTGCATGTGCCACAGCAGAATCAACTGAAGCGTTTCGGCGCTCATGACGGCGGTCTGTGCGGTCAGCGTCAGTGGTGGAAGTGGATCTTCTGGCCGAGCATGTCGGGGGTGATCAGGGTGACGCCGCTTTCGGTGACGTGAAAGCGGCGGCGGTCTTCATCCGGATCGAAGCCTGCCTGGAATCCCTCCGGCAGCACACAGCCCTTGTCGACGACCACGCGGCGCATCTTCACGTGCCGGTTGACCACGACGTCGGGCAGGATCACCGCGTCCTCCACGCTGCAGTAGCTGTGCACGCGCACGTTGGAGAACAGCAGCGAGCGCTTCACGGCCGAACCGCTGATGATGCAGCCGCCGGAGACCATCGAATCGAGCGCCATGCCGCGCCGGCCGTCGTCGTCGAAGACGAACTTGGCCGGGGGCAACTGCTCCTGGTAGGTCCAGATCGGCCACACATCGTCGTAGAGCGAGAGCTCGGGCGTCACGTGCACCAGGTCGATGTTCGCCTCGTAGTACGCATCCACAGTGCCCACGTCGCGCCAGTACGAGCGGCCCTCGTTCATTCCCACGCAGCTGTCTTGGAAGCGGTGCGCGAATACGCGGTAGTGCGGCACCAGGTGGGGCAGGAGGTCCTTGCCGAAGTCGTGGCTCGAGCCCGGCTCGTCCGAATCGCGCGTGACCTGTTCGTACAGGAACTTGGCGTTGAACACGTAGATGCCCATGCTCGCCAGCGCGCGATCCGGGTCGCCCGGAATCGCGTCCGGTTGCGCCGGCTTCTCCTTGAAGGCGCGCACGCGCATGTCCTCGTCCACGCCGATCACCCCGAAACTGCGCGCGTCGCGCAGCGGGACCTCGATGCAGGCGACGGTGATGTCGGCCTGCCTGGACACGTGGTAGGCGAGCATGCGTCCGTAATCCATCTTGTAGACGTGGTCGCCGGCCAGGACGAGCACGTACTCGGGCTCGTTGCTCTGGATGATATCCAGGTTCTGGAACACCGCGTCGGCGGTGCCCAGGTACCACTGGTCCTCTGCCACCCGCTGGGAAGCAGGCAGCAGGTCGACGAACTCCTTGAGCCGGCCATCCAGGAAGCTCCACCCGCGCTGAATGTGCCTGATCAGGCTGTGCGATTTGTACTGCGTAGCGATCCCGATGCGGCGGATGCCCGAGTTGACGCAGTTCGACAGGGGAAAGTCGATGATGCGGAATTTTCCGCCGAAGGGCACCGCCGGCTTGGCGCGCCAGTCGGTCAGCTGCATCAGCCGGCTGCCCCGCCCGCCGGCGAGGATCACGGCATAGGTGCTGTTGGTGAGCAGGCTGACGAAACGCACGTCGGGATTGACGTTGCGGGCCAAGGGAGTGTCTGGATCTGCCATCGCGCTGCCTCGAGATCGGTCCGGTCGCATTGTGGAGCAGGAAGTGGTTGCCGCACTTGATGCGAGCCAATCCCTGCAGCGGCCCGGCGTTTCGCCTCGAACCATGAAAATAAATGGGAATTTGCGACCCACCACCTTATAATACGGAGCCTGACGGGCGCGCGCCACCGGTTTCGTTCGCGCCGGCTGCCTTCGCTCCGGGCGTCCCGCGTGGACGCCGGGACGGTCGTGTCCCGCCCCGTGTCCAATGCCCCCGCCGATGAATTCCCGTTCGACTTCCCCCGGCGACACGCTGGTCGAGCTGCTGCTCGCGGCGCGTTTGCACGACCCCTTCGCCATGCGGGGTCTGCATCCGCACGGACGCGGCGGGCGGTTGCGCGTGTTCGCGGCCTGCCGCATTGGCCTGTCGATTGCGGGACGTTTCGCCGCGATCGCCGATAGCGATTCTTCGTTCTGCGCCGGGAGCAAATTCGATAGCGCCGGGGGCGCGCTCGCCGAACCGCTTGCCTGGATGGGCCTGTCCCATTCCGCGGGGATGACGCAACCGCCGCTTGCCGGCACCGATCTCACCCCGGAGCTTGCTTGATGCCTGCCAAGCGCAAACTGTCCGTGCTGTTCGTCACCTCCGAAGCCGCGCCGCTGGTCAAGACGGGCGGCCTCGCCGACGTGAGCGGCTCGCTGCCCGCGGCACTCATGGGGCAAGGCGCCGAGGTGCGGGTGCTGATGCCGGGCTATCCGGCGGTCATGGAAGGCGTCAAGGCCAAGGGTCGTCTCGCCACCCTGCCCTCGATGGGTGAGCTGCCCGGCTGTCAGTTGCTTGCCGGCAAGCTTCCGGGGGGCGTACCGCTGCTCATCGTCGACTGCCCGGCGCTCTACAAGCGTCCCGGCGGACCCTACCAGGACATCACGGGGAAGGACTGGGCCGACAACGATCTGCGTTTCGGCCTGCTGTGCCATGTCGCGGCATTGCTGGCCAGTTCCCACTCGCCGATCAGCTGGCGTCCCCGCATCCTCCACTGCAACGACTGGCAGTCGGGACTCGCACCCGCCTATCTGCACTTCATGCCCGGCGAGAAGGCACGCACGGTGATGACCATCCACAACCTGGCATACCAGGGCGTGTACCCGGCGGTGACGCTCAGCCGCCTGGGCCTGCCGCCGTCCGCGTTCAGCGCGGACGGGGTCGAGTACTACGGCAACTTTTCGTTCCTGAAGGGCGGCCTGTACTATGCCGACCACCTCACCCCCGTCAGCCCCACCTACGCGCGGGAGATCCAGCGCGAGCCGCTGGGGATGGGAATGCAGGGGCTGCTCGCGCACCGCGCGCACCAGCTCACCGGGATCCTCAACGGCATCGACACCGATGCCTGGGATCCGGAATCGGACCCGTACATCGCCAAGTACTACAACTCGACGCGGCTTCCCGTGAAGCTGGAGAACAAGCGCGCGCTGCAATCGCGCCTCGGTCTGCAGCAGCAGGACGACATTGCCTTGATCGGCACCGTCGGGCGATTCACGCACCAGAAAGGATTCGACCTGATCCTCGAGTGCGCTCAGGCGCTGATCAAGCTTCCCGTGCAGCTGGCAATCCTGGGCTCCGGCGACGCCCCACTGCAGGACGCGTTCTTGCAGCTGGCGCGCGCCCACCCAGGCAAGATCGGCGTGCAGGTCGGGTACGACGAGAGTCTGGCGCACCAGATCGAGGCGGGTGCGGACATCTTTCTCATGCCTTCGCGCTTCGAGCCCTGCGGTCTGAACCAGATGTACAGCCAGCGCTATGGCACGCCCCCGGTGGTGCATGCGACCGGCGGACTGGTCGATTCGGTAGTGGATTGCACTGCGCCGAGTGTGGCGGACAAGAGCGCGACCGGCTTTCTGTTCTCGCCAATGACGCCTGAGGCGCTGCTCAACGGGGTCGGGCGCGCGCTCGCCGCCTGGCGCGACAAGAAGCTCTGGCGTCAGCTGCAGAAGAACGGCATGGCGCGTGACTTCAGCTGGGACGCCAGCGCACAGCGCTACGTCGCGTTGTACGAATCGCTAGTTGCGGTGCAAGCGGCGTGAGCATGGCCGGGGCCGCACGCGCCCGGCCGCGCGGTTGCGAGTAGAATTCTCTGCTTCCTGGAGGAGAACATCTCATGATCGGCGATCGCATCGAAGTCAACATCGCGGGCGGCCTGGACATCCCACTGCCCCGCATGGTCCACATCCGGCAGAAATTCCCCACGCCCAAGGTGGGATCTGTCAGCGACACGATCGCCGAGCAGTTCAAGCGTCCGGAGGTGCGGGCCAAGGTGAAACCGGGGATGTCGATCGCCGTGGGCTGCGGCAGCCGCGGCATCGCCAACATCGCCGAGGCAGCCAAGCAGGTCATCGCAGAGTTGAAGGCGCTGGGCGCGAAGCCGTTCATCTTTCCCGCGATGGGCAGCCATGGCGGCGCCACTGCGGAAGGCCAGCGCGAGGTGCTGGAGGGCTACGGCATCACCGAGAGCTACGTCGGATGTCCGATCCACTCGCAGATGGACGTGGTCGAGTTGGGGCAGGTGGACGGCATGCCGGTCTACATGGACAAACTTGCCGCTGCCGCGGACGGCGTCGTGGTGCTGTGCCGCATCAAGCCGCACACCAACTTCCGCGCGCCGATCGAGAGCGGCATCGTGAAGATGCTCACCATCGGGATGGGCAAGATCATCGGCGCCAGCGAACTGCACACCTATGGCATGGACAGCTTCGGCGAGCTGCTGCCGAAGACGGCCCGCTTCATCATGTCCAAGAAGAACATCCTGATGGGCATCGGCATGGTCGAGAACGCGGCCGACGAGACCGCGATCATCGAGGTGGTGCCCGCCGAACAGATCTTCGAGCGCGAGCCAGTGTTGCAGGCCAAGGCCAAGGAGTACATGCCGCGCATCTGCTTCGACGAGGTGGATGTGCTGATCGTCGAGCGCATCGGCAAGAACATCAGCGGCGCCGGCATGGATCCGAACATCACCGGCCGCAACAACCGCAGCATCGAGTGGAACATGAAGCCGCTCGTGAAGAAGATCGTCGTGCTCGGGCTCACCCCAGAGACGCACGGCAACGCCTGCGGTCTGGGCGCTGCGGACGTGACCACGATGCGGGCGTACAAGGACATGGACGTGGCCAAGACCTACGCCAACATCATCGCGTCAACCTATCTCGACGGCGGCTGCGTCCCGATGATCATGAACACCGATCAGGAGGCCATTTCGCTGGCGGTCAAGACCGTGGTCCGCGTCAAGCCGCAGGACTGCAGGATCGTGCGCATCCGCACCACGCTCGAATTGGTCGACATCCATGTGTCCGAGCCGCTGCTCGCCCAGGTGAAGGCGAACCCTTCGCAATTCGAGATCGTCGGCGAACCGCAGGCGATGAAGTTCGACGCCAAGGGCACGCTGTACCCGATGCTGGGCACGATGCACGAGAACGCCCACGCCTGAAGGAGTGGCACGGGACGAGGGGAAGAGCGGAAAAGTCCTCGGCACTGTCCGATCGCTGCACCGGCCGAAGGCCGATAGAAAGGGCGGGAGAGAGCCATCTCCTCCGATCCTGGATCCCCGGCCCGTGCTCCTCCCCGTCCCTACTCTCCAGTCGCGCATGCCTCCCACGCTCCACATCCACCTCGACGCGATCGGCGGCGTGGCCGGCGACATGTTCCTGGCCGCCGCGGTCGACGCGTTCCCCGAACTCGAGCAGGACGTTCTCGCCGCGCAGCGCACCGCGGGTCTGCCGCCCGACGTCCACTGCCGGTTCGTCGCGCACCGCGACGAGGTGCTGACCGGGCGGCGCTTCGAGGTGGACGATCCCCATGAGCACGCGCACCGCCATGCGCATGTTCACGGCCATCCCCATCACCACGACGAGACGCCGTTCGCGGGCATCCGCTCGACGCTGGAGCGTGCATCCCTGTCCGCCGACGTACGCGCGCGCGCGATCGACATGTTCTCGCGCCTGGCGCGGGTCGAGGGCGAAGTCCATGGCGTCCCGGCCGACCAGGTGAGCTTCCACGAACTGGGCGGCTGGGACTCGATCGCGGACATCGTCGGAGCGGCGGTCGTCATCGCGCGGCTGGAGGCCACGTGGAGCGTGTCGACGCTTCCCCTCGGACGCGGCCGCGTCAAGACCGCACACGGCTGGATTCCGATGCCGGCGCCGGCTACCGCCAAGCTGCTGACCGGCTTCGAATTCCTCGATGACGGTATCGACGGCGAACGAGTGACCCCCACGGGCGCAGCCATCCTCAGCCATCTCGGCGCCCGCCAGGATACGGATGGCGTGCGCAGACGGTTGCGTGCCAACGGCTGCGGCTTCGGCACCAGGCGCTTCCCGGGGTTGAGCAACGTGCTGCGCCTGATGGCCTTCGAAGAGACTGCACCGGAGTCCACCGGCACCGACCGCGTGGTACTCCTGGCGTTCGAGGTGGACGACCAGTCTCCCGAGGACCTCGCGATCGGTCTGGACCGCGTGCGGGACCTTCCGGGTGTGCTCGACGTTCTGCAGATGCCGGCTGTCGGCAAGAAGGGCAGGATGAGCGTGCACGTGCAGATTCTGGCCGCGGCCGAGGCCGCCGACCAAGCGACGCAGGCCGCGTTCGTCGAGACCAGCACGCTGGGCGTACGCCGGCAGATGGTGGAGCGGCGCGTTCTCGCGCGCGACGAGGTGCGCGTGCGTCTCGGGGAACGCACACTCAGGGTGAAGGTGGCGGCCCGCGGGGATCATGCGACGTCGAAAGTGGAAAGCGACGATCTGCGCGCCGTTGCGGGCGGGCGCGCCGGGCGCGAACGCGTGCGGCGCGCGGCCGAAGACGAGGAAGCAGAGAATGGGTGAACAGCTGCCCGAACTGGTCGGGCTGGAAAGCGTGCTGCAGGGCATGCAGCACGTTGCGGTGGCCGTGAGCGGAGGGGTGGACAGCCTCACGCTGGCGACCTTCGCGCATCGACTGTCACCGGGACGCGTGGCGATGTTCCACGCCGTGTCGCCCGCCGTGCCGGACGAGGGGACGCGGCGCACGCGCGAGATGGCGGAGCGGGAGGGGTGGACCCTTCAGGTTATCGACGCCGGCGAGTTCGACGATGCGAACTATCGGGCTAACCCGGTCAACCGCTGCTTCTACTGCAAGAGCAACCTGTACGGCGCGATCCGCCCGCTCACCCGCGCCCAGATCGTGTCCGGCACCAACCTCGACGACCTGGGAGAGTATCGGCCGGGACTGGTGGCTGCGCGGGAACACGGCGTGCGCCACCCGTTCGTCGAGGCAGCGATGAGCAAGGCCAAGGTGCGCGCGCTCGCGCGCGAACTCGGGCTCGGCGATCTGGCAGACCTGCCTGCTTCGCCCTGTCTGTCCAGCCGGGTCGAAACCGGCATCGCCATCGACCCGCGCGTGCTGGCCGGGATCCACGCCGCCGAGCGCATGCTCGCCGAGCAGCTCTGCGCAAGCACCGTTCGCTGCCGCGTGCGCGGCGAGGCGATCGTGGTCGAGCTCGATGACGATACGCTCGCCTCGCTCGACGAGGCGGCGCGGCACGCGCTCGGTGCGTCGGTCCAGTCGATCTTCTCCGACACGCGCGCCGGCATGCCGGTGCGTTTCGCACCCTACCGCACGGGAAGCGCATTCCTCCACTTCAAGTCGCTGGACCGATAGGCAACGCATGGAGCAGGACATCACGCTCGACCTGCAGCGCGCTGCGCGACTCGGGTTCGACGAGGCCATCTACTGCGGCGAGAAGACCGTGGGGCATATTGCCGCGATCCTCGACCAGGCCCATGCAAAGGAACTCCCATTCCTGCTCACGCGGCTGCATCCGATGCAGTTCGCGGATCTGCCCGAGCATCATCGCGCGCGCATCGACTACGAGCCGGTGTCACGCACGGGGTTCTTCGGCACGCCGCACGCGCTGCAGGGCGAGGCGCAGGTGGCGATCGTGGCAGCGGGCACTTCGGATGTCTCGGTGAGTCGGGAGGCGGTACGCACGCTGCGCTACTACGGCGTGCCGAACCTGGAGATTACCGATGTGGGTGTTGCCGGGCTGTGGCGGCTGCTCGCCCGACTCGACGACATTCGTCGCATGAAGGTGGCCATCGTCGTGGCGGGAATGGACGCGGCGTTGCCGACCGTGCTCGGGGGCCTGTACCCCGGCGCGATCATCGCGGTACCCACCTCGGTGGGGTACGGTGTGGCCACCGCAGGCCACGCCGCCCTCCATTCCATGCTGGCCAGCTGCGCGCCCGGCGTTCCGGTCATGAACATCGACAACGGCTACGGCGCAGCATGCGCTGCGCTTCGCATCGTGCGCGCATTCGCATGAGGCAGCGCTCGCGCGCAGCCGTCATCCTCTGCGCGGGATGGCCGGACTTCTCGCGTGGCCGTCGCCAGGCCGAGCCCGCCGGGTGGCGCGCGGGATGCGTCATCGCGGCGGGGCCGGAAGCATGCTGAAGGGGGGTTTCCCGGGCGTGGGAAGCGCGCGAGGTGTCGTGCCGGCTCGCGCGGATATCGCTATTCTTGCGCCGGCGGCGCCGCCTCGGCGCGCCGCAGTCGAGCCTGCCTGGGAGCACGCGCCTTGAAACACCTCACCACCACCTTCCTGCGAGGACTGGTCACCCTCCTTCCCGTCCTCCTCACGCTGTACATCCTCTACTGGTTCGCCGTCACCGCCGAACGCATGCTCGGCGGGCCACTTCAATGGGCATTGCCGGACTGGCTCTATCGACCCGGCCTCGGCATCGCGATGGGGATCGCGCTGGTCTTTGCCGTCGGGCTGGTGATGGAGTTGTACGTTGCCCGGCGCCTGGTGACGCTGGTCGAGGAACTGCTGCTGCGGGTTCCGGTGGTCAAGACCCTGTATGCAGCGATCAAGGACTTCGCCGGGTTCATCTCGGACTCGTCGAAGCAGAAGGCGCTGAGTCAGGTCGTGCGGGTGCGCGTCGACGGCGGGATGTACTTGTTGGGATTCGTGACGCGCGAGGATTTCACCGGCTTGCCGGCCCAGCTCGGGGGCGAGGGAATGATTGCCGTCTATCTGCCGATGAGCTACCAGATCGGGGGATACACGGTACTGTTGCCGCGCGAGCGCGTCGAGCCGATCCCGATGTCATCCGAAGAGGCCTTGCGGTTCGCAGTGACCGCCGGCATGTCGCGCACGCCGGCGTGAACGTGACCGCCTCACCTAGTATTCCAGTAACGTCTCGCCGCGCATGCGGATGCGCAACCGACCGTAGGCCATGACCAGCGCGGTGAGTGCCGGCATCACCAAGAGACTGTCACGGGCGCCCGCGCCGCCGACTCCCCAGTAGAAGGTCTGCAGCGAAGCGCCGGTAACGACCGCGCGGGTGAATGCGTGTGCGAGGTCCACGCTTAGCAAGGCGATGAACGTCAGCGCGAACGCCAGCGCGGGCGGCACGCACACGCGGCGGAACAGCAGGAATGCGCAGGCCACCGAGAAGGCGCTGTAGATGTAGAGACTCTGCTGTTCTGAGGTGATGACCCAGGTGGCGCACAGATAGCTGATGGGGAGCGCGAGCCACCACAGGGTCTGCAGCCGCGCGGAGATGCGTCGATTCGATGCGTAGTAGCCCAGGATCGCGATCGAGCACATGCCAGGCAGCAGCACGGCGATCTGCGTTTCTCTCGCGCTCAGATACTGCACCAGCAGCCGGGAGCCGACCGTCGAGAGCAGATGATCCAGCATCGGAGGTATGCCTCCTGATTATCGGTATGGCGTGTTCGAGGTCTCTGCGAGCATGGTAGCCCGGACCCCCCTGCCTGCCTAGCGGCAAACGTAAAACATCGCGCACGTGCTGGCTGGACATTGGCCGCCAAAGCGTTTGTAATGCGTGGACAATCGTCGGGACGACACGTATCGCCGGCATCGGAGAAGGGAGAGAGATATGAACATGGCGCATCGCATCGGCGTCGTCGCGTCCTTGCTCGCGACGACCCTGCTCGTCGTCGCACCCGCGGCGGCGCAGGACAAGAAGGTCAGGCTCCAGGTCGCGAACACGTTCCCGAACAGCTTGCCGGTCGTCGGCGAAGCCGCCGTGTGGCTTGCGCAGCGCATCAAGCGGGCATCGGGCGGCAGCATCGACATCAAGGTGCATGAGCCGGGCGCACTCGTCCCGGCGCTGCAGAATATCCAGGCCGTCTCGAAGGGTTCGGTGGACGGCGCGTGGTCCAGTCCCGGCTTCTACTCGGGCACAGACTCGGCCTTCAACATGTTCTCCACCGTGCCGTTCGGGCCCGCGATCCCCGAGTATCTGGCGTGGATGTACCAGGGCGGTGGAGTCGAACTGCAGAACGAGCTGTTCGCCAAGCATGGCATCCACGCCATCGTGTGCGGCATCCATGCGCCCGAGGCCTCGGGATGGTTTCGCAAGGAAATCAAGACGGTCAAGGATCTGAAGGGGCTGAAGATGCGCTTCTTCGGTTTCGGAGCAAAGGTCATGGAAAAGCTGGGCGTGTCGACGCAGCTGCTCGCGCCCGGGGACATCTTCCAGGCACTTCAGCTCGGCACGATTGACGCCACCGAGTTCTCCATGCCCACGCTCGACCAGCGCCAGGGCTTTTATCAGGTCGCCAAGTACTACTACTTTCCGGGCTGGCACCAGCAGGCCTCGCTGCTGCACCTGTTCATTAACAAGGCCAAGTGGGACAAGTTCTCCGACGCTCAGAAGGCAGTCATCGAACTGGCATGCGGCGACATGGTGCGCGAGGTGGCGGCGCGCACGGAAGGAACCCAGTTCAAGGCGATGATGGAGATGCGCGACAAGAACGGCGTGAAGATCATGCGCTGGTCTCCGGAGATCCTGAAGGCATACGCGAAGGCGTGGGACGAGGTGGTCACGGAAGAGTCGGCGAAGAACCCGAACTTCAAGAAGGTGTGGAATTCGTACTCGAAATTCCGGGCGAACTACGCGATCTGGCGCGAGCACGGCTACCTGCAGCAGTAACCGGCCCGAAAACGAAGAACGAGTGCGCGCGTCCGGCGTCGCCGTGACGCGCCACCCATGAAGGGAGATCAATGGAGACCCTGCTCGCGTTCAGCGACCGCATCGAAGCGCTCGTCGCCCGAATCGCGTCCGTCGTAGGATGGTTGTTTCTGGTCGCAACCGCTGTCATCGTCTTCGACGTCCTGTCGCGCAAGTTCGGCTTCCAGGTTCCCGGAATGGGATCGACGCGTCTGCAGGAACTCGAATGGCATCTGCATACGGCGCTGTTCTCCTTCTGGATCGGGATCGGCTACATCCGCAACTCCCACGTGCGGGTGGACGTCGCCGTGGCAGCGGCGCGCCCGCGCACGCGGGCCTGGATCGAGTTGCTCGGCTGCGTATTCTTCGCCATTCCGTACTGCCTGATTGCAGTCTACTTCGCGTATGACTTCACCGCGGTCGCATTCATCGACAACGAGTCATCCGAGTCCGCCAATGGACTGCCGTATCGCTGGATTCCGAAGAGCTTCATTCTGATCGGACTCGTGCTGCTGCTGGCAGCAGTGCTTGCCGTGCTGCTGCGGGTGATCGTCTACTTGTTCGGGCCCGAACGTCTGCGGCCCGCGGCCGCGTACGCTGTGCTGCAGGGCGAGTAGGAGACGGTCATGGAATGGCTCGCCGATCACCTCTCGCTCGTTCTGTTCGCGGTACTCGCGTTCGCACTCTTCTCCGGATATCCGGTGGCCTTCGTGCTCGGCGGAATCGCCATCGTGTTCGGCGGGATCGGCATCCTGCTGGACGTGTTCATGCCGGTTCAGTTCTTCAACCTCCTGCCCAGGATCTGGGGCTCGGCGGCCTCCAATCCAATCCTCGTCGCGGTGCCGATGTTCATCTTCATGGGCACCGTGCTGGAGCGCAGTGGGGTGGCGAACGACCTGTTGCACTGCCTCCAGGTGCTGCTGCGGCGGGTGCCCGGCGGACTCGCCATGTCCGTGACCCTGATGGGCACGATCATGGCGGCGACCACGGGCATCGTCGGTGCCTCGGTCGTCATGCTGACCCTGATCGCGTTGCCCGCGATGATGGAGCGGGGCTACGATAAGCAGCTGGCCGTGGGGACGATTGCCTCGGCAGGTACCCTGGGCATCCTCATCCCACCCTCCATCATGCTGGTCATCATGGGCGACCTGCTCGGCGTGTCCGTCGGCTCGCTGTTCGCCGCTGCCGTGATTCCCGGCCTGATCCTGTCTGTGCTGTACGTGCTCTACATCGGAGGACTGAGCTTGCTCAAGCCGAAGCTCGCGCCTCCCCTGCCGAAGGAGATCGGGCCCAAGACCGGCGCCGAGTTCGCGCGCCTGATCCTCACGAGCTTCCTACCCCCGACCTTCCTCATCGTCCTCGTCCTGGGATCCATTTTCGGTGGCTGGGCAACGCCGACGGAGGCTGCCGGCGTAGGGGCCTTCGGCGCACTTTTGCTCGCCTGGTTCAAGGGGCGGCTCAACGTCAAGGTACTCAAAGAGACGATCGAGACCGCCGCACTCACCAATGGCATGGTGTTCTTCATCTTCTTCGGCGCCACGATGTTCTCGTTCGTCTTCCGCGCACTCGGGGGAGACGACGTGGTGCTCGAGCTGCTGGAGAAGGCCGGGCTCACGACAGGATGGGAGATCCTGACGTTCATGATGGTGCTGGTCTTCGTGCTCGGCTTCTTCTTCGACTGGATCGAGATCTGTCTGATCGTCCTGCCGATCTTCGCTCCGATATTGACGGGCGTGGAATTCGGGCCGCACCTGGGGGACGGCGGTCCAGTCGTATTCATGACCTGGTTCGTCATCATGATGTCGGTGAACCTCCAGACGTCCTTTCTGACGCCGCCGTTCGGGTTCACTCTGTTCTACATGAAGGGAACGGTGCCGCCGTCGATCACGATGGGACACATCTATCGTGGCATCGTCCCCTTCGTTCTTCTCCAGGTCGCCGGCCTGCTCCTGATCATCGCGTTCCCGCAGCTCGCGCTGTGGCTACCGCGCGTGGCGGGCTTCCTGTATTGAGGGACGCCGCGAGGCCCTCGGGCCCGGATCGAATTCCAGGCGGGGGGCGGCGCTTGTAAGACCGGTGACGGAACGAAGTCGGCCGCAGGATCCCCGCTGCGGCCGTTTCGCGTCGGTTACTTCAGACCGAGGTCGCTCTTGACCGCGTCGAGGGCAGCCTGGGCGCACACCTCGTCATTGTCCGCCGAGCTGCCGCTCACCCCGATCGAGCCGATGTGCTCGCCCTTCGCGGTGACGATCGGCAGACCGCCGGCGAAGGTCACGACTCCAGGCACGTACGCGATACCCGGAACGTTCTTCGCGGCGATCTCACCCACCTGACGGGTCGAGAACGGGAAGCTCGCCGACGTGTTGGCCTTGAGTTGCGCGATCTCGACGCTGCCCAGGAAGGAGTTGTCCATGCGGCTCAGGTACTTGAGATTGCCGCCGTCATCCATGACTGCGACGATCATGTTCCAACCCTCCTTCTCGGCGCGTGCCTCGCAGGCTTGGGCCATCTTCTTCGCCGCCGCAAGCGTCAGCGTCGTCTTCTGCTGCTGGGCATGGGCGGGCAATGCGGTGTATGCGACGCTCGCTACGGCGGCGAGCGTCAAGGCCAGTGCTTTCATTGCGGTCTCCTTTGCTGTGGTAGGGATGGCAACCCCCCGCGGGCGGCCCATCTGCATGACATGCGCGCCGCGTCCCGGTTCCCCGGGACTGCAGCGCAGCGCGGCACTACACGAGGAAGTTCTTGAACTGCCACGCATCCTGCCGATCCACCTCCTCCGGATAGAAAACCTCGCGCCCCTGCAATGGCGTCCAGTCGCTGTACACGCCAACCACCGAACCGAGGTAGGGGCGCGCGACATCGAGCACGGTCCGGAAATCGATCTCGTCCGGCTCGACGATGCCGGCCTGCGTGTTGCGCATGGCCCAGACGATGTCGCCGAGCGCCGCGGAATTCACCTGCAGGCTGGTGGCGTTGTTGAACGTACACAATTC
>CAZNBS010000002.1:0-51838 GCA_964570955.1 uncultured Burkholderiales bacterium | reverse complement strand
GGTTGCCGCTAGAACCCGAAGATCTCCCGCGCGTTCGCGCCACGCACGCGCGCGCGCACGTCGCCGGGCAGCGCGTCGACCCGCGCGAGGCAGCCGGCCATGTCGCCGATGTTGTGCGGATAGTCCGAGCCGTAGAGCACGTTGTCGGGACCGAACACGCCCACCGCCATCTCGAGCGCATCCTGGCGGAACACGACCGAGTCGGCGTAGATGCGCCGGGCGTAGTTGGACGGGCGCTCCGCAATCTTCGCGCGCGCGGCTGGAATGTGCTCCCAGCAGGTATCGAGCCGCCCGATCAGGAACGGCAGCGCGCCGCCGCCGTGCGAGGCGATCAGCTTGAGGCGTGGATAGCGATCGAGGAAACCATCGTGGATGCACCGTGCGATCGCAAGCGAGGTGTCGAACGTGAACCCGATCGAAGTGGTGAGCTGGAATTCCTGCATCGCCATCTCGCCGATGCCGGGCGGCGCGGTCGGATGCACGAGCACCGGCAGCGCGGCCTCGTCGATCGCGCGCCAGACGGACTGGAACGCCGCGTCGGTGAGCGGCCGGCCGGCGATGTTGGCGAGCACCATCACGCCCGACGCGCCGGCGGCGAGCGAGCGCGCGAGCTCGACCAGCGCGGGCTCGGCGTGCTGCCAGGGCAGCGAGCAGAACCAGCGGATGCGATCGGGGTAGGCGCGCTTCGCCGCGGCCATGTCGTCGTTCATGAGGCGCGCGGCCGCGAGGCTCACCTCGGCGTCGCCCCAGTAGACGTTCGGGCAGGTGAGCGACACGACCGCCAGGTCGACGCGCGCCCTGCTCATGTTCTTCACTCTGAGGTCGTAGTCGAACATGGCCGGCACCGGCGTCATGAACGGAGCGCCGTCGAGGTGAATGGCGCGGCGGCCGCCGGCGACCTCCCGCAGCGTGTAACGCGGTCCGCCGTGCTGCTCGAGCAGCGCAAGCCACTCCCGGTTGAGCATGTGGGTGTGGACGTCGATCACCGGACTGCGCATGTCTCCTCCGAATGGCAGATGGCGGTACGCGGGCGCGCGCCGGCCCGGACGCATCTTGCCGCAACGCGGCTGCGAGCGCAGCAGGGCGCGCGGATCCGGCGGCGGGCCGCGGGGCGGCCGACGCGCTACTTGCGCACTTCGGCCAGGAGTTGCGGCAGGTCGACGGTGCGGGCGCGGGCCTCGATCTCGCCGGCGTAGCGCGCCTGCAGGCCCTTGGCCTCGCCGAGCACGCCCCGGAAGGCGTCCTTGAGCGCCGCCGCGCTCAGCGTGCGGCCGCCGCCGTAGTAGCGCTTGGCGACGTGACCCAGCGCGTAGGTGGTCGCGAACGAGAAGCCCGAGCTCACCGCCTGCCGCCCGATACCGCGCGCGAGCTTTCCGCCGACTTTCCCGAGCAGCCCCCCGATCAGCTTGGCGCCCACCTGCTCGAGGTACTGCGACGTCAGGCCGACGCCGGCGGTCGCGAGGAAATCCTTGATGTGCCCGCGGTCGAGCTCGAAGCCGTGGGCCCGGCCGATGCGGTACACCATCTTCATCTGCAGCGGGATGATCGCGACCGTGGCGAGCGACTCGGGCAGAAGCTCGAGCGCGCCGTTGAGGATGGCGTAGTTGAGGACCATCTGATCCAGTTCGGCCGGCGCCACGGCGCTCGCGTGCCGGGGCTCGGCCGCGCTCGGCGCGGTGAGCGGTGCGGACGCGACGGCATCGGCGTCGCGCACGAAGGACTCGGCGCGGACGTGCTCGAGGCCAAGCGCGCGCTCCAGTTCGGCGAGAAACGCGCGCTCGGCCGCGCTCGGCGCGCCGTCGGCCTCGCACACCACGACCGCCATCTCGTAGGCGAGTTGCCGGTGCTCCGGCGCAACCAGCGGCCGCACGGCCTCGGGCAGCTTGACACGCCTGAGCAGCACGTCCTGCAGCAGGGCCGGTGGCACCGCCGCGCCGAACGATTCGGCGATGCGCTTCACCGCATCGCGCTCCGCCGCGCTCTTGCCGCCGTCTGCGAACGCGGTCATCAGCGCGACGGTGAGGACGGCCTGCTGCTCCTGATCGGACATGCTCGCTGCGTTTCGGCGACAGACCCGTAAGAAGCGATGCGGGCGCGAAAGTTCCCGCCGCTTCGTGCACGCGAGAGCCGCTGGTACACTCCGCCCGGCATCGCTCTCGCCCATGGCCGAGCTCACCATCACCCCCCCGGACGGTGCGACCCGCGGGCTCGCGCTGGCCGGAAGGCTCGACGCGCATTCGCTCGGGCCGGTCTGGGCCGACGCGAAGCGCGCGCTCGCAGGAAGCCCCGACCGGCCCTTCGTCGTCGACTGCAGCCGCGTCGAGTACTGTGACGGCGCCGGGATCGCGATGCTGGTGGATCTGCTGGGCACCGAGCGCCGGCCCGGCGCGGAGGTGCGGATCGAGGGGCTGCGCGAGGGTTTCGGCCGTCTGCTCGAGCAGTTCGATCCAGCCGAGTTCCGCGCACCGCCTCCGCCGCGCGAGGCGCCCGGCTCGGTCGTCGAGCGGCTCGGCCGCGCAGGTCGCGGGGTCTGGGTCGGGCTCTACGCGCTCGTCGCGTTCGTCGGCGAGGCGCTCACCGCGCTCGCGGGCGCCCTGCGCCGCCCGTCGTCGGTGCGTTGGCGCGATGTGCTGCTCGTCGCCGAGGAGGCGGGCGTCAATGCGCTGCCGATCGTCGCGCTGATCGGCTTCCTGATGGGCGTCATCCTCGCGTTCCAGTCGGCGATCTCGATGCGCCAGTTCGGCGCCGAGATCTTCGTCGCGGACCTGGTCGGCCTGGCGATGACGCGCGAGCTCGGCCCGCTCATGACCGCGATTCTGCTCGCCGGCCGCTCGGGCGCCGCGTTTGCCGCGGAGATCGGCACCATGAAGGTGAACGACGAGGTGAACGCGCTCGAGACGATGGGTCTGGACCCGGTGCGCTTTCTCGTCGTGCCACGCATGCTCGCGGCAGTGGCGATGATGCCGCTCCTGAGCGCCTTCGCGGTGCTGATCGGCCTGCTCGGCGGCGCCATGGTGATGCAACTCTTCGAGATCCCGCTCTACACTTACTATCTGCAGGTGGTGAACCGCGTGCAGCTGAACGACCTGTTCGGCGGCCTGTTCAAGTCGGTGGTGTTCGGCGTGCTGGTTGCCGGGGTCGGCTGCCTGCGCGGCCTGCAGACGCGCACCGGCGCCTCGGCGGTCGGGCTCTCGGCGACCAGCGCGGTCGTGAGCGGCATCGTGCTGATCGTCGCCGTGGACGGGATCTTCGCCGTGGTGTTCTACTACCTGGACATCTGAGTCCGCCGTCGCGCCCATGAGCAACGCAAACCGGTCCGGCGCGCACGACGAGGAGGTGGTGATCCGCGTCGAGGGCCTGAAGGCCGCGTTCGACGACCGCACCATCCTCGAGAACGTGACCTTCGACGTCTTCCAGGGCGAGGTGTTCGGCATTCTCGGCGGGTCGGGCAGCGGCAAGACCGTGCTCGTGCGGCACATCATAGGGCTCTACGAGCCGGCGGCCGGGCGCGTGCTGATCGAGGGGCGCGACGTCGCGACGGCCCAGGGCGAGGAGCGACTTGCGATCCTGCGGCGAATCGGCGTCATGTACCAGCTCGGCGCGCTGTTCGGGTCGATGACGCTGCTCGAGAACGTGAGCCTGCCCCTCGAGGAGTACACCGCGCTGCCACCCGACGCGATCGAGCTCATCGCGCGGCTCAAGCTCAAGCTCGTCGGGCTCGAGGGCTTCGAGCACCACATGCCCTCCGAGCTCTCCGGCGGCATGCAGAAGCGCGCGGCGATCGCCCGCGCGATGGCGCTCGATCCGGCGATCCTGTTCCTGGACGAGCCGTCCTCGGGGCTGGACCCGGTCACCGCGGCCGCATTCGACCAGACGGTGCTGCGCCTCGCGCGCGTGCTCGGCATCACCGTGGTGGTGGTGACCCATGACCTCGCGAGCACGTTCACCATCTGCGACCGGGTGATCATGCTCCACAAGGAGGCTCGCGGCATCATCGCCGAGGGCGATCCACACGAGCTGCGCGAGAAAAGCGACAATCCGCACGTGCGGCATTTCTTCAACCGGGAGGCCGAGGAGGAGCGCGCCACCGAGCCCGCGGGCGCGTGACCGATGAGCGCTAAGCCAAACTATTTCAAGCTCGGGCTGTTCGTCCTTGCGGGCCTCGCCGTCGCGGTGGCGATGGTGCTCGCGCTGGGCGCGGGCAAGCTCTTCGAGCGCACGATCACGATGGAGACCTACGTCGACGACTCGGTGCAGGGCCTCGATCTCGGCTCCAAGGTCCGCTATCGGGGCGTGCTGCTCGGCGAGGTCAAGCGGCTGGGGTTCACCGCCGAGCGCTACGAGCAGGACAAGCCGCTCGGCCAGCGCAAGCCCTACGTGCTGATCGAGGCAACGCTGAACGTCGACCAGCTCGGCCCGCTCGGAAGGGCGGACGCCGATCTGCTGAAGCAGTACATCGAGCAGGGCCTGCGCGTGCGCGTCGCGCCGCAGGGGATCACCGGCATCAACTACCTCGAGCTCGATTTCGTCGAGCCCACCCTGAACCCGCCGCTACCGATCAACTGGCAGCCGCGCAACGTCTACATTCCCTCGGCCCGCGCGAAGCTCGTGCAGTTTACCAATCAGATCGAGCGGGTGCTGCGCATGCTGGAGGACGTCGATCTGCGGCGGATCGCGGCCGAGATCTACGCGCTGCTGCATAGCGCCGGCCGGAAGGTCGATGCACTGCCGGTCGAGAAGCTCGGCGCAGAAGGCGCCGCGCTCCTCGCCGAGCTGCGCGAGACGAACCGCAGACTCTCCGCGCTGCTCGGCGGCAGCGACGCGCAGGCGACGTTCCGCGAGGCCGCCGCCGCAGCGACACGGCTGCGCGAGATCCTCGCCAATCCCGCACTCGACACGCTGCCGGACGACGTGGTCGCGGCGGCCGAGGCGGTCCGCGCGACCGCGAGCAGCGAGCGGCTGCTGGCGGCGATCGCCGCGCTCGACCGCGTCACCCGGCGGCTCGACCACGCACTCGCGGCGAGCGAGCAGGACATCGCGGCGACGCTCGCGAACCTGCGCCAGACCACGGAAAACCTGCGCGACCTGAGCGAGGCGGCACGGCGCTATCCCGCCGGCACGCTCTTCGGCGAACCGCCTGCGCCGGTCCGGCGGGGGCAGCAATGAGGCGCGCACTGGCGACCCTTGCGGCTGCAACGGCAGTCGCGCTCGCACTCGGCGCCTGCGCGATCTCGCGGCCTGCGCTCGAGCATCAAGCCTTCGTACTCGAAGCGACCCGGACCGGTCCGCCCGCGGCGGTGCGCAAGCCGGTCTCCGTGAAGGTCGGGCTGATCAGCGTCGCCGCGCCCTACGCCGGCCGCGCGCTCGTCTACCGCATCGGTGACCTGCGGTACGAGGCCGACCCCTATGCCGGGTTCTTCGCTGCGCCGCGCGATCTCGTCGCCCGCGAAGTGGCCGAGTGGCTGGACCGCGCCGGGTTGTTCGCGGCGGTGCGCGAGCCGGCAAGCCCCGCCGGTGCGCCGTACGTCCTCGACGGGCTCGTGACCGAGCTCTACGCGGATGCGCGCGACGAGCGGCACACTACCGCGGTCGTCACGATCCGGTTTTTTCTGCACCCCGATCGGGATCGCGCCGATCCGCTGTTCGAGCGCCGCTACAGCGAACGCGTGATCGTCGGCGACGGCACGGCGGCGGCGCTGCCTGGCCGCGCTCGAAGCCGACCTCGCGGCGATGCGTTTTCGCTGACGCGCGGTCGCTTGCTCAGCACATCAGAGACGACGCGTAACAAACGCCCGCCGAGCGCCCGCCGCGCTATGCGCGCTGCGGGCGGACTGATCGGTGTCTCGACGATAACTCGCGCACCAAACGGCGTCCGCATGGTCGGAGCAGGCAGCCCCGGGCTGCGCCTTAGGGTCTCGCTGCTCCGGGTTCTCGAGCCGCGCCAAAGATGGAACGCGAAGGCTCCGTCACGCTTGGATCGAACGGATGAGCGAACGCGCGAACCACGCCGAGGACCAGCCGCACATAGTTGCGCGTCTCGGCGTACGGCGGTACGCCGCGGTGCCGATCAACCGCGTTCTCGCCCGCGTTGTAGGCGGCGAGGACGAGCGGAAGCCGTCCTTGGTAATAGGCAAGCAACCATCGAAGATAAGCCAGGCCGCCGCGCACGTTCGCTGTGGAGTCGAATGCGTCACGCACCTCGAACCGCTTTGCCGTTGCAGGCATGAGCTGCATCAAGCCGCGCGCCCCCTTGGGTGACAGCGCGCGCGGCTGGAATCGCGACTCGACCGCGACGATTGCCAGCGCGAGCACCGGATCGATCTCGTACTCAGGCGCGAGCTCCCGGACGAGATCGGCAAACGGCTTCAGACGCGGCGGCAGCTCGGCAAACGGATCCGCTGTCTCTTGCGCAGAGGCGGGCCGAGTCACCGGCAAACGCATGCACTCGGGCAACCGATCGGCGGCCGATGTGAAATAGCCCAGCAGCCGCTGGGCGTGGACGTGGCCCTGCGCGGCTGCGAGCACGAAGAGCGTTGCGGCGATCCGATCGTCGCGCGCTACGCCGCGACCGTTTGCGTACATCCAGCCGAGGCCGAAGTGAGCCTCGGCATCGCCATTGCGCGCGGCCTCGCAGTAAAGCTGCGCGGCAAGAGCGGAGTTCTTCGGCACTCCCTCACCATGCTCGTACGCGATCGCGCGGGCGACGAGTTCCGTGAAGCGCCGCGTTCCGGCAGATGCCGCATCCGTCTCGGCGCCGACCGCTGGAGCCGCACAGCTGGCGGTCAGCGCCACGCACGCGAGCGACCTGCGGATCCTCGACATGCGCTTACGCCATGTTACGCGAGGCGATTGGCACCGAGTTGCGGCTTGCTGCGAATCGCTCGATGTACCAGGGCACCGCCTCCCGCAACCCCTGCTCGAGAGTGTGCGACGGCGCGTACCCGAGCAGCCGCGCGGCACTTGCGATATCCGCCTGCGAATGCCGCACGTCGCCGTCACGGAACGGACCGTACTGAGGGCACGCCGCACGCGTGTGCCCGTGCTTCTCGGCGAGCAGCGAGCTCAGCAATCGGTAGAGCTCGTTCAGGCTGGTTCGCCCGCCCACCGCCACGTTGTAGACCCGAGTCAGTGCTTCACGCGAGGTCGTCGTCCCGGCGAGCAAGGCCGCCTGGACGGCGTTCGCCACGTAGCAGAAGTCGCGCGTCGTTTCGCCGTCCCCGTTGATGATCACGGGTTCGCCATTGAGGATTGCCCGCGCCCAGCGTGGAATCACCGCGGCATATGCGCCCTTCGGGTCCTGACGTGTACCGAACACGTTGAAGAACCGCAGGCCGATCGACTCGAGACCATAGGATCGCGTGAACACCTCTGCATAGAGTTCGTTCGCGCACTTGGTTACGGCGTACGGCGAGAGCGGACGGCCGACCCTACTCTCGACCTTGGGGAGCGCTGCATCATCGCCGTAGACCGAGCTCGACGATGCGTAGACTACGCGGCGGACCCCGGCATTCTTCGCCGCGTAGAGCACGTTCAGGAATCCCGTGACGTTTGTCTCGTGCGAGCCGATCGGGTCGCCGAGGGACCGCGGCACGGATCCGAGTGCGGCGAGATGCACGACCACGTCGACGTCGCGGCAGGCAATCTGGCAAGCCAGCGGGTCGCGAATGTCCCCCTCGATGAAGCGGTGTCGTCGCCAGGCAACCTGACCGACCGTCGCACGGACCTCGTCCAGGTTCGAACGATGGCCGGTGGCGAAGTTGTCGAGGCTAACCACGCTCTGCTCGAGCCGCAGCAAGTTCTCGAGGACGTGCGAGCCGATGAAGCCCGCGCTGCCGGTGATCAGCCAGCGCATTCGAATGCCGGCGAGACGGCTGCGCACTGCACCCAGGAGCTCTGGGACAGCCATGGCTACAACCGCCATACGGCGAACCCACGGGCGGCAAGCGCGGCGGCGTCCGCCTGGCCCTTCACGTCCACGAACAGCCCGCCCGGCACGATCTTTGCGACGAGATCGTCCACCGTTCTCTCGGTGAACTGTCGATGGGCGACCGCGGCGACAACCGCGGTGGCTGCAGGCAGATCCGCCCACGCGACGAGCTTCACCCCGTACTCGTGCATCGCCTCGGCGGGATCGGCCACCGGATCGTGGACGCGAACGACCGCACCATAGGACTCAAGTTCGCGCACGACGTCGATCACTTTCGAGTTACGAAGGTCCGGGCAGTTCTCCTTGAAGGTGAGCCCGAGCACGTTTACCGCTGCGCCCTTGACCGGGAACCCCTTCTGGATAATGCGCTTCACCGTCTGCTCGGCGACGTACTTGCCCATGCCGTCGTTGATACGGCGGCCGGCCAAGATCACCTGCGGGTGGTACCCGAGCATTTCCGCCTTATGGGTAAGGTAGTACGGGTCTACGCCAATGCAGTGGCCGCCAACCAAGCCCGGCCGGAAGCTCAGGAAGTTCCACTTGGTGCCGGCCGCCTCCAGCACCTCCAGGGTGTCGATGTCCATGCGGTGAAAGATCAACGCCAGTTCGTTCATCAGCGCGATATTGAGATCGCGCTGCGTGTTCTCGATGACCTTTGCAGCCTCGGCGACCTTGATGCTGCTCGCCCGGTGCACGCCGGCCGGCACCACGCTCGCATACATGCTCGCGACTCGCTCGAGAGTCTCAGGCGAATCACCGGCGACGACCTTGACGATCTTGGTGAGAGTCCGCTGCTTGTCGCCCGGGTTTATGCGTTCGGGCGAGTATCCAACGTGGAAGTCCTCCTTCCACCGCAACCCTGATGAGCGCTCCATCGCAGGTACGCAGATTTCTTCGGTCGCCCCCGGATAAACGGTGGATTCGAAGACGATGGTTGCACCACGCTTGAGGTTTCGCCCGACCGTCTCAGCCGCACCGAGCAACGGCTCGAAATCCGGCTGGTGCGCGGCATCGACCGGCGTCGGAACCGCGACCACGAGGAAGTCCGCGCTGGCGAGCGCTCCAGGGTCAGTGGTGCAGGTCAGCCCGCCTGCCGCACGAAATGCCTCGCTCGAGACCTCGCCGGTCGGATCGACGCACTCGCGATACGCCGCAATCTTTCGGCGCGAGAGGTCGAAGCCGATAGTCGGGTATCTCCTGCCGAATTCGACGGCCAGTGGCAGCCCCACATAGCCGAGGCCCACGACTGCAATAGTGGTCATCTGACGCATTCTCTCCACGGATCGTTTGCGACTCACCGCCGAAGCGGAGACTCTCTTGAATCGAGGTGCGGGACGAAGCCGCCTACTGGGCTCCCTCTCTCAGGATTACCACCCGGATCGTCTCGAGCAGTATCCACAGGTCAAGCGCAAGGGAGTTGTTCTTGACGTAGTAGAGGTCGTACTGCAACTTGCGCCGCGCATCGTCGACGGAGGAGCCGTAGTGGAACCGCACCTGAGCCCAGCCGGTGACGCCGGGTTTCATGCTATGACGCAGCGCGTAGAACGGAATCTCCGCCGTCAAGGCCTCCACGAACTTTGGGCGCTCCGGGCGCGGGCCGACGAGACTCATATCACCGGTCAGCACGTTGAAGAGCTGTGGGATTTCGTCGATACGACACCGGCGGATCAGGCGGCCGACGCGCGTGACGCGGTCATCGTTCTTCGCCGCCCAACGCGCACCATCCCTTTCGGCGTCCTGACGCATGCTGCGAAACTTGATCACCGTAAAAGCACGCCCGCCGCGCCCCACTCGCTCCTGACGGTAGAGTATCGGCCGCCCGGATTCGATCAGGATGGCGAGCGCGGTTATGGCCATCACCGGTGCTGCGAGCGTAAGCAGGATGACGGAGGCCAAGATATCGGTCAGGCGCTTTGCGAAGGCACGCGCCCGGCCTTGCTTGAAACCGTCACCGTAGATCAGCCAACTCGCCTTGAGGGTCTCGATGGGCACTTCGCCACGAAGGCGCTCGAAGAAACCGGAAAGGTTGGTCACGCGCAGTCCGTGCGCCTTGCATTCGAGCAGTTGCCGCAGCGGAAGCACGCCACCGCGCTGGTTGGCAACAGCAACAACGATCTCGCTCACACCGAGGCGTCGTGCAGCCAGGTCAATCGGTTCTTCGGCGACGATCTGCTCCTTCGGGATCAGCGGTTCGGCGCCATCGTTAGCCGCGTAGAAGCCTGCCACCTTGAACCCCTTCGACTGGACCTCGGAAAGGGCGCTTGCCACCATCACCGCCTGGGCCCCAGTGCCGACGATCAACACCCGGTGACTCGCGGACCGCTGGCGTATCACGATCCTCATCAACTGGCGGATTGCGATGATCCCGAGCAGGGCGACGACCATCGCGACGGCAAGGGCGTCCTGCAAGCGCCGCCCCTGCGGCATCAGATATGAGGCCGCATATACGGCGCCCGCTCCCACGAGCAGCATGAACGCGGTCAGCGCGATTGCTCTTGCCGTTGGCCGGTTGGGCTTAGCAGTGTAAAGGCCAAATGCGGCGCTCAGCGGGATCACAACCGCCGTGAAGAAGATCGCAAGTGCGATCGTCTCCCGGCTGATCGGACCGTCGTGGTTCGGGTTGAGCTTGATCGCGAGGATCACGACCGCGGAAAGAAGCAGCGCTTCCATGACGACCTGCACCAGGATCGCCACCGGGACGTACTGACGCGAGAAGCTGATCACGGATTGCGCATCCCCGACTCACCGGTCGTCGATCCGAGATGCAGGAATCGAAGCCGTGGACAACGCAGCCGCACCTGAACTACTCGAGATTCGCGCGGCGCCGCGGTGAATCGGTCGCGCGTCCTCCGCCCGACCGCAGCGAACTGACTTTCCGATCTTCTCGAGCGCGGAAGCAATCGGCTCCGCATCATTCTTCTCTCTCCGCAATGTGGTTTGTGAACTCAGCTCGACGCCGACCGCAGTAACGAGCCTCGGCTCGCGCGACGCCCGATCTGGTTTCGCGATGCGTTGCGGACATAGCAGCGACGTTAGCTGCGGCCATCGTGCCACCAGATTCGTGGCTCGATCACATCGCAAATGCAAAACATTGCAAAAAGAAGAAGCGCGTGAAGAACTGCACTGTCTCGAATCGGCGGGCGCGCGCTTCGACGCGCGCCGTTGTAGCGTTCGACCGCGTGTCGATCCATAGCGAGCAACGCAACACCGTCGACAGCGTCCGCTTGCGCGGATGCTCGCTGGCGCGGTGAATTGCAAAATCCGTGAACTCGTATCGGTCGACGCTAGGTGCCGGTGTGCAGCGAGTCTGTTGGTCGAGCGCTTCGTTGAGGGCGCTCGTCTGCCGATCGGCGACGCAGATTGCGGCCTACTGCGTCGCGCCGCGTCTGGAGGGGCAGCGGGCGGTTGGGATAGCGGCAATTGCAAATTTTGGTCACATCCTTTAGATCGCGTGCACGGCTTCACGTAACGGTAGGCCGGCCCATGAGAAAGTCGAGCGCTTGATCACGCGAGAGACCGAGGTGTATTCGCCTCGCTCTGAATCGAGGACGAAATGAAGCGGCTGCGGCCTTTCTCGACGCTGCCTCGCGCGCTCTATCCGCGGATGGGCGCGTGCTTCGTTGTGGCGAATGACTGAATCGACGCCCAATCGGGAAGCGCCGGCGCGCGGTCGAGCGGCTGGAGGCGCCGAGTTCTTCGGAGGTATGGAGTCGCGGGGCTACGCGCTCGCGCGTCTTCGTCGCGCGCACCGCGCACTCATGGCAGCAGCGTTCCGCGGATGACTAACTTCGGACAGCGAATCGCGGTTGGCGCCGCATGGATGCTTCTCGCCAGATTCGTCGAGCGTGGGCTCGGGTTCCTCAGCACGCTGATCCTCGCTCGCTTGCTCCTGCCCGAGGATTTCGGCCTGGTCGCAATGGCGATCTCGATCTCGGCGCTGCTCGATGTCTTCGCGGATTTCAGTTTCGATCTGGCGCTTATCCGCGACCAGCGCGCGACCCGCGAGCATTACGACACGGCATGGACTCTCGAGCTGCTGATTCTGATGCTCTACGGGTTATGTCTGCTCTTGATCGCTTTTCCGGCGGCGTGGTTTTTCAACGAGCCACGGCTTGTGCCGCTGATGGCGATGCTGGCGCTGGTAGCGGTGATCGGCGGATTCAACAATATCGGCGTCGTTGCGTTTCGAAAGGAACTCGATTTCCGCAAGGAGTTTCTCTACCTCGGCGGGAGAAAGCTTGCGATGTTCATGACGACCATCCCTCTTGCGTTCTTGCTGGGCAACTATTGGGCGCTGATGCTCGGCATTCTGGCCGGTGTCGCGGTGGGTGTCGCGCTCAGCTACTTGGCGCATCCGTACCGACCGCGGTTCTGCTTGAAGCACTGGCGCGAGCTCTTCGGCTTTTCACGTTGGGTAGTGGTCACCAATCTGGCGGACTTCATCCCGCTCCACTTCGCGACGTTCGTCCTCGGGCGCATCGCTGGCGTAGCGAACGTTGGCGTTTACTCGGTCGGCGCGGAGCTCGCTCGGCTCCCGACCACAGAACTGGTTGCGCCCATCGACCGGGCGGTCTATCCAGGGTATGCGAAGCTCTCCCATGACAAGGACGCATTGCGCAGGCACTACCTGGCGGCCCTCGGCCTCATTGCGGCGCTCGGCCTTCCCGCCGCGCTGGGAATCGCAGCAGTCGCTCCGTTTGCGGTACCCGTGTTACTGGGGGAGCGGTGGCTCGAGGCGATCGTCGTCGTACAAGCGCTCGCTGTGGCGGGAGCTGCGCACGTGCTGCTTTCGAACTCTTCGGCGGTGTTTCTGGCGATCAACAAGCCGTGGATTGATGCTGCCGCAACGTCGGTTCAGGGAGCCGTCCTCGTAGTGCTCTTGCCGTTACTTGCGATGTGGAACGGGCTGCAGGGCGCGCTCGTCGCAATCCTGGTGTCCTGGGCGATTTTTCTTCCGCTCAGCTTCTGGCTGGTGATGCGGGAGCTGCAGATCCGGCTGTACGAGCTCTTGCGGGTGTTATGGCGCCCGTTGGCCGCGGCGCTTGGAATGGCGCTGCTGGTGCATTGGTACGTGGTCGCCCCGGGCGCTCCCGCCGCGAACCTGCCCGGACTCGTATCGGCGGTGGCGCTCGGTGTGCTCTGCTACCTCGGCCTCGCGACGATGTTGTGGCTGGTCGTCGGGCGACCGCACGGCGCGGAGGCCACCGTGTTCTCGAGCGTCAATCGTTGGATGGAGACTCGCCGTGCATGATATGTCCCTCGACCGTTCGCTAGCCGATGGCACGCGTCATCCGTTGCCGGGAGAGTCCGCAGGCGCGCCAACCGCCCGGACCCCCGACTGGCGGATGCGGACACCGGCCGACGCAGAGCAAGCCAGAACCCTGGCTGACCGGGCGCGCACGGGACTGCCGATTGCCTACATCGAACATGACGTGGAGTGGGCGGCGCTCAAGCGCGACGTGCCGGGAGAGGAGCTTCTGGTCCTTAGCGACGAAGAGGCCGATCGCATAGTCGGGATCGCCCCGTTCCAGGTATACCCGACGCACCTCGAGTATGGATTCGGACCGATCCGTATCCTTCGCAAGCGCGTTCGCTGTATCCACTTGGAACTGGAACCGATCGTCGCGCGTCCGAACAGCCGTGACGCGATGGTCAACTGTTTCGAAGCGCTCTGCCAGCTGATCCCGGGCGATTCTGCCGTCTACTGCGAGTGCGTGCCTGAGCACTCTATCCTCTACGAGCTCTTGGAGGATCGCGGCAGTGCGCTGCATCGATTCTTTCATGTGCTGCCCTGGGGTCCAGTCAGTCCGCGCTACAAGATCGCGTGGGACGGCACCTTCGAGCGATACCTGACCTCGATAGGCCATACGAGCCGCAAGGATCTTCGCCGCACGCTCAAGAAGTTCGAGCAGCGTCATGGCAATGCCTTCGAATTGCGCCGCTATCAAGCGGAAGACGAGGTGAGCGCTTTCCTTCAGGACGCAATCCCGATTTCCGACCTGACGTATCAGAAGCAGAAGCTCGGGATTGGTCTGTCCGACGACGATCGGCTGGAGATCAAGCTCAAGGCCGCGGCGCGCAAGGGCTACTTCCTGGGGCACAATCTCTATGTCGATGGCAAGGCCGTCGCATTTCACTATGGTTTCAATTATGCATCGACGTTTTTCATGATCGACGGGGGATACGATCCTGTTTGGAGCAAGAGCCAGATTGGCGTCGTGATCTTCTGCGAGATGCTCAAGGACATCGAGAAGTGCGGTGATCGGATCGCTTTGATGGACTACATGAACGGGCGCAATGCACTCAAAGAAAGGACCTCGAACGTCGTCAGCGCCGAGCGCAACTACTATCTTTTCAGAAGGACCGTCGTGGGGTCCATCTACTACAGCTCACTGAAATCCATGAATCGCGCGTCCGACTCGATTACGCGGTTTCTCGGACGTCTGAATCTGGCAGACCGAACCAAGACGCTCGTCCGGAATTGGACCGGGCGCGGCCACATCTGACATCCGAGGAGCAGCCCCGTGGCAACGCGCCCCGCTAATGAAGCCGCTCTTTTCGGCCCCGGCGCTTCTTCGCCGCGACCGACGATCGAGGCTTGCCAGCCCGAGCGCACTGGACAGTCAGTGTCCGATTGGCACGCCTACGATGCGACCGATCCGGTCGCGCGCCAAGCGCTCGCAGCCGAGCTCGAGCAGGCTCTTCCCGTCAGGAAAATGGCGCATGACGTCGACTGGCTTGGCGTAGTGAGCGCGACGCCGGGTCACCGCCTCGTCACGCTGATCGATCGCGACGGAGAAGGTATTGTGGGGATCGCCCCCTTCCACGTTCACGAGTGCGGTCTCTCGTTCTGGATCGGCGAAATCAGCGTGTATAGCAAGGCGGTCGAGCGGTTCGCGATGGACGAGGGCCCGCTGACCCGCCGCCAGCAGACGCGCGCGGCCACCGACGAGTGCCTCGCCGCCCTTGCGGGACTTCTCAAGCGCCGGAATGTCGTGTTCATCGGCGGAGTTCCACGCGACTCCGAGCTTCAGTCGCTGATCGACGACGAAACCAGTTTGCTGCGCCAGCGGTTCTACGTGGTGCCGCATGGCACTGAGTATCTGCGTTGCAGAGTCGCCTGGAATGGCCGCTTTGAGGATTACCTCGGCAGCCTGTCCGCGCGCGAGCGAAGCAAGCTGAGGCGGGCTCTCAAGCGGTTTGCGGATCTGCCGGATACACGCTCGCGCGTCCGTCGGTTCCAGACGCCTGCCGAGATTGACCGGTTCTTGGCGGACGCGATCCCCGTGTCTGCGAGAACCTACCAGAGTCGCCTGCTTGACCTGGGACTCGAGAGCGGCGGCGCGGCCGAGCGCGAGATCCGAGCCAGCGCCGCGCGCGGTTACTTTCTCGGACACGTTCTGTACATCAACGAAGCGCCGGCCGCGTTCCACTACGGCCACGTGTTCAAAGGCTGCTTCTTCATGGCCGCGGCTGGATACGACCCGCGCTACGCAACGCATGAGATCGGGATCGTGCTCTTTCTTGAGGTACTCAAGGACATAGAAAAGCGAGGCGATCCGATCGACCTCATGGACAATCTCTATGGCGGCGGCTCTTACAAGGAGCGCACGTCGAACATCAAGTCCCCGGAGCGTCATTACTACCTGATTCCGAAGACTGCTTCCGGCGCGATTCTCGCAAACTCGTTGAGATGGACGGACTCTCTTTCCCGCGGCCTCGGGAACTGGCTCGCGAAGCACGGACTCAAGGATCGCATCAAGAAACTGATCCGACGGGGAAATTGACGGCTCGGACTCTGCTTCACGCAACCCGCCTGGATCCGCGGTCCTTGACGGCTCTCCGCTAGGGGCGGCACGGCACGGGGAACAAGCATGAATGACGCGCACATCCGCTCATCGAGGGCAATGCATCCAATGGCAATGGAGAACGCTCAGGAGCCACGTACCGCTGCGGCGGCGCAAGCTGCACTCAAGAGCAAGCAGCCGAGGGGTGAAGAACGCCCGTACCCGCTGCGCACCCTTCGTTTGCGCTTGAGACGAGTAGCGCCGCTTGCCGCCGCGCTAGCGATAGTTGCCGCTGGTGCCGGTCCGGCCAGTGCGGCCGAGGCTTTCTTCCAGATCGAGACCAGCCCGGAGGGCTCTTCTCGCTCGGCGACGGAGAGTGAATCATGGCCGCGGTTCGCGCAGCTCGCTGCCGCGACCAGTGATAGCGACTACGGCATCGCGGAACGCGGCACCGACGACCGCGAGACGGCCGCCGACTCCGATGACGACCGGAGCGATGACTCGGCCGGGGCGCCCTCCCAGAACATCGCCGGGTCGAGCTCGGACGACGATGAAGATGAAGAGGGTGTCTCGGGTCTTGGCTCGCTCGTCGATACTGACCGGGAGGACACAGAAGGCCCCGGCTCGGCTGGTGACGACGACGACGATGAGGATATCGCCGGCCACAGTTCGGGCGACGATGACGAAGGCAGGGACACCGCGGGCTACAGCTCGACCGACGATGGCGACGACGAGGAGGGGATGGGCTCCGACTACGACGATGAGGGCGATGACGACAGCGACGGCTCAGAAATCGAGGACGGTGTCGACGGATAGCCAGCGCCGCTTGGCTGCGACGCGCAGCACCGTTCGCCGGCGTCTTGCGGCAGTCAGCCTCGACGCACGAGCTTCTTCAGGCCCGCCTTGAGACCCAGCCGCTCAAGGATAGCGACTGCCTTCTCGGAAAGGCGCTCGAGGCCCATGTGCAGTCCGAGCCAGAACCGGACGCCGGTCGTGGCGGGAAAGAAGCAGATGTCCGCGCAGAGCGTCTCGTGCGTCCCGAAAAGTCGCTTGTGCGCGCCGTCTCCTTCGGTAAAGTCAAAGGCGCGGAATTTTCCCTCGGCGAACAACGATTGGAACGCGAGGTACTGCAGCACCGTACCCGGCGAGAGATCGGCGTGCTTTGGATCGTAGCCGAGATAATCGTAGAGAAGCACGCCGTTGACGATTGGGCAGCATAGATACGCGATCGCTTCGTCGTTCTGGAACAGCAGGTACGCACGCACGGCGTCGGCTCGCGCGAGCCGGACAAGCTCGTCGAGATACGCTGGCTCGTCCGGAAGGCCGGCGTCCAACAGGCGTTCCTGGTAGGTGAGCGCCGAGACCGACCGCGCACGCCGGTAGAAATCCGCCAACTCCTCCGGTCGCCTGTACTCGCGCATGTAGCTGCCGCTGCCGCGATCGAGAAACTTGCGCACCTTGCGCTTGAGGGTGTTGCGGGTTTTCGCGGCAAATTTCGACAGGTAGCCATCAAACGATCCCGTCAGGTCGGCATGATGCCGGCTGTACTGGGCAACGACAAAGCGTAGCGCGCCGTCGACCAGCGCGAGACGGGGAAGGGGTTCACGAATGGGTTGAGACCGCGCGACCAGGGCCTCGACCTTCTCGCCGAGTCGGCTCAGCGGGGGCCGTAACTGGTCAGGATCCGCCGGCATGTCCAGATAATGCCCCTGCAGTTGTAGCACCTTGAAGCGACGCGCGAAGATCCGCACCGAACCGGCGCGGTAGACCAGCTCGAACCGAGCCTCCCGCCAGGCGTCGATCGCCAAGGGCGCATCATCCGCTGCCGTGCCCGGGATCTCTCGAGCGCGGTCAGGCTCCATGCAGGTATCCGATCGCATCATCGACTCGCCCCCGTACAGGTAAAGTGCTCCACCGGAATCAGGGCCTCTTTGGGCGGTTGTAGATGGCCATGGCGGGCGGCGCCGCACGCCGCCCGCAGCGCGGCGCGCAGTTCGGCTACCCGCCCGGCGCCGCCGGTCTCGGCGAGCGCCGCCAAGAAGGCGAGCCAGTCGGCCGAGGCCCCGTTTGCCTCATCTCGGCTCTCCACGGATCGAATTCGGTGGATGCGGTTGAGTGTGACGCTCGGAGTGAAGTCGGGATGGACGCCTTTCACGCGTATCGGCTCGCCCGCGGTGACCACGAAATTGCCGAGAATCTCGATTTGACGCGGGAACGCGTTGTGCGGCAGCACGTTTATCCCGGGTCCGGCGGGATTCAAGAGCAGGTTACTGCGCAAGGTGATGTTTCCCTCCCCCTGGAAGAGCGCCTCGCCAGGATTCGCAAAGAATACATTCCCAGAGATCAAGTAACGGTCGTCCGCGTCCTTGCCGGATAGCGGCAGATGCCCGATCAGCACATTCGGGCGCGCAGCCGGCCCAGTGCTGCCCCCGACCGCCTTGGAAAAGAAGTTGCTGCGGATGATCGTCTCACGACGGCCCGCAGCAGTCCCGCTCGATTCTCGTCGTGAAACCTGGTGCTTGATCTGAAGGGAGTAGCCACGCGTGTTCAGAATGGCGTTTCTCTCGACGATCCCGCCAACGAACGGCGCACCGCCGTCCGAATCGCCGAGGTACACGCCTGTCCCCACCCCCATTATGAGATTGTCGCGAATGTGCCAGGACGTGGCCGGCGCTTTGGTGGATATGCCGACACTTTGCTGATCCGCGCCGCGCCCGATAATGGTCAGGTTCTCGAGGACAATGTGTCGCAGTTCGATGCGTGAGCGCTCCGCCTTCACGGCGTCTGCGGACGTGTCGCCGAGGTCGATGAACAGGTTCCGAATCACGATGTGGCTGGATGAGCGCAGGCTCACAACGTTGCGGTTGCTTCGGGCAGGAAACCGCGCGTAACCGTCTGCCGGCCCTTCGATCACTATCGGGGAGCGCGCGGTCCCCCGCAGTCCGTCCAGCGTCAGGCCCTCCGTGTAGACCCCCGGCGCGAGCAGGATCCGATCCCCGGGCTTCAAGTCGCGGAGAATCCCGTGGTAGTCGCTGGGATTGGCTGCCTTCACGTGGGCGAACGCGTGCGGCAGGCATAGCGCGAACGAGATCAGCGCCGTTCCGGTCGCGCGGATCGATAGCGATCCACTGCCCGGCGGGCATCGTACGGCTGTGGGCCGGCGCGCGCCATCGTCACGGCTCGGCTCGCGCGCGCGTAGGCCGCGCATCCCGAGCGCGGTCTGCGCAGCATCCGAATCGCGACAGCGTTGCCTGCGCTCCCGGGCGCTCGGCAGAATGAGCCAGAGCATGCGCGGTCTACAGCGATACCTCGTGCGCCTGGATCCACATCTCCAGCATCATCAGCAGCCAGACCATGGTCCCGTAGTATGCGGGGTGCGCAGCCAGGTGCTCGTCCAGGAGACGATCGATGAACGCGGACCGCACGAGCTGCCGCTTGCGCAGCGTCGCCAGCGCGTCTCCCGCAAGCGACCTCAGCGGTGGATGACTTACGAGCCACGTGCCGATTGGCAGTCCGAATCCATGCTTCTGCTTCCGAATGATCTCGTCTGGCAGAAAACCTCGAAGCGCTTCCTTGAAGAAATGGCGCAATCGTGTTCCCTTGAGCTTGAGGCGCGGCGGCACGCGAGCGGATAGCTCGACCACGTCCTCGTACAGCAGCGGGAAGAACACGTCGACTCCCGCCAGCTCGCACATGCGCGTGACCTTGCGCAGATCGTTGTCCGCAAGCGTGAGCTTCAGATCGATGGCGAGAAGTCGGTTGATGAGGCTTTGCGCATTGCTCACACCGAGCGGCTCTTCCAGCCGCGCAAGCGGCCGCCGCCGATCGATCTCTCGCAGGAACTCCGCGCTGAAAACTTCCTCCGGACCCAGCCGTTCTAGCAGATTGTAGGCCTCGTACCGCTCGGCTAGCGGCTTTGCCGCCTGCTCGACATAGCTGCGCATCTTTCGCATCGGCGCCGGCAGAGAATCCGCACGGAAACTCAAGGCAAGCGGCTCGATTACTGCCTGTCTCAGCAAGCGCGGCAAGACGCCGTACATTGCGAGCAGTTGCTGCGTCGCATAGCGGGCGTTGCCCGCGAAGAGCTCGTCACCACCGTCGCCGGCAAGCATGCGAGTGACGCCACTGGCCGCGGCAAGCCGCGCGCAGTGGTACGTTGGAACTGCGGAAGCGTTTCCGAACGGTTGATCGTATGCGGCGGCGATTCGGGGGATGGTCGCGACCACGTCCTCCGGGGTCACGTAGTATTCGCGGTGATCCGTCCTGAAGTGGCGCACGGCGACTCGCGCGTATTCGGTTTCGTCGTAGCCGCTCGCGGCGAATCCAATGGAGAACGTGCGTGCCGGCCGGCCAGTGATATCGCCCAGCAGTCCCGAGACGGTGGAGCTGTCGGTTCCGCCGCTCAGGAATGCGCCGCACTCGACGTTGTCGGCTCCCGCGCGTACGCCTTTGCGCAGCGACTCGAGGAGCTGATCTCTCAGGGTCCCGAAACCGTCGCGACCGGATTCGAGGAACTGCATCCGCCAGTATGCATTTGCCTCGACCTTGCCGTTGGCGAATCTCGCGTACCCGCCGGGAGGCACGCGCTCCACGCCTGCGTAGATCGTCGCCGGACCGGGCACCATGTGGAAGAACGCGTAGTCGTATATCCCTTGCAGGTGGACGCGGCGGCTGGAACTCGGGTGCTCGGCGATTACACCGTAGGTGACACCGAAGATCACGCCCTCACCAGTCCGTTGGTAGAGGAGATCCCTGATCGCCATGCGGTCGACGGCGAGCAACAGCTCGCCGCGGGCCGCGTCCACGACGGCGACAGCAAAGTCGCCGCGTAGGTCCGTCAGGCAGTCCGGGCCGCGTCGGCGGTACGCGCCGGCAAGCGCACGCGCGACCTCCTCGATCGAAGATAGAACCGCGGAACCGCGCTCCCACCGCGGGTGGCCGTGGATCGCGACGGCGATATCGTTCTCGCCGACCAGCGCCGCAACGCGTTCCTCGCCAGCCGCGACGAGTCCAAATCCGCGCCCGTGGACCGACCGCGCCTGGCTGCCGTCCAGGGCGCCGAGCCGGCGTCCCATTGCGGCGCGGGTTGAGGTCGCGTCCGGCACACTGAGTTCATACCAACCACCGATTCCCGCCAAGCAACAACTCCTATCTTGGTATCCGCTCAACCGGAAGCAAGAACAAGTTCATCCAGGCCGATTTCATACCCGCGCCCGAACGGATTGCGACGCGGCGCTGCGGCACATATCCGACGCCCGACGCGTCCGGGCCATAGACAAGCCGGCGGACCGGGCGAGCCTCTGCTTACTTCGCGGAGGACGGGGTAGCCCGCTCGATCACGTTGGGCTCGCGCCACTTGCCGGCTTGCGCGAGCCGGTTCCGCAAGCCGGGCAGCGAGAATCCAAGTCGATACGCCTCGTGGGCATGGTGGAGCGCTTTGTCATACTCCTTGAGATCCGCGTAGACGAGTCCGAGGTTGTAGTGCACGTTCGCATTCTCACCAATGAGTTCATATGCCCGCTCCAGTTTCTTGATAGCCTGGTCCGGACGGCTCGCGCGAGCGAGAAAGTATCCGTACACCATTTGCACCTGGCCGTCGTCGGGCGCAAACTGGGCAGCCCGATCGAGCCAGCACTTGACGGTGTAGCGCGCACCTTCCGGCGGGTCGCGTTTCTCTCGTTCAGCGAGGCGAACCATCGCGAGCAGTGCGCGCGGATGATTCGGAAAAGCGCGCAGCGTGTAGTCAATATCGCCGCCGATGAAGGTAGTCGTCCCCTGGCTGAGGCTTTCGACAGAAGGCGTGAAATGGTACGACTCGACCACCTGCAGGTTTTCCGGTGCAGCCTTGCGATAATCGAACGGACCGAAATCGTCGTTGGCAAGGCTGCCGCACGATTGCGCCCCCGCGCTCGAAAGGAGCCCGGTTGCAAGGATGCATGCGAAGACGAGCTGCACACAACGTACGCGCGGTGCACGAATCTTCGATAGGAGCCTGGCTTGCGATCGCGTGTGCATGGAAAATGACCTCCGCTGCTCGTTGAGAATTCGGCGTGGGACAGGTGCCGCATTGGAGCGTGCGGCAAGCCGAGAAGTGCCTGGAAAACCCGCCGTCGGTGGGACAGCAGGCGCGCGGCCGGCCGCGCAACACGCCGACCATAACAACTCCGGTACGCCCGTATCCGAGGACGTGTACGCGGCGCCCGCGGTCGAGCGAAGCCGCAAGATCGGCCGCGACGGACTCATGCATCCTCCTGGTCTGGTTTCGCAAGCACGGGCGGGTTCTTGTGGCGCGTAATCCCGTCGCGAACAGCGCGCAGGCACGGCTTCAAGCAGCGCCGCCAGAGCGCAAGCCAATGGCCGCGCATCGTGCGCCCGTAGATCCGCTGGTCGTCCAACAGCTCCGCTTGGTCCGTCCAGCGCAGCTTGTACTCGTTCTCGCCTGGACCCAGGAAGTAACGCCGAAGTCCTTGACCGAACAGCCTTTCCAGCAGCTGGCGGCTGAGATAGGAGCCGGGCGAAATCGTGTCGCAGGCCGCATCGAAGTCGCCGCGCAACGCATAGACGTTGCCGTCCGCAACGAGCTGATATTCCATTGCGACCGGCCTGCCGTTGAGGCGCACCGTCCACACGGATAGCCAGCCCTGGTCGTTCGCGCGCTCCGAGAGGCGACGGATGAACGCCTGTGGTCCCGGCTTGTCGAGACCGGTCGCGATGTTGCCCTTCCAGCTGCGCGCGGAGATGTCGATCACCGTCGCTATTGTCCGATCCAGATCGGACGGTGGCGTTCGTGCACCCGGCGCGAGCCACTCGACGGACACTTCGCCGGCCCTCTGCAGGCGGTTCACGGCGAGATTGTTTGCCTTCTTGAGGCTTCGGCTTCGGTTCTTGTAATAGTCTTCCCAGCCGCCGCCCAACGGGATGTAGAGGTTCCGGTCCGGTTCCAGTGCGTCCGTGACGAACCCGCGTTGGCGAAATGCGTCCACGAGCGCCGCGGCCGCGCCGCCACGAGGTACTCCGCGGACGCGAAACACGTCCCAGGCACGCCTATGCTCGACGAGCGCGTCGACAAAGGCGCTCGCGGCAGCGCTCTCGTCGCCGGCGCGGGTAATCACGTCACAAAGCTGTGAATCGGGGGCCATCAGAAACTCGAGCGATCGGACCGCACCGCTCCGCAAGCCATCGGCCCGTATCGCGAGAGGCAGCACGGCCGCGAGTGCGCCGTCCCGCAGCCAGAGCAGGACGAAGGGTGAGGAGTCGCATTTTTGCCACTGCCACACCGCTTCAAACCACTCGTGGCGCAGGAACACCGAGGGTCGTCTGCTGTTCCCGACTAGCTCGTTCCACTCGGACCCAAGCGCTAGAAACTCGGATTCGGCTGTGACCACGCGGACGTCGGAGCGCACGCTCACTCGCGCGATAGCCGGTCTGCCCGAGCGCGCCACTGTCGTGCTCTCGCTCGCGCGCGTCGAGCCTCGCAGCGCGAAGGTCATGCGCGCTGATCTCCCGCGCCGATTGGAACAAGGTCGCGGTCGCTGCGCCTTTCGCCATGCATCGCCTTCTCCACTTTCCAACTCACCGCGTTTCTCGTACGATCTCTCATGCAATGCTCCCGTGCGCCGCATCTGCATTCGCGTCATTCGACCGGTCGAGCAGTCGAGCGGAGGCTACCGGCGGCGTACCTCGCTCGGGCAGTCGGGCGTCGTGCCGGTGAACCGTCGGACCGAAGCCACGAACCGCGCCGGCCCTAGCGGACCCGGACGGTCTTTCGAGGACCAGTGGAGACGGCGATTCCAGGCGTTTGCAGAGCAGCGCGACGACGACGCCGGCATCGCGGGGTGGAGTGCATCCGGTCTGGATGCGCGGTTGCGGCGGTTCGCTCGCCTGCTCGGTCCGCAGCAACCCGCTGAGCGGTGGCTCGATGCAGGCTGCGGTGCCGGCACCTATACCCGGCTTCTGCTCGAGAAAGGGCTTTGTGTAACGGGAATCGATTACTCCGTTCCGAGCCTTGTAAAGGCACGAGCTCGAAGCCCGGTCGACGTAAGTTACGCCGCGGCCGATGTGCGGCGGCTTCCCTTCAGGCCCGAAACTTTCGACGGAGTCGTCTGTTTCGGTGTCATGCAGGCGCTCGCGGATGCCACCCCTGCATTGCGCGAGCTCGGCGGCCTCGTCCGGCCAGGTGGTGAGATCTGGGTAGACGCCCTCAATCGCACCTGCGTGGTAAACGCATACGAGATCCTGCGCCGCAGGTTCAGCGGCAGGCCGCAGCACCTGCGCTACGAGTCTGCCGCGAAGCTGAAGGCAGAGCTCTCCGCGGCTGGGTTCGTGCGAATTGTCCGCCACTGGATGCCAATCGTTCCGGCGCGGTGGCCCAAGCTCCAGCGACTCGCCGAAACGCCGCTTGTCGGCTGGGCGCTCAGGCGCGTGCCGCTGCTCGGGGCCCTCAGTTGCCACGGATTCATTCTTCACGGCGAGCGACCAGGCCCTGGCTGACGCGCTGAAGCGTCGAACGCTCTCGAGCCGAGAACCGCTGTCCATGGTGTTCGTTCGTACCATGATCGTCAGACGACGCGCGAGGCAATCTGCTCGATGAATCGCCACGCCGTCCGATGCAGCGCAGAAGTCGGCCGTTGATAGCACTGGCGGCCCGAGCCTCGGCGCGGCAAGAGGCCGCCGAACGTACGGGTTCGGAACTCGTCGGGATGGCGAGCGAGGAACTCGCACAGCGCCCTGAAGCGCGACACGAGCACCCGGGCGGGCGCCGCCTGTCGCGCGTGGGGGCGGCGCCGGATCAGCTCGCCGCTGTGCAGAACGATCACGAACGCGTCCCACCCGCGAGCGCGGGCGCCGCGAAGGGCGCTCTGCATCTCGGCCGCCGAGCACGCGCACAGGTTTGCCGGACGAAGATGTCCAGGGTAGTCTTGAAACACCGATACCGGCATCTCGAGGCATCCCTCCATGACCGCTGGTTGAGTCACTGCCACTTTGTCGGCTAGGTCCGGGAACGAGCCCGGCTCGCAGGCGTTCAAGCTCGTGTCGTAGCGCAGGCCGACGGCCTTCAAGGCTCGCAGCGTCGCGACGCCGGCCCCGTAGCTTCCGGCGCGGAATGCCGTCGGTCGCGGAGCGCCGGCGGCGACCAGGCGCTCGAGCGCGAGCCCAAGAATCGCTTGCTGTACGGGTACGGAATACTCGTGCAAGTGCTCGCGCAAGCCGGGCGTCACACCCGGCACCGACGCTTCGCGCAGCCACTCCGTGTGTGCGTGAAGCCCGACCTCGTGCCCCGATGCAACGATCATCCCCGTCCATTCCGCCAGAGCCGCCGTTCCCAGCACGAGGCTGCAGAGCGATTCGACGAAGTATGTCGCGACCAGGCCGTGCTCCCGAAGGAGCTTCAGCTGGAAACCCAAACCAAGCTCGCCTTGCGGAGTCTCGCCGTAGATGTACTGCGCGATCTCGGCCGCGAAGTCCTTCTTCGAGCCTCCGAATGGCCGCTCCGGCCAACCCGGCGCGAACGGCCAAAGCTCCGTGTCCACCGTGATGAACACATCGAGCGGCGCACGCGGGTCCGCTTCCCGTCGGCTCGCGCGACCACGATCTCGCAGTTCCCTCAAGCTTGACTCCGTGGTCCGCTCCGCATAGAGGGCAGGAACCCAGGTGACAAAGGCGCGAGTACCTTGGCAGGAGCAGCGCGGACTTCTTTCGAGACTACGACAGACGTGAGCACCAGCAGAGCCACCAGCACATATGGGAAATTCCAGTACGCGAGACCCAAGAACGAACCACCGACCCAGAACCCCACCAGGCTCGCCAGGGCGAGGCGGGCGAGATCCGCGGCCCACTGCAGGTCGTTGCGTCTCGCCGCGAGTCGCCTGATCTGTCGTGCTGTTCGCCAGCTTAGCCCCCAGATCAGGGCATACAACCCCAAGCCGATGTAGCCATGCTCCGCCACAACCTGGAACCAGATGCTGTGGGCGTCGAACATTTCTGACGGAAGGCGACCCGCGTAACGGTAATAAGCCTCGGGCTGGAATGTGCGGAACCCCCCGCCCACCACGGGATGCGCCGCTGACACGTCCATCGCGAAATTCCAAGCGTTGATCCGGCCCTGCGCTGACGCGTCCTGCTCGTACGAATTTATGGTGCGCATGCGGCTGAACCAGTCGGCGGGCATCACCGCGAGTAGCGTCGGCACGATCAGCGCAAGCGAGAAGGCGAACCAGATCTTGCGGCGGGTCTGCAAAGCGAGGTATACCGCCATCGCACCCAGCGCAAGCAGCCCCCCTCTCGAGTACGACCCCAGGATCGCCAGGGCGGTTAACAGTATCCCGGCAGCGAGCGCGTGGCGGATCCAGCGATTCTCGGTTTGGAGCCTGAGCCAGAACATGAGCGGGACCGTCATGGTGAGCGCGAGCGCGATCTCGGTATTACCCTCGATGTAGCTCGCGGGCGGGCCGACCACCATCCCTCCGCCACCCTGGGCCAGCGTGTAGAGCCCTCCCTTCACGCCGTAAAAGCCGAGCGCCAGCGTCACCACCCATACAACCGCCTTGATGCGCTCGCGCGTTTGTGCAACGACCAGAATGCAGAGTACTAGGAACTGCGTCTTGACCGTCTCACGCCAAGCGTCCCATGCGTCACTTGGGAAAGTGCTGAAGACCGACGTTACCGTGGTCCAAAGAACGAACAGCAGCAGTACGATGACCGGCGCCGCCAGCGGAAGCCGCTTCGGCTCGCGCGAAAAGGTGATGGCGATCACGGCGGCTACAGCGGCGACCATGGCCCACGGCAGATCGGCTGCGAAACCCCATGTCAGGCGATGTGGGCTTGCCAGGGCTATCCATGCCCAGAGCAGCACGCCCACCATCGGACGCGCAAGTGCAAAAGGAAGCACGCCCAGCACGATCAAGGTGAATATGATGTCTCTCATTTGCAGGTCGCCTTTGCCCCGAGCTGCACGCGGCCGTGGCGCTTCGGCGTCGAGCGTGCGCTCGGATCCACACGGCTCGCGACGTACCGGAACTTCCCCGAGCGTTCGGGTGCGATCGACTGCACCGGCTCGACCGCCACGTTCACCGTTGGCCCGAGTCGTGCCCTGAAGCCACTCTCAATCATGTGCACAATCCTTCTATCGAGCGCACCCTCGGCAATGAGCTCAACCCGCACGGAATCGAGCGTTTCCTGCACGATCTTGAACTGACGTATCCCCGGCAAGTCCCGCAGTACGTAGATCAGGGCCAGCCCGTGCAGCACTGTGCCGTCCTGCGCGACGACAAAATCCGTGCTTCGACCGTGGACTTCCTTGAGCAGCGGCAGGCCGCGTCCGCACGGACACGCCGTCGCCTCGATCGATCCAACGTCTCCAGTGCGGTACCGCACGAACGGAAAATCTCGCGTCGCGAGATGGGTGACGGCGATCTCGCCAGCCTCCCCGGGTGCGACGACGCGTCCGTCCGGGTCGACGATCTCGACGATGACGTCCTCTGCCATTACATGCAGGCCACCGCTGGGGCACTCGTGCGCGATGAATCCGGCGTCACGGCCGCCATATCCGTTCGCCACCCGACACCCGAAGGACCGTTCGATCTGCAGCCGCTGGTGATCGTACAGGCGCTCCGAAGTGACGAATGCGACCTTGATGCCAAGCGACGAAAGCGACTCGCCCCGACGCTCGGCGTGCGCCGCAATGTGCGCGAGCGCCGACGGGTACCCGAACAGCATCCGTGGGCGCGAGCGTCGGATCTGCGCGACAAAACGATCGAGGTTTCGTTCTGACATCTCGAAGGCTGGTAGCAGTCGCGTGCGCAGGATGCGATCACGCACGTATCTGGCCCGGTCCTGGGCGCCGATTTCGATCGGCGATCCCCAGACCACGATCTCCGGATCGCCTATGTCCACACCCCACCAGCGCGTCGCGCGCCACTTGGCCGCCACATCGTGGCTGACACGCTCTGTGCCGACGTAGAAAATCAGGGGTTCGCCGCTCGAGCCCCCGGTGTTGAATCTCAGCAGCTTTTCCGCTCGCGATGACTTGAGCGCGTCGAGATTCGCCCGGACGAGATCCTTGGTCAGGAAGGGCAGTCGCTCTATGTCGCCCGTCTTCTGCAATTTCGCCGGGTCGAAGCCGGCGGTAGCAAACAACCGTCGATAGTACGGCACATGTTGGCCGGCATGCGTGAGCAGCCGTCGCAGCCCGAGCACGCGATGACTCTCCAAGCGGTCAACTGGCCACCACTGGCTGGCCTCGAGCGCTTTTCGCCGCTGCACGGTATCGTGCCCCTTCAGCCGCTCATGGAAAGGAAACAGGCACTTCGCGACTAGCCGGGTGTAGATGTCATGCATGCTGGTCTTTCCCCTCGTGCGCAAGGCGTCGTGCGATACGGTCGGCGGCAGCCGCTTCTGTCCGGTGGCCGCAATCGGCAAGCGCGCGAGCGTAGGCGCCGAAGAGCTCGGGCTTGACGCGCGGCCATGCATACGCTCGCGCGCGCTCGAGACCCGCAGCCACGAGCGACCTGGCGAGCGCAGGATCCGAAATGACGCGGATCGCCGCGGCGGCCATCGCGTCCGGGTCTCGTGCAGGCACCAACAGCGCAGTCTCGCCGTTGCGCACGAGGTCGGGAATACCGCCCACGTCGGTGCTGACGACCGGGACGCCGCTCGCCATCGCTTCGAGCAGCGATATCGGCATGTTGTCCACGGTCGAGGGATTGAGCATCAGATCCGCGGATCGGTACAGCGCCGGAATCGCTTCGTTTTCGACCCTGCCGGCAAAGCTCACCGCATCCGCCACCCCTAGCCGAGCGCACAGATTCTCGAGTGCGGTGCGGCAGGGCCCGGTCCCCGCGATGGTCAGCCGCGCCGCCGGCGACACGGCGCGAACGCGGGTGAAAGCTCGGATCGCCGTCGGCAGGTCGTAGATCTCCTCGAGGTTACGCGTTACGACAAGGTGCGGGCTCCGGTTACCGCGAGGCTCTGGAAAGAATCGAGTCAGGTCGACGATGTTCGGTACGATCTCTGCGCATATCCCGTGCCCGGCGAATATCCGCCGGAGAAAACCCGAAGGTACGATTAGCTTCGACGCCCGGGACATGGTCGGTAGGACGTACTTCGCTGAACGCTGCAGGAATGCCTGCGCCTCGCCTCCTCGGTAATTAACCACCACCGGGGTGCGAAGCAGCGCGCCGGCCCAAATCGCCGGCGCGGCGAACAGGTGCCACGACCAGCCGGAATTCGCCATAACGTGCAGCAGGTCGGCCCTTCCCGCGGCCCGCCACACTCGGAACAGGTACGGCACGAGACGAAACACCGCCCGCAAACCGGGAACACGCCCCACGCACGCGGGTCGGTATGGACCATTCACCTGGACGAGTTCCACCCGGCAGCCCGCCTCGGCAAGCAGTCGGGCGAGCTGCCGCGTCTGGTTGGCCATTCCCCCCGAAGGGGGCGGAAGCGGGCCGACCAGCGCGATTGCAAGCGTTCTAGACGAGCGCATAGTCGACGACGCGGGTGTTGCGGGCAAGCCGCAGATTGAAGCGGAACTCCGAGCGGTCCCATGGTGTGAATCGAGGAATCTGGTGTGGGTCGCACCCCGGCACCGCCGCACCGCAGGCGGTCGTTACTGCCGCGTCGAAGCCGAGTTCCCGCACCATATCGACGTGCCGCCGGGTGAAGTCGCGCCCGGGCTCGCCGTTCGGGTACGCGAACAGGCCTACCGGATCGCGCAACAATTCCTCGAGCGCGCGCTTGCTCTCGACGATCTGACGGCGCGCGGCGGCGTCGCTCAAGCATGCGAGGATCGGATGATCGACGGTGTGCGCGCCGATGGACATACCGGCGTCCCGAATCTCGCAGACCTGCGCAGAGTTCAGCATCAGGTCGTCGGGCAGGTTCGCACCGACTCGATCCGCGATCGCATCCGCGTGTGCACTGCGCTGCGAAGGTGGCTTGTACTTGAGCTTTCCGATCACGTCCTCGATCGCCGCCACGCGGCCGGCCATGAAGGTGATGTCGTATGTACCCAGCCCGAGATCGGACAAGTCCAGTCGATCCGGCTCGGCGCGTCGGATCGCCTCGATCACGGTGTCGTTCCACATGCGGCCGCCGTCGAGGAATCCGGTAGCGACGAAGAACGTCGAGTGCAGCTGCAAGCGCTGCAGAATGGGAACCGCTATCGAGCGGTTATCCGCATAACCGTCGTCGAAGGTTATGCAGAGCGACCGCGCAGGCAGGTTGCCCTCGCGCAAGGCAGCCACTGCAACGTCGAGCGGCAGGACATTGAACGACGCCTTCACCCAGCGCATCTGCGATTCGAACGCCGCCGCGTCGGGCTCGTCCGGCTGGAGCGGATCGGCGACGGACAGCACCCGGTGAAATATCAGCACCGAGAGGCGCCCGCGCCGGCCTGCGGGCGCAGCGAGGCCGAGCAGTGTGCGGGTTATCATCGCCTAACGTCCATCATGCCTACGCGCAGCCGCGCGCCGGTTGTGGAGGAGTGAGATCCGCGTACACTGCAGCGTACCGCGCGACGCTGTGAGCCCAGGTGCGCTCGGACTCGACGAAGCGTCGCGCTTGAGCGCGGATCCGCTCCCAATCGCCGCGCCGCTCCAACACGCCTGCGAGCGCGCGCGCCAGCGCTGCCGCGTCACCCGCCGGAAACAGGAATCCTGTTTCGCCGTCGCGCACCAGCTCCTTATGCCCGCCGACATCGGACGCGACGAACATGCGTCCCTGCGCCATCGCCTCGAGCGGCTTAAGCGGCGTTACGAGCTCGGTCAGCCGCATGCTGCGCCTGGGGTATGCGAGCACGTCGATCAGATCGTAATAGCGCGAGACTTCCGCGTGCGGCACCCGGCCCGTGAAAACCACCCGGTCGGCCATGCCGCGCGATTTCACGAGCGCCCGCAACACCGAGTCTTGCGGGCCGCCTCCGACCAGCAGCACGCGCAGAGCAGGTTCCCGGTCGGCCAGCATGGCCGCCGCATCGATCAGGAGATCGAGACCCTCGTAAGCGTAGAAAGAGCCGACAAAACCGGCGACCAACGCGCCGTGCAGCCCGAGCGAATGGCGCAGTTCGGCATCAGGCCGTGCAGTTGCCGTGAACGCCGTGGGATCCACCGCATTCGGGATGACAGTGATCCTGTCGTGACCGATACCGCGTCCGGCGATCTCCTGGCGCAGTCCCTCGCAGATAGTCGTCACTCTGGCAGCGCGCCGGAGTGCGAAGCTTTCGAGAACGCGCGAGAGGCGGTAGCGGAAGCTGCCTTCGGTGGTGCTCTCGTGGTCTACCGCGGCGTCCTCCCACAGCGCCCGCACCTCGTAGACGACGGGAACGCCCAGACGTGATCCCACCCAGAGCGCCGGCAACGCATTCAGGACCGGCGAATGCGCGTGAATCACGTCCGGCCTGCGCTCGAGCACCAATGCGGCGATTCTTCCAGCCGTTGCACGCATTTCGTCGACATAGCGTCCACCAGGCAGAGTCGACAGCGGCCCCCGGCGGAATGGGGTGCGATGGAACAGCCAGCCGCCCGCTTCCTCGTGTTCGTCCCGAGTTTGTCCATGCCGCGGAGTGGTGAGCTGGATCGTCTCCCAGCCGAGCGCGCGCTGCTCATGCAAGATGGCAGCCGTCCGAAACGCGTAGCCGCTGTGCAGCGGCAGGGAGTGGTCGAGCACGTGAAGAATCCGCATTGCAATCGCTATGCGCTACGCTCATGCGCGTACAGGGACGGGCTCTCGAAGCTCGCGCGAAGAAAGCTCTCGAACATCAATAGAGTCCAGATCGGAGCGCTGTAGTCGCGCAGCCCGGATTCGTGACTCTCGACCAGATGCCGTACGTAGCGCAGGTTGAACAGTCCTGTGTCCGCCAGGCGGTCGCCCAGCAGACTCTCGCGTACACGGTTCCGCAAGGGGCCCCGGAACCATCGTGCGAGCGGGACGGCGAACCCCATCTTCGGCCGGTAGAGGATGTCGTGCGGGAGATACGGCTCCATAGCCTTCTTGAGCAGATACTTGCCCTCGCCGGCGCGCACCTTCAGATCCGAAGGCAGGCTGGCGAGCCACTCTACGAGACAGTGGTCCATGAGGGGCTCCCGCACCTCGAGGGAATGGGCCATGCTCGCGCGGTCGACCTTCGTGTTGATATCGCCGACCAGGTACGTGTGCAGATCGAGATACTGAACGAGGCCGAGGCGATCGCTCGTCTCCGCCTTTTGCGCGTACCGGCGAAATACCTCGACTGCGTTGTAGCCTCCGAGCTTCGCCTTGAGCGCATTGCTGAACAGCTGTCCCCGCATGTCGTCCCGGAGGATAGAAACGCCATGGAAGTAGGCAGCTACCGTTTCCCGTGCGAGCGCCTGGAACGTGCTGCGCGCCCGGAAAACGCGCGGTGCCCAGTCGGCCTTCGGATAGACCCGCCCGAGAAGACCGAAGACCGGTCGACGGAGGGCGAGCGGCAGCGCGTGCCGCATTCTTTCCTCCGCGACGTGGAGTCGGTATCGCCGATAGCCCGCGAAGCTTTCGTCACCACCGTCGCCCGACAGGGCAACCGTCACGCGCTTGCGCGCGAGCTGGCATACGCGGTATGTCGGAATCGCCGAGCTGTCCGCGTACGGCTCGTCGTAGATGCGCGCCAGCTCTTCGAGCAGACCGAAGTCGTCGCTGTCCACCTGCTCGACGTGGTGCACGGTCGCGTACCGCTCCGCCACCGTCGCGGCGTGTCGAGACTCGTCGAACAGCGGGTCGGTAAAGGAGATCGAGCAGGTGCGCACCGGCTCCTTCGAGAGACCGGCCATCGTCGCAACAACTGCACTCGAGTCGACTCCGCCCGAAAGGAATGCGCCGAGCGGAACCTCCGACACCATCCTCAGCCGAACGGACTCGCGCAGCCGCTCGATTAGCTCGGCCTGGGCATCGCTATCGGAGATGCGGTTATCCAGCGTGAAGCGGACATCCCAGTACTCGACCGGCGCGGGAACCGGGGCGCCTCGCCTGATCGCCAGGGTGTGAGCCGGCGGCAGCTTGCGCGCAGCGGCGAAGATCGTGCGCGGCTCCGGCACGTAGCCAAGCGCGAAGTACTCCTCGATCGCGAGAGCGTCGAGGTCGCGGCGCAATGCGCCGTGGGCGAGGAGCGCCTTCAGCTCCGAACCGAAGACGATAGTCCCGTCAGGAAGCGCGGCGTAGTAGAGCGGCTTGACTCCGAGGCGGTCGCGGGCGAGGAACAGCGTCTCGCGACCGCGGTCCCAGAGGGCGAATGCAAACATTCCACGGAATCGCGTTACGCATGCTTCGCCCCATGCCTCCCACGCGTGCACGATCACCTCGGTGTCGCTTCTCGTGCGGAATCGGTGTCCGAGCGCCGTCAGCTCCGGGATGAGCGCCTGGTAATTGTAGATCTCGCCGTTGAAGACGACGACCACGCTGCGGTCTTCGTTGTAGAGTGGTTGCTGTCCAGTCGACAGATCGATGATCGATAGCCTACGGTGGGCGAGGGCGACTCCGCGCTCGACATGCAGGCCGCCCTCGTCCGGCCCGCGGTGATACTGGCTGTCGTTCATCCGCTCGAGCGCGGCGCGGGAGATCTCACGCTGCCCACGGCTGTCCAGAATGCCAGCGATGCCACACACGCCCGCTTCTCCCGTATCGATGTCCGATCAGCTACTCTGCGCTACCGCCTGGCGACGAGTCCCTGACTCGAGCAGGCTCTCGTAGAATGCCGAATAGCGTTCGACCATTCGGTCGAGGCTGAAGAGGTGCTCGACGCGCCGTCGTCCAGCCGCGCCATGACGTCTGGCAAGCTCGGGCGCTTTTGCGTAGCGCAGAATCGCGCGGGCAAGCGAGTCGCTGTCGGCCGCCGGAACAAGGACGCCCGAAGTCCCGTCGTCGACGAGCTCGGCATTTCCGCCGACCCGCGTCGCGATGACCGGCAACGCGGTCGCCATGGCTTCCAGGATCGTGTTCGAGATTCCCTCGGCCAGCGACGGAAGCACGAAGCAGTCGATTCCGCGAAGCACCGCCGGGATGTCGCTACGCTCGCCGGGCAACCAACTCTGCGCACCGGCATTCGCCCCGTGGAGAAGCCCGAGCGCCTTTTCCCGCAGCGGCCCGTCGCCCACGATGACGAGCCGCAGCCGTTCGCGTGCGGCTGGCTCGATCTCGAGCGCTCGCACGAAAGCCCGGACCAGGTTCGTCTGGTCCTTGACCGCTTGCATCCGCCCGACGGTGCCGACGACGAACAGACCGGCGCCGCGCAACGGCGAGCCGTCGATCGGCTCCCGCCCGTCGATGGCCGGGTGGAACCGGGTGGTGTCGACGCCGTTGTAGATCTGCAGAATCCGATCGGCGCGGATTCCGATCCGGTCGCGGAGATACCCCTCGAGGTCCCTCGACAGCGCGATGTATCGCGTTGCGAACGGGCTGAACATCCGACGCACCAGACGGTACCGGCGGCTCGAGCCGTCGAGATCCAGCACATCGCGCCCATGCTCGCCGTGGACGCGCACCTTGACCCCCGCCGCCCAGGCGGGGAGCGTCGCCTCCAGCGCGGCCAGGTTCCGCGTATGCACGATGGACGGGCGCAGCGCGCGGAACAGCCGGTAGAGCCTCGGGTAGATCGCGATGCTGTGGCCGGGCCCCTTGTGCAACGCCTCGAAGATCACGTTGTTCTGCTCGATCCTGCGGCAGAATTCGGCGGATACATCCGTCAGCGCAACGACCGCATGCCGCCAGCGATCGGACGGCAGCCGGTTGATGAGGTTGCACACGCCGTTCTCCAGGCCGCCGACCGCGAAGCTGTGCACGACGTGCGCGATGAGGCGGGGAGCGGATTGACCGGTAACCACTCGGCTTAGCTCCCCCGCAGACTCTCTGCGGCGGCCGGGACGCCGTCCCTGGTGTCGCTCTGCCGGTGCGAGGCGGATGCGTGCGGCCGGAATTGGCCCCTTAGCAGGGCTTCGAGGCGTGAGAGATTCGCTTCCCAACTGTAGTCCGCGAGCACCCGCGAGCGTGCGGCGGGCCCGAGCTGCTCCTGGCGAGAGTCCCGAAGTAACCGCACGGTCGTGGCGGCAAACTCCTCGGCGCACCCGGCCACCTCCAACTCGACGCCGGGAACCGCGGATAGCGCGCCGGCGCAGGCGCGCGATGCGACGACGGGTCGTCCCATCGCCATCGCCTCGAGCACCTTGTTCTGGATCCCGCGTGCGACCCGAAGCGGCGCCACCACCACCCGTGCGTGCTGGAGGAAGGGCCGGACGTCCGCCACTCTTCCGGTGACGACAACCGAGCCCGCACGCGCGAGTGCGCGTACCGCCGGGGCCGGATTCATTCCGACGACATAGAATCTCGCGGCGGGCCGCGCCGCCGCGATCCGAGGAAGCACCTCGGCAGCGAACCAGGCAGCAGCGTCGACGTTTGGCCAGTAGTCCATCGCTCCGGTGAAGACAATGGCCTCCTCGTCGGACGGGAACGGCGAGCGGCGCTGCGGCTCGGGCGTGAAGTATCCGGCGTCCACGCCATTGCCTATCGCGACGATCCGCTCCCGATCCACGTCCGGAGCGAGAGAAGCGAACAACTTCGCCTCTTCCGGCGTGACAAACACGCTGTGCGCCGAGACTCGCGCCACGGACCGCTCGAATCGAAGCAGGGTCCTCGCCTCGCGCGCGTACAGCATCGAAACCGGCCACGGGTGACGCGATGCGTATTGGCGCCACTTGTCGGAATCGACGTCGACGAAGTCGACGACGGCGCGAATATCGTCGATACCCTCGACGTACTGGGCCATCACGGACGAAAACACCAGCGCCTTGCGGATCCGGTGCCGTACGACTGTGTCCGCAACCCAGCGAGCGAGCCCGCGATCGCGGTAGCAACGGACCGAAAGCGGTGCGCCGGTCACCAGACCCTGGAGACCGCGCAGTCGCGCAAGCGGCGGGCGCATGCGGACGGCGCACACTCCCGCGCAAAGCCCCTTCACGGCGTCCACATGCGCGGTGTCGGCGGGATCGTCGATGAAGGTGCCCAAGAAGACGCGAAACCGCTGCGCAAGGAAGGCGAGGAGATGGTACGAGCGCACCTTGTCGCCCTTGTTGGGCGGATAGGGAATGCGATGCGACAGGAAGAGAAGCGGCTCCATGTCCGGGGTCAACCGAGGTTGCGCACGATGAACGGCCCCAGCGCATTGGCGATCCCGATCGGCAGCCGTCGCCACGCCGCTATCAACGCTCGATACCTCGGGTTCGACGGATTGTTCTGCGGGATCGTCTCACCCTTGAGCAGGCAGTACTCGTAGGCAAGCGGGGCCGGCGCGAAGCCCCAGTTCTTCTTGAAGTCGTACGATCCGGTTCCGCGCTTGCTGCGCCCGTAGTCGAATACGCTAGCGCCGCGCTCGGCGGCCCTGCGCATCAGTTCCCAGTACTTGAAGTCATTGGCGGCCAGGTCGCGGGCACGCGCGTGATCGCCCGCATAGTAGGGGAGCACTTCGTCGCGGAAATAGAAGGACAGAACGCTCGAGACTGGCCGTCGCTCGGAGTCGACGACCACCAGCACCTCGCATTGCTCGCCGAAGGTCTTGCGCAGCGCGTCGAAATAACCTTTCGGAAGTGCAGGCGTGCCATGCCGATGCACGTTGTCCGCGTAGAGCCTGAAGAACCTCTCGGTCGACTCGTCAATCTCGGCGGACAGGCCGTTCCTCATGCCTTTGCGCACCATTGCGCGCTGCTTGCGCGGAATGGCGAGCATGTTCGCCTCGGCGTCGTTCAGGATCGGTTTCCTGAAGGTCACGTAGAGGTCCTGTCGCGGCCATTCGGGCTCCCGCACCTCGCGGTTGCGCAACTCGAGATGGGCCACGCCCCGTCGCACCGCTAGTGCGCGCGCCGCCGAGTGCAGTGCTCGCGTCGCGGCGGGATCTGTCGCGGCGACGCCGCCGTACACGCAGAAAGGCAACGAGCTCATCGAGTGACCGAAGATTCGGCTTCTTACTTCCGCAAGCGGGAGCACTCCTACGATTTCGCGGTCACGCTCGGCGTACAGGTAGTGCGTTCGGTGGTCGAAGATCGAGCGGAGGATGGTGCGCCAACCAGCGCGGTGGAAGAAGGTCGCCTCTGGACAGCTCTCGACGAAAGCGTCCCAGCGCCTTTCATCGGCATCGCCCAGGCTCTTCACCGCGATCTGACCTACGCGGTGCCCAGTCTCCGTGAATTCGGTCTGGTCGCGCGTCACATACCCTCGATGGGGAACGTACGATCGAATCGGTCCCATGCGAAATCGGTCAGCAGACGCGCGAGCCGGCGCTCGGTCCGACTCAGATTCAGGTAGTGTCTCAGCCGCGTCTTGGCTGCAGCTCCGCGCACCCGCGGCTGCCCTGGGTCGAGCTCCCACGGATGGAAATAGAAGACTGCCGGCTGCCCGTCACACCGGTTCACCCTGTCGATGAACCACCGCGAACATGCGTACGGGAGCAATCGGAAATAGCCTCCGCCACCTGCGGGAAAGTTGGTGCGCAGCAGACGCGCAGTCGTGATCGGCACCTCGAGCAATCCGGTGCGCGGCTCGAAGGCGAAACGCGGTGCACCCGGCATGCCGTAGTGGTCGTGTCGAACCGGATAGATGCTCGAGCTGTAGCGGTATCCGGCGGCGGCGATGCAATCGAAGGCCCACAGATTTCCGGCGCCGATCGAGAAGCTTGGCGCACGGTAGCCCTTGACGGGGGTGCCCGTCACTTCCTCCAGAACCGCCTTGGCACTTTCGAGGTCGGCGGAAAAGGCTCTTCTGTCAAGCGTGCTCGCTCGCTCGTGCGCGAAGCCGTGACTTGCGACCTCGTGGCCCGCCGCGGCGATACGCCGCACCATCTGCGGATAGCGCCGGGCGATCCATCCGAGCGTAAAGAACGTCGCCCGCACCTCTGCCTGCGAAAACAGCTCGAGAATCCGGTCGACGTTGCGCTCGACGCGGCAGGGGAGGCGGTCCCAATGCTCCCGCGCGAAGTGCATCTCGAACGCGGAGACCTGGAAATAGTCCTCCACGTCGACCGACAGCGCGTTCTTGACCCGCCCGTTGAGCGTCGGTGCCATTCGCCTAGCTCACGATCCGCGAACAGGCGCCCGGACAGCGAGCCACTCAGAAAGATGGCGTGCTATGCGCTTCGCCGCAAGACCGTCCCAGAGCTCCGGAATTCGACCGCGCTTGCCGCCCGTCGAGAGGATCTCGTCGACGGCGTCGAGGGTAGCGGCCCGATCGCGACCGACCAGGGAGTTGGTACCCTCAGTCACGGTGACCGGGCGCTCGGTATTCTCGCGCAGCGTGAGGCAGGGAACGCCCAGGGCAGTGGTCTCTTCCTGTACGCCGCCGGAATCGGTAAGAACCAGCGTGGCCGACGACATCAACCCGAGCATCTCCAGGTAGCCTTGGGGCGGCAGAGCGACCACCCGCTTGCCGGCAACGAGGCGCCCGAGGCCAAACCGCTCTATGTTCGCGCTGGTTCGAGGGTGCAGCGGGCAGATGAGCGGAACGCGGTCGCTCACCTCGGCAAGCGTCCCGAGCAGTGCGGCCAGGGTATCGAGGTCGTCGACGTTCGAGGGCCGGTGGAGCGTTACGACTCCGAACCCCCGCGGGCTCGCGGCGAACATTGCGGGCTGCCCGGCGCGGCGTAACGTCTCCTCCGGCGGCACCGCACGGCCTCGATGATGATTCATCGTGTCGATCATGACGTTGCCGACGAAATGAATGCGGTCGCGAGGGATTCCCTCTCGTGCGAGGTTTTCCTGCGCTGAACGCTCGGTCGTATAGAGGCAGTCCGATATCTGGTCGGTGAGCAGCCGATTGATTTCCTCGGGCATGCTTCGGTCAAAGCTTCTCAGGCCAGCCTCGACGTGGGCCACCGGAATGCCCTTTTTCGCGGCAACCAGGCTGCATGCAAGCGTCGAGTTGACGTCGCCGACGACGACGACGCACGCGGGCCGGAACGCATCGAACACGGGCTCGATCCGCCGCATGATCTCCGCAGTTTGCACCGCGTGCGTGCCCGATCCGACCTCGAGGTTCACGTCCGGTGCAGGCAACTCCAGCGCCTCGAAAAGCTGGGTGCTCATCGCCTCGTCGTAGTGCTGCCCGGTATGGATCAGCAGCGTCTGTGGAAGCCCCGGCTCCGCGCTCAGGGCCCGCAGAATCGCGCCCATCTTCATGAAGTTCGGGCGTGCGCCTACGACACACGCAATCGGGTTGGCTGGAACATGCGGTTCACCCACGAGCGCCCTCTACTTCCCGACCGGACTGAGCTCCATGGCCTTCTCCCGCTTTCGCAGGATCTCGAGCGCGGCGGACATCGTTCGTTCGATCCGATCAAGCCTCCCGCTGATCTCCGCAAGTCGCAATGCATGGCCGGTAGCCGCTTCGGCCGCGCGCGCCTTCCCCTCGTCGGCCGGTGTCGATGCGGCCGCGCTCTGGTCGTCACCCAGTTCCTCGATTAGCTCTGTGCTGACCGCCTCGACGTCGGCAGAGCCCAATGAGTGCTTGTTCGCAAGGAAACCGGCGAGGAGCAGCCGATCGCAGAGAAGATTTATCTTCCTCGGTATCCCGCCGGTGATACCATGAATCGCCGCAAGCGCCGCCGCGTCGAGATCCGGATCCTTGTTCCAGCCGACGTGCGTGAGCCGATGCGTGATGTACGCATTGGTCTCGCCCGGATCCAGCGGGCCCAGATGGTATGACGCGAGCACCCGCTGGCGCAGCTGTTCCAGTTCCGGCCGTTGCATGATCGCGCGAAGCTGCGGTTGACCGACAAGAAAGCTCTGCAGCAGGGGCCTCGTCCCGAGCTGGAAATTCGATAGCATCCGAAGCTCTTCGATTGCCCGCGGCGACAGGTTCTGCGCCTCGTCGACGACCAGTAGAGCTCGCCGGTTATCGATTGACAGCGCCGTGAGAAACGCCTCGATCGAGCCCAGCAGCTGCGCCTTCTCACGCACCTTGCACCGGATACCGTAGGCGATCGCAACCGCCCGCAGCAAGTCGCCCGCTGCAAGCTGCGTACTCACCAGCTGCGCCGCCACGAACTGGCGCGGGTCAAGACCCTCGATCAGACTGCGCACGAGCGTGGTCTTGCCGGCACCGATCTCGCCGGTGATGACGATGAATCCCTCGTTCTGATTGACGCCGTATTGCAGGTACGCGAGTGCGCGCTTGTGACCGCGGCTGCCGAAGAAGAACGCGGGATCCGGATTGAGTTGGAACGGTCTGCCCCTCAGCTTGTAGAACTGCTCGTACATGAGTTCTCGCTAGAAGAAATAGGTTATCCCGGCCATGATTGCTCGCTCGGCGGTGGGTGGATCTTCCGACGGATCGTCGGCGAAGCGCTGGTAACGTGCGCCGACGAATGCGGTGGTCCTGGGCCCGAATCGCCTCGACAGCGTGACCAGCACGGTGTCCTCTGTCGCCGTATTCGTCGGAACGTCGGCAACGAATCCGCGAACATAGGAGCGACCATAGACAGCGGACAGCGCCGTCAGCGGGGAAATCCGGTGCGTGAACGAGACCGCCCCACCGGTCTCGGTCTCCTTGCTGAAGTTGATGAACGCGTCGTCGGGCACACCGACCACCAACGTACCGATGGGCCGCCGGTCCCGCCTGAAGGCCGCAATCGTTGCAATGTTTCTTACACCGATAATCGCGAAAGCGCCCTCGATCTGATTCTGCAACATGACCGCCTGCGTGAAGAAACTCGACGTGTTGGCCTGGATCGGCGGAAGACCGGACAGGGCGATGAGCTGATTGACCGCCGTACGCCGCTCGGCCGGATCGGCGATCTGCGCCGTTAGGGCCGCGTCCAGCAGCGACCGGGTTCCACCACCCGGTGCAGAGAAAGCCGTCTCGCTGTATGTCGCGATATCCCTGCTCGCGTTCAGGGCAAACGCCGCGCGACGGTGACGGTGATTGAACACGAGCTCATACCCCGTCCCGAAGAATCGCTTCATGACGTTTGCAGCGGCCAGCGTGCGCTGGAAGGGGCGCCAGCGAATGCCGCCCCCGTAGTTCGTGTACCACTGATCGACGAGTGAGAAGTTGTTGTACTCCCGACCCGCGCTCGCCGACAGGGTCAAGAGAGGATCAACCTGGTAATAGAGAGTCCCCAGATACTGCTGGTACTTCTGGTCGACCGGCTGATTCTCCCATTCGGTTACCGAGTTCAGGTAGTCGATGCTCCACGCGAGCTTCCTACCGAGCGGTCCTGCAATCTGCCCGATCCACTCCGTGGTCCGGGGGGTCGGGAGGGTCGGGTCCTGCTCCTCTTCGAAGGTGGTCGCTGCCCAGTTGTAGCGCAGCGTATAAGCGATATCCGGCCCGCGGATCAGACCCTCGATGAACGGGCTCAGCGCGATCGACCGTTCCTCGACCCTGTTTGCGGGCTCACCCTCCGGATTCAGCGGTCGGGGAGCGAGCGCCGAGATATAGTTCTGGGACACCTCGGCGGAAGCATCGATGAAGAAGAAGTTCTCGATCGCAGTGATTCGAGTGACTGCAGCGAGGCTGTTCAAGTACTCGGTCGACGCCGTACCCCGCGCGGCGTAGCTGACCTGCCCGGTGTAGTCCAGATCGAGCTCGACGCGCGGCGATCGGCCGCTGATCGTGATGCTCGGAAACAGCTCAAGAAAAACGTCCGACTCTGCGTCGGCAGGCGGATCGAACCCGGCGTTGTCGGTCGCAGTCGCCATGGCCGATACCGAAGGTGCGACCGTCCATCTCTGCAGCGCTCCCGATGCAGGCAAGCGAAGTCCGATCGGCGCGCGCGCCGGCAGGTGGATCCGTCCCGCTGCGGAGGCGTCCAAGGACCGCTGAGGCGCAGACGGGGGCGCCGGCACCGCGGCGCCGCTGCCCCCCGTGGGCGGCGGGTCTGCCGGCTGCGCCCGCACAGGCTGGCCGCCGCCGATCGCTACAGCTACGCCAAGTCCACACGCGAGACACGCGAGGCGCAGCTGCGACGGAGCCGCTTTCATTTCGCGGAAGCGCATCGCTTCCTCAATCAGGCCTGCGTCGCCCTCGCTGGCCGCCCACCGTATTCTTCACGCGCGTATGCCTGACTGGACCCGGTCACCTTGTTGAGCATGGTCATGACTGTGGGGCGGCTCTCCAGCGTCTCCAACGCGTGCCGGAGCGCGCTGTTGCTAGTCGAGCCGGCTGCAACGACCACGACAATCTGGCCTACGTGCATCGCAAGCGCGCGCGCCTCGGCACTCGAAAGAATCGGCGGCGTATCGAAGATAATGATTCGATCGGAGTACCGGCTCGACAGCTCTCGCGCCAACACGGTCATGCTCTGGCTCGAGAGCAACTCGGCCGCGCGCGCATGATGCGATCCCACCGGGAGCACGGACAGCCTGGGCAAACTGGTGCGCAGCAGCACATCGCCGAGGCGAACTCCGGGATCGACGAGCACGTCGATCAGTCCGCGCGACGCGGGTAAACCGAGCGTGCTCAAGACGGAGGGACGTCGCGCGTCGGCCTCGACGAGGAGCACTCTGTAGTCCATCTCCATCGCGATACTCAACGCAAGATTGACGGCCACGAATGTCTTGCCCTCGCCGGCGAGCGCGCTCGTGATCATGATGAGATTGGCGCGCTGTTCGGGCGATCTGGAGCTCGCACGCACGTTATCCAGCAAGGGGCGCTTGATGAGGCGGAACTCGTCGGCGATCTGCGACTGCAGATCATCCGGCGTGATCATGCCGGCGCCCGCGAGCCGCGCGAAATCGATCACGACTTCCGGGCTCGCTCCGTCACGGGTTGAGTGCCGTGCGTCAGCGGCAGGATCGGATATCGTAGCGCAGTCATCTCTCTCCGATGCCGATCCTCCGACTGCGCTCGCCTCGAAGGACGGAACCTCGACGCCGGCGCGGCGAAGTTGGGCGAGCCGTTCGGCAGCTTTCTCGATCGTAGTTTCCACGCGCGGCCTCTTAGATCTTTGGTACTGCGACGGTCATAACGTAAAGCAGGACGAAGAAGATCGCGATCAACCCGCCCAGGCCGCCTAGGAACGCTGCGCCGTGGCGAAACTCCCTCGATGCTTGCGTCTTGCTGGATGCCATTGACACAGCGCCCAATACCGGGCGCTGCGCAACTTCCCGCAGCGCACGGGTGTCGTGCACTACGGGGGCGACTAGGCTCGCTGCCAGCGACGCGGCAAGCCCCGCTGCAAGCGCAGCAGCAAGCGCACCGACCAGCATTACGAGCCGGGTCGGCATCACCGGTTCGCGCGACGCGCGCGCCGGCTCGATCACGCGGAATCTGGCGTCGACGCCGGCAGCCCCCACTCGACCGGACATACCGGCGGCTTCGCGCCGCGCGATCAGTTCCTGATAGTTCTTGTGCTGAACGTCGTAGTCTCTATTCAGCTGCGCAAGCTCCGCTTCGATCTGCGGCATACGCTCTGCTTCCGCACGCATCGTCGCGTAGCGGGAGTTCAGCTCCGCGACACGCGCCTGGAGCGACGCCACGTTCGCCTCGGCCGTGGAGAGCGAAACCCGGAGCTGTTGAATCACGGGGTTGTCGGACAGGCTGCCACCACTTGACGCTGCAGCCTGATGGCGTGCCTGAATGATCTGCTTGCGCTCCGTCTCCAGCTGCGCGATCAAGCGCTTCGTCGCCACCACGTCGGGGTGGGCGTCGGTATACCGGCGCTTGAGCTCGTCAAGCTGCTTGCGTTGCGCGTCCAACCGTCCGTCGATCTCGGGAACCGCCATGCGCGTCATGTTTTCCGGCTGCGCCAGCACTATCGGCTGCTCGCCTGCGAGTTCCCGCCTCAGTGCGTCGCGGGAGTTCTCGGCAGCACGCAGCTCGAGCCGCGCCTTGCCGAGTTCCTCCTGCGCGACGCTCATGCGCGTGAGATAGTCACGTCCCTCGCCCGTAAGCTGCAAGTTGCGCAGTTTGAAGCCCTTCAAGCGGCTTTCCGCCTCGTCGAGCCGATGCTCGTACAGCTTGATCTGCTCGTCGAGGAACTTCTGGGCCTGATCGGCATCCTGGCGCTTCAATCCGGCAGTCGACTCCATCAGCACGGTGACCATACCGCCGGCGACTCGCTCGGCCATCTCAGGATCCGGATGACGCACCGAAAGCGTGAAAACCTCCAACTCCTCGCCCTCGCTGATCACCTTGATACGTTGCAGGAGGTCCGAGACCAGCTCGTCCACTTCCGCCGGATCCGTGTTGCTCTTGTCGATTCCGATAGCTTGGACGAGTCGCTGTACGTTCGGGCGGCTCACTAGAGTCCTGCTCAGCATCGCGACCTGTACATGGGGCTCCGGCAGCTCAGCCTCGGCAGCGAGGCCTGACAGAAGCGGCCGAAGAATCGACTGGGTATCGATCTTGAAGCGCGCAGTTGCCTCGTACTGCTCGGGAGTCTTGAGAGCGACGATCGCAGCGATGATGCCGACGATCCAGGCGGCTGTCAGGCCGACCCACCGGCGACGCCACATCCCATGCAGAGAGGTCATTACTTGTCTAAGCTGATCGTCCATGCTTCATCGGTCCGTTAGGTTGGGTTGGTCGGCGTCCACCTCAGAGGAAAGAGCGGACGGGCCGCGGCCAAGAAGTCAGAACCAACTTTGTGGAATTACTAGGACGTCGCCAGGCTTCATTTCGACGTTCGCCGAAATGTCGCCTCGCTTGACGAGGTCCGTCAAGCGCACGCTATACAGCTTGTCGCCCTCGGACGTCCTCAGGATGGTCGCCGCATTCCCGTTCGCAAAGTCGGTGAGCCCGCCCACGGCGATCATTACGTCCAGGACCGTCATTTTCTGCCGGTACGCGAGTATCTGCGGGCGCGCAGCCTCACCGATGACCCGGATCTGCTCGCTATACGGCCCGGCGAAGCTGGTTACGATGACGGTGACGACCGGGTCGCGAACGTACCGCGAGAGAGACTTCTCGATGTCGCGCGCCAGCGTCGTCGGATCCTTGCCGAGCGCCGGAAGATCCTCAACCAGTGGCGTAGTGATCTTCCCGTCGGGGCGGACGGGAACGCTGAGCGAGAGCTCTGGGTTCCGCCACACGATTATGTTCACCGTGTCTAACGGCCCGATCAGGTACTTGTACTCTGGTGCCGCGGCATCGCGCGGCGCCGGCGGGTGGTCGCTTGTTGCACAGGCTCCCAGCAGGGCGAGCGCAGCGACGACCGCTGCTTTGCGCATCCACGCGTTGAAGGTTCTGGATTCGACTGACCGCATCATGATTTCCCCCTGCTTAATGATCAATCACCCTTCGCGGCAAGAGCGGCAGAAGGCAAAGATCCCGCCATTGCACAGATCGATATGCCGAAATCATAGTCGAGTTGCTGACCGTGGATTCTATCCGCAGAGCGCGCCGTGTGACGGCCCGTACGAGCGGAAATTTTGAAATGTACCGGGCACAAATCCCATCAGTTCACAAAGTTTCACGATTTTTTTGCGCTCGAGCCGACCAGAGCCATCCGGCGCGGAAGATCCATCCATCATACGCTGGCGAATGGCGGCGGGCTCGTGCGCGAGGCACCTGGCCCCGCGCAAGCGCCTGGCCGCTAGTTGGCGCTTGGTATGGCCTCAACCGACGTGGCCACCCGCGAATAGCGAAGCCACACCCGGCTTGACCGTACTGCGCCCTCTGGTGCGCTGGGACCTCGAGGCGCGCATCACGCGGCAAACGGTGGAGTTGCTGCACCGAGGCCACCGCATGGCAAGCCACGAGCGCGGCGGCTATGCGACCTGACCCGAGCACGTGCGCGCAGTGAAGGCGAAGCCCTGTCGATGCGCGGTCCGTGCGTACACGGCGAGCCCGCAGATCAACCATTCCTGCGACTAGTAAATCCCCTTGCGATGAAGCCAGAAAACGGACCGTGATAGCCACCCCGTCGGCAGGCGCGCGTCGTTTCCTTCTGGGTGAACCTCGCCGATGCGAAGATTCGGCGAGAGCCATGTCACCGGCTGGCCGAATCGCTGGGACAGTGTCTCGACTAGATCGAGGAACAATGGTAGATGCTCTGCGACGCAATAGTCCGGCGAGTAGGCAAGATATGTGTCCGGCGGAATGGCACTGCCGAGACGCTCCAGGAATACCTCCACCCGACCTCTTGTGCCCGACGGGTCCTGAAGGATCGAGGCAAAGCAATCCCAGCAAACGGACAGCCGATCTCCGTGAGGAACACCGCGCCAGTCCGACAGAAGCGACTCCTCGAAGGAAAACGGCACTTCTGCACTCCTGCGGATCGCGCGCCACAGCCGATCAGGCACCGCTCTGATGTCGCTTTCGTAACGGACGATCCCCCAGTCGTACATTCGGCCGCCGGGAATATCGTGAACCCACTGCACGCGTTCGATACGCCGCTCGAGCACCGCATGCGCCAGGTAGTTGCCGACATCGACCTCTTCGAGTCCGCCCGCCACCGCATACGCGCGACGCCTGCGCCGATCGACCACGAGTCCACGCAGATCGTCGTGGAAATCCACGTGTGTCAACGAAATCTGGCGTGCCTCCTGCTGGCGCCAGATCTGAAGCACCGCATCGTGGTGCTCACATACGTAGATCAATCAACGCCCCGCACTCGGATCGTGCTCCGAATGCTCCCGAGTCCGCTAAACCGATGGGAAACTCCATTCGAGCAGGCCACGACTTGGGAAGCGTTCCTACTTGCCCGAAAAGCGCGAAGTTGCCTGCGCAGCATCCTGCACGGCCTTCCTAGTCCAGGCATCTTATGGTGCGATCTTCCGCCAGCGCTCTCGCGCTCGCGATTCGCAATCCGCCGAAGTTCCACAGAACTACTTCGTGAAGTGCGACTCCCCGCGGCACCCCAAGTCGCTCAAAATTGCGCAGCGCGTCTTCGGCCGCGCGCTTGGACATGAAATAGGCTACGACGAATCTTCGCCCTCTAGCTCTGGCAAGCTGGCGCTCTGCCACGAACAACAGACGCCTGAGTCCACGGCCACGGTGCGCCACCGGAGTGTAGGACTCGTCGCCGTAGCACGCATCCTCGCTCAGTCGATATCGAAGCTCTGGAACTTGCTCTATGACGAACTGCTCACCGAAGTCTTGCCAACTATAGGAAACGATCTCGCCCCGCTCCTCGGCGATGAGAAGGTGACGCCCTCTCGCAAGCCAGTCCCGGTAGACGTCGATGTCGCGCCATGTTTCCATACCCTCCATGCGGGTCAGGTCGGCCTGCGACCCCGGCCTGATTGTGATGTCTGACTGCGCAAGAGTCTGCTCCATGGGGATCGGAACCAGCGTGTCGAACTTGTAGATACTGAACGACTTGCGCGGGCGGGAGATCGGCGCCTTCGTCAGCACGCTCCTCATCGTACGCACGACGGACGTCGACCTGCGAAGTTCCGTTATGGCGTTGGCGTAGTAGGGATCCAGTCGAATCTGCATATGCGTAGAGAACTCTCCCTATTTGCGCTGAGGTCGGTTATCGCTCCGCCGACGCACTCGCCTAGACGTGCGCGCCTCGGGTTCGCGGCGACGATATCGCGCCTGCAGCGCCTATCGATGTGAACTCCGCGGGTGCCGGCGTGCTCCGGGCTCGATTAGGTTACGCAATGCTAAGTCTAGCTCCCGTGCGCCACGTCCCGCTGCGACGGTGCCACAAAAGGTGACGTGATCGAGGGAAGTTGACACTTGTTGTAAGTCTGGATGCACGAATTCGGTCATTCCCGCAGAACTGGACGGCTGGCGCAACCGTCCTTCGCGCTGGAACCCGCGAGTCGCCCTAGCGAGGTAGCCTCGTGAACTAACGGCGCGGGGTAGCCCTGGACTTCGGGAGGGAAGCACGCCCGTTTCCATGCCTCGCCCGGGTGTCTCACAGGGCCTCCCCTGATGATCGCGGCAAGTGGTGCTCGAACGGGGAGCCTGATGATCTCTTGGGTCGAGGGCGCTTCATGCGCCGCGCTGGTCGAGCGCTGGCGCGCGCCGACCGTTACGGGCGCCGCGCGATCATCTCGATTCCCTGCGAGGATCCCGGGTTAGAACCTATCTCGAAATGCCAATACGCTCGCCAGGAGGGGGTCTACACGGGTCGTGCGTCGCGCTCGTCCGCTTCTGCGCGCGCATGTGCAAATCTCGGGGCGGTTTTTAGCGGCGAAGTAGGGCGCGCAGCAGCTGCGTGAATCCGGAGACCTCGGCTTCGAACTCGATGGCGCTCACGTCCTCCCCGTCCAAGAATCGCTTCAACGCGAACCGCGGTGTGCTCGCGTCGTTGAAGCCGGGATCGCACGTCACCGCGCTGCGCACGCCGGTCGCCTCGAGCGTCGTCCAATGCTGCTCACGCCATACGCCGCTCGGATAGCAGAAGTGAGTCGGTGAATAGGCGAGACTCGGTTCGAGTGCACTGCGGTTATCCAGGATCTCTCGCGCGCACGCGACGGGGTCATCCGGAGGAAATCGATGGCGGTGCGTATGTAGTTGGATATCCAGGCCACGCGTGACGGCGCGGGCAAGCTCGTCCTGGCTCATTAGAGTGAATACGCGTCGATGCTTGAGCTCCTCGTAATCGACTGCGAGTTTCTCGCCGAGTCGGCAGAGCAGCGCTTCGCGCTCGGCCTCGGTCGCCAGCGCCTCGCCATGTGCGACTACCCGCATCGCGACCGCGTTTCGCTTGGCGGGCTCGAGCGCGATCTTCCCGCTGTCGTCGAGCCATCGCCAATCGGTGCAGTCCAGCGTGGCCGTCCTCGTCCTCCAGAACATGTACTGGACGACGAGGCGGAAGACCGGCGTCTGCTTCAGGACATGGTACGAGGTCACGTAGACAGTGGCGGGAATCCCTCTCTGCTCGAGGACAGGCAGTGCGCGATCGTATACGCCATGGAAACCGTCGTCGATCGTGACGACTACGGCATTCGGCGGAAGCGTACCCGCGGAAAGGCGTCGGAGCGCCTCCTCGAGCTCAAGTATCGGCGAGCCGCTTGTCTTGAGTACGTCCATGCGGCCCGCGAACGTCTCTGCCGCCATGAACAGCTTCGGCCGGAATCTCGCTTCGTCACCGGCGCAGAATCCGTGGTAGCAGAGAATCAGCAATCGGCGCGCGACAAGCCGGCGAGTCAGTCGGAATAGCCCCAGGGTGCGGCAGAGGATCAGGAACCGTCGCTTGAAGGACCTAGCCATGGCACTCGCGCGGTCGCGGACTCGATACGCTCAGCGTGCGGCGCACTTTGCGCCTTCGCGGCGCCGCGCCGCGGACTTGCGACGCTGTCGGCCGTCAGCGCATGCATCGGGGGCGGATTTTTCTCGCGAGCGCCGCCGCAGCGGCTCGAACTCAGGCTTGGGTAATTGCGTGCGCACTGCCTGCCGCTGGAAGTTCCTGAACCCGGTTGGACTAGAGCGGAGCGTGGCCGGGCGCCTTATCGGCCCCGGTGTGCGGCTCCCGCTACTCCACGGTCACCGACTTGGCGAGGTTCCGCGGCTTGTCCACGTCGGTTCCGCGCTCGATGGCGGTGTGATAGGCGAGCAGCTGCAATGGCACAACGTGCAGGATTGGCGACAGGGCTCCGGCGTAATCCGTGAGACGAATGACATTGGCTCCGTCCTCGATTTGCGCATCGCGATCTGCGAAGACGAAGAGCTCGCCGCCTCGGGCGCGAACCTCCTGCAGATTCGACTTGAGCTTCTCCAGCAGAGCATCGCTTGGCGCTACAGCAACAACGGGCATATCGCTGTCCACAAGGGCGAGCGGTCCGTGCTTGAGCTCCCCGGCTGCATAAGCCTCGGCGTGAATATAGGAAATCTCCTTCAGCTTAAGCGCGCCTTCTGATGCGATCGGATAATGGATTCCGCGACCCAAGAACAGCGCGTGATGCTTCGAAGCAAAGCGCCGGGCCCACCCGATAACCTCGGATTCGCATCCCAACACAGCCTGCAGCGCAGATGGGAGATGCCGCAACGCCGTGAGGTGCTGGCCCTGCTCGGAGTCGCCGAGCCTCCCACGGAGCCGGGCGAGCACCAGCGTGAGCAGGAATAGCGCCGCGAGCTGCGTCGTGAACGCCTTGGTCGACGCGACGCCAATCTCCGGACCAGCACGGGTGAGAAACCGCAACTTGGACTGCCTAACCAGCGCGCTCTCTGGCACATTGCAGATCGTGAGCGTGCGCTCCTGACCGAGCGATACTGCGTGCCTGAGCGCGGCAATCGTGTCTGCGGTCTCTCCGGATTGCGAAATGGTCACGATGAGCTGACGCGGATTCGGCACGGTGCGGCGGTAGCGGTACTCGCTTGCGATCTCGACTGCACAGGGTATGGCCGCGATCGACTCGATCCAGTAACGAGCGACTGCCCCGGCGTGAAAGCTCGTTCCGCACGCGAGCACAAGCACTGCATCGACGTCGCGAAGAAGACTTTCCGCCTCGGCACCGAAGAGCTGCGGGGCTACGGATTTCACGTTTGCCACCAGCTCGAGCGTATTCGCCACTGCGCCGGGTTGCTCGAATATCTCCTTCTGCATGAAGTGGCGGTAGGGGCCAAGCTCGACAGAGGCGGACGTCAAGTTGCTCTCGTGCACGGGCCGCTCGACCGGTTTTCCGGCGTCGTCGACGATGCGGTGCCCGTCGACACGCAGCTCGGCGACATCGCCTTCCTCGAGGTAGACGACCCGTTGGGTGACTTGCAGGAGCGCAGACACGTCCGACGCCGCGAATCTCTCGCCTTCACCAACGCCAAGCACGAGCGGGGCGCCCTTGCGGGCAACGATTATGTGGTCCGGTTCGCTCTGCGCGATGACCGCGATCGCATAGGCGCCATCCAGCTCGGCGATCGCCGCCGCGACTGCGGCCAACAAGTCGCGCGACGAGCTCAGGTGCCGGTGAATGAGGTGCGCAATGACTTCCGTGTCCGTATCGGAGTCGAACCGATAGCCCACGTCCTCGAGCCGCCTGCGCATGCCTGCGTGATTCTCGATGATGCCATTGTGCACCACGGCGAGACCGCTGGACACGTGAGGGTGGGCGTTGCGCTCCGAAGGAACGCCGTGCGTGGCCCACCGGGTATGTGCGATTCCAGTCGCGCCGGAAGCGAGCTCGCGCTCGGCGAGGCCAGCGAGCTCGGCGACGCGGCCGGAAGTCCGCCAGCGCTGCAGGCCACCATTCAGGACAGCGATTCCAGCCGAATCGTAGCCTCGATACTCAAGCCGCTTGAGGCCCTCCAACAATACCGGAACTATGTTACGCCGCGCGACGGCGCCGACGATGCCGCACATGTCTCCACCTTAATCGGGCACGCTTGAAATGACCGCCATTGTCCGCGAATGCTGCTACGCATGACCGCGATATTTGCCCGATCTGTGACAGTGTTTTGCAGTCTTGGCGCGAGCAAGAGACGGTCCGCTCAGCGCAAATGGCGCCTCGCGCGCGGCGCGCTCGGGGTGCCGGAGATCAGGGCTTCTTTCGAGGGCGTCGCCATCCCGGCACGCTAACCTGCCGTGCCCGTGACAACGTGAGCTGATCTGCGGGCGCATCCTTCACGAGCGTCGTGCCCGCTCCGAGCGTGGCTCCGCGTCCAATGTGTACGGGCGCGACGAGCTGCGTGTCAGAGCCGATGAACACGTCGTCCTCGATCACCGTCCGGTGCTTGCTCGCGCCGTCGTAGTTGCACGTAATGGTCCCCGCACCCACGTTGACGTTGCGGCCGATCAAGCTGTCGCCGACGTAAGCGAGGTGATTCGCCTTGGAGCCAGCGCCGATCTCGCTTGCCTTCACCTCGACGAAGTTGCCGATGTGGACGGCCTCGGCGAGCCGCGTATCCGGCCGGATGCGCGCGTAGGGTCCGATGCGGCAGTTGGCGCCGATCTCGGCGTCGTCGATGTGGCAGAAGGGTTCCACGCGGGTGCCCGCCGCGACGCGCACATCGCGCAGCACGCAGTTTGCGCCGATGCTCACCCCGTCACCCAGCGTCACGCTGCCCTCGAACACGCAGTTGACGTCAATCGCGACGTCGCATCCGCAGGCGAGCATGCCGCGCACGTCGATCCGCTGCGGATCGGCGAGCGTCACGCCGGCCGCGAGCAGATCCTCGGCGACGTTGCGCTGGTAGATGCGCTCGAGCGCCGCAAGCTGCACCTTGCTGTTCACCCCGAGGGTCTCCCATGCCGCGGCGGGCTGCGCCGCGCGCACCGGCACGCCGTCGGCGACCGCGGCGGCGA
>CAZNBS010000001.1:63999-65419 GCA_964570955.1 uncultured Burkholderiales bacterium | reverse complement strand
GCAGCAGCTGGAGAAGCGGATCATGTTCCGCCGTGCCATGAAGCGCGCGATGTCCAACGCAATGCGACTGGGGGCGCAAGGCATCAAGATCATGAGCGCCGGTCGCCTCAACGGGATCGAAATCGCCCGCACGGAGTGGTACCGCGAGGGTCGGGTGCCGTTGCATACGCTGCGCGCCGAGATCGACTACGGCTTTGCCGAGGCAAAGACGACGTACGGCGTGATCGGCATCAAGGTATGGGTATTCAAGGGCGAGACCCTTGGCAAGGGCGAGCAGCCCATCGTGGCGCCGGCGCCCGAGCCGGAGAAGAAGCCGCGCAGATCAGGAGCCAAGAATGCTGCAGCCAGCTAGAAGGAAGTTCCGCAAGGAGCATAAGGGGCGGAACAAGGGCATCGCCACCCGGGGCAACAAGGTCAGCTTCGGGGAGTACGGCCTGAAGGCCATCGGGCGCGGCCGGTTGACCGCCCGCCAGATCGAAGCGGCGCGTCGGGCCATGACCCGACACATCAAGCGCGGCGGCCGGATCTGGATCCGCCTCTTCCCCGACAAGCCGATCTCGCAGAAGCCCGCCGAAGTCCGGATGGGTAACGGCAAGGGCAATCCCGAGTACTTCGTCGCGGAGATCCAGCCGGGCAAGGTGCTCTACGAGATGGACGGCGTGGACGAGGCGCTGGCACGCGAGGCGTTCCGCCTCGCAGCCGCGAAGCTGCCGATCATCACCACCTTCGTCTCGCGACAGCTGGGGTAAGCGATGGATGCCAGGGAACTCAAAGGCAAGAGCGTGGAAGAGCTGCAGAAGGAGCTCAACGAGCTCCTTCGCGCTCAGTTCGGGTTGCGTATGCAGAAGGCCACGCAGCAATTGACCAACACGTCGGAACTGCGCAAGACCCGCCGGAGCATCGCGCGGGTGCGCACGATCATGAGAGAGAAGGTGAAGCAGGCATGAGCGAGTCGACCGCACAGGAAGGCGTCCGCCGCCGGCTGACCGGCCGTGTGACCAGCGACAAGATGGACAAGACGGTGACCGTCCTCGTCGAGCGCAAGATCAAGCACCCGCTGTACGGGAAGTACGTCGGACGCTCCAAGAAGTACCACGTCCACGACGAGAACAACGAGTTCCATCCCGGGGACCTGGTATTGATCGAGGAATGCCGGCCATTGTCGAAAACCAAGGCTTGGCGCGTGGTGAAGCTGGTGGAGAAAGCCCGCGAGGTGTGAGCCCCTCGAGGCTTGCGCTTCCAGGCAGCGGCAGTTACACTACTCTGCTTTTCGAGATTCGCCCGGGCACGGGGCCGCACAAGCGTTGCGGCAATGCGCCCGGATCACCTCGAGAAATCGAGGCCCCCTCACCCAACGGGTTCCAAAACTGGCCGCTTGCGGGTCTTCCCTGGCGGAGAAGTTGGTGAAAAAGAAATTATA
>CAZNBS010000001.1:51977-63989 GCA_964570955.1 uncultured Burkholderiales bacterium | reverse complement strand
GCGTTGTGGCCGTCAAGGATGTGGCGGAACTGCTGGCGGAGAAGTTGGAGAGAATGACATGATCCAGATGGAAAGCATGCTGGACGTCGCCGACAACACCGGCGCACGCTCAGTGATGTGTATCAAGGTATTGGGCGGTTCCAAACGCCGTTATGCGGGCATTGGCGACGTCATCAAGGTCAGCGTGAAGGATGCCGCGCCCCGCGGCCGTGTGAAGAAAGGAGAGATCTACAACGCCGTGGTGGTGCGAACCACCAAGGGCGTGCGGCGCCAGGACGGCTCCCTGCTCAAGTTCGACACGAACGCCGCGGTGCTGCTGAACAACAAGCTGGAGCCCATCGGTACGCGCATTTTCGGACCCGTCACCCGCGAGCTGCGGACCGAGCGATTCATGAAGATCGTGTCGCTCGCGCCTGAAGTGTTGTGACGCTGCGGGTCGCCGAGAGCAGAGGAACGCAATGCGAAAGATCAAGAAGGGCGACGAGGTGATCGTCACCACCGGCAAGGACAGGGGCAAGCGGGGAACCGTGCTGCGCGTGGTCGATGCCGAACACGTGGTCGTGGAAGGCGCGAACGTCGCGAAGAAGCACCTGCGCCCAAATCCCATGAAAGGGCAGACCGGCGGCATCATCGACCGGGAGATGCCGCTGCACGTGTCGAACGTGGCGATCTTCAATCCATCCACCAAGAAGGGTGACCGGGTGGGCATCAAGAAGTTGGACGACGGGCGCCACGTGCGCGTGTTCCGGTCCAACGGCGAGATGATCGACGTTTGAGGGCATGGTAGATGGCACGCCTGCAGGAACACTATCGAAGCACCGTCGTTCCCGACCTGACGAAGAAGTTCGGCTACAAGTCGGTGATGGAGGTGCCGCGCCTCCAGAAGATCGTACTCAATATGGGTGTGGGGGAGGCGGTCGGAGACAAGAAGATCATGGACAACGCGGTCGCCGATCTGCAGAAGATCGCCGGCCAGAAGCCCATGGTGACAGTGGCGCGCAAGTCGATCGCCACCTTCAAGATCCGTCAGGGCTATCCCGTCGGCTGCATGGTCACGCTGCGTGGCCAGCGCATGTTCGAGTTTCTCGACCGCCTCGTCGCGATCGCTATTCCGCGGATCCGCGACTTCCGCGGCATCCCGGCCCGATCCTTCGATGGTCGCGGCAATTTCAACATGGGGGTGAAGGAGCAGATCATCTTCCCGGAGATCGAGTACGACAAGATCGACGCGCTGCGGGGGATGAACATCACCATCGCCACCACTGCGAAGACCGACGACGAGGCGCGTGCGCTGCTGTCGGCCTTCAACTTTCCGTTCAGACATTGAGGTCGCAATGGCCAAGCTTGCACTGATCAACCGCGAGCAGAAACGACGCGAGACCGTGAAGAAGTTCGCCGCTAAGCGTGCCGAGCTCGCAGCAGTCATCGCCAACACCAAGCTCTCTGACGAGGAGCGCGACGAGGCGCGTGCTCAGCTGCAGAAGCTGCCGCGCAACGCGAGTCCCGTGCGTCTGCGCAACCGTTGCACGCTGACGGGGCGGCCCCGCGGCGTGTTTCGCAAGTTCGGCCTGGCGCGCAACAAGCTGCGCGAGATCGCCATGCGTGGCGAAATCCCGGGTGTGATCAAGGCCAGCTGGTAGGCGAAGCGGAGAGGAATAGCAGATGAGCATGACTGATCCGATTGCCGACATGCTGACGCGGATCCGCAACGCGCAGATGTCCGAGCGGACCACCGTGGCAATGCCGTGCAGCAAGGTCAAGGTCGCGATCGCCGAGGTCCTGAAGGACGAGGGCTACATCGAGGACTTCAAGGTGGTGGCCGACGGCGCAAAGAGTACGCTGGAGATCGGCTTGAAGTATTACGCGGGACGTCCCGTGATCGAGAAGATCGAACGCGTGAGCCGTCCGGGGCTGCGCATCTATAAAGGCAGCAAGGAAATTCCGCAGGTGATGAACGGATTGGGCATCGCCATCGTCTCCACCTCGCGGGGCGTGATGACCGACCGCAAGGCGCGGAGCAGTGGGGTCGGCGGCGAAGTGCTCTGCATCGTGGCTTGAGGCCGGACACTCGCGGCGGAACGGTTAAAGGAAGCAACTGAACATGTCCAGGATCGGAAAACTCCCCGTCCAGCTACCCGCGGGGGTGGATGTGACGGTCGATGCCGGCGAGGTCTCTGTCAAGGGGCCGCTCGGCACGATGACCCGGCGGATGCCGCCCGAAGTGACGTTTCAGCGGGAGGGATCGGAGATCTCGGTGCAGCAGGCCGAGGAGACCAAGCGCGCCAACGCCATGTCTGGAACCGTGCGTGCCGTGCTGGCGAACATGGTGGTCGGCGTGTCGAAGGGCTTCGAGCGCAAGCTCACCCTCGTCGGGGTCGGCTACCGGGCCCAGGCCCAGGGTGACAAGCTGAATCTTTCGCTCGGCTTCTCGCATCCCGTCGTGCATGCCATGCCGAAGGGGGTGAAGGTCGAGACGCCCACGCAGACCGAGATCGTGCTGAAGGGCATGGACAAGCAACAGGTCGGGCAGGTGGCGGCGGAGATCCGCGCCTATCGGCCGCCGGAGCCTTACAAGGGCAAGGGCGTCCGGTACGCGGACGAAGTCGTCGTGCACAAAGAAACGAAGAAGAAGTAAGCGAGGCGAGCCATGAAGCAGAAAAAGGTGGCGCGGCTGCGCCGCGCGCGTCAGACGCGGGTCAAGATCTCCCAGCTTCGTGCCGTGCGCCTGGCGGTGCATCGGTCCAATGCGCACATCTATGCGCAGGTGATCGACGCAACGGGCAGCAAGGTGATCGCCTCGGCGTCGTCCCTCGACAAGGACCTGCGTGAGTCGGTGACCAACGGCGGCAACATCCAGGCCGCGAGCGCGGTGGGCAAGCGAATCGCGGAGAAAGCGCGCGAGAAGGGCATCGAGACGGTGGCGTTCGACCGCGCAGGTTACAAGTACCACGGCCGGGTGAAGGCGTTGGCGGACGCCGCTCGCGAAGCCGGTCTGAAGTTCTGAGGATAGAGCGATGGCGAAAGCACCCCAGTCGGACGAGCGCGGAGACGGACTGCGCGAAAAGATGGTGGCCGTGAACCGGGTCACCAAGGTGGTCAAGGGCGGACGTATCCTCGGCTTCGCTGCATTGACGGTCGTCGGCGACGGCGATGGCGGCATCGGCATGGGCAAGGGCAAGGCACGCGAAGTCCCGGTCGCCGTTCAGAAGGCGATGGAGGAGGCGCGCCGCAAGATGGTGCGCATCAGCCTCAAGAGCGGCACGCTGCATCACGCCGTGATCGGCGAGCACGGCTCCGCGAAGGTCTTGATCCAGCCTGCATCCGACGGTACCGGCATCATCGCCGGGGGGGCCATGCGCGCGGTGTTCGAAGTGATGGGTGTGCAGAACGTGCTCGCCAAGTGCTTCGGTTCCTCGAATCCCTATAACGTGGTGCGGGCGACGATCAATGCCCTCGAATCGATGAGCACCCCGTCCGAGATTGCCGCGAAGCGCGGCAAGTCGGTCGAAGAGATCATGGGTTGACTGGAAGATGGCAAAGAACTCGCAAGACAAGACATTGAAAGTCACCTTGGTGCGCAGCCTGATCAGCACCGAGGCCAGCCACCGCGCCACCGTGCGGGGGCTGGGCCTGCGCCGGTTGAACCACTGCGTGACCGTCGAGGACACGCCGGCAGTTCGCGGGATGATCAACAAGGTGTCGTACCTGTTGAAGTGCGAGGGTTGAGATGCGTCTGAACACGATCAAGTCCGCTGCCGGAGCGAAGCATGCGCGCAAGCGCGTCGGTCGCGGCATCGGCAGCGGTCACGGCAAGACAGGTGGTCGCGGCCACAAGGGACAGAAGGCGCGTGCCGGGGGCTTCCACAAGGTGGGATTCGAGGGCGGTCAGATGCCGCTGCAGCGGCGCCTGCCCAAGCGCGGGTTCCTGTCGCTGACCCAGGGTTTGACGGCCGAAGTGAGATTGAGCGCATTCAACAGCCTGCCCGGAGACGCGTTCGACCTGGCGAGCCTGAAGGCGACCGGCATCGTGCCGCGCGACGCGCTGGCTGCAAAGGTGATCCTGGCCGGCAAGATCGAGCGTGCGGTGCGCCTCAAGGGCATCGGCGTGACCAAGGGTGCGCGCGCTGCCATCGAGGCGGCCGGCGGCAGCATCGAGATCGAGGGCTGAGGCCCGGGACCGGTAGAAGAACTTGGCCAACGAAAACATCAGCCGTGGCGCAGGAAAGTTCGCCGATCTGAAGAGACGGCTGCTGTTCCTGCTGGGGGCGCTGATCGTCTACCGCATCGGGACGCACGTGCCGGTGCCCGGAATCGATCCCGCCCAGCTCGCGGAGTTGTTCCGCTCGCAGCGCGGCGGCATCCTGGACATGTTCAACATGTTCTCGGGAGGCGCTCTGTCGCGCTTCTCCATCTTCGCCCTGGGCATCATGCCGTACATCTCGGCCTCCATCATCATGCAGTTGTTGACGGTGGTGTCGCCGACCCTCGAGGCGCTCAAGAAGGAGGGAGAGACCGGCCGGCGCAAGATCACGCAGTACACGCGCTACGGCACGCTGGGGCTCGCTACTTTCCAGGGCCTGGGCATCGCGATCGCGCTGGAGGGTCAGCAGGGGCTGGTGATCGACCCTGGGCTCATGTTCCGCCTGACGACGGTCGTCACACTGGTCACCGGTACGATGTTCCTGATGTGGCTCGGCGAACAGATCACGGAGCGCGGCATCGGCAATGGCATCTCGCTGATCATTTTCGCCGGCATCGCGGCGGGGCTGCCGATGGCAATCGGCGGCACACTGGAGTTGGTGCGCACCGGCGCCTTCGCCATTCCGATGGTCCTGCTGCTGTTCGTGGGCGCGATCCTGGTCACGGCACTCGTGGTCTTCGTGGAGAACGGCCAGCGTCGCATCCCGGTTCACTATGCCAAGAGGCAGGTAGGACGCAAGGTATTCGGGGGCCAAACCTCGTTTCTCCCTCTGAAGTTGAACATGTCGGGTGTGATTCCTCCGATTTTCGCCTCGAGCCTGATCCTGTTCCCGGCCACGCTCGCGGGATGGTTCGGCACGAGCGAGAATGCGACCTGGCTGCGCGACCTGTCCGGCATGCTCTCGCCGGGTCAACCGATCTACGTCGCTCTGTACGCCTCGGCGATCATCTTCTTCTGCTACTTCTACACGGCCCTGGTGTTCAATCCGAAGGAGACCGCCGAGAACCTCAAGAAGAGCGGGGCCTATGTGCCGGGCATCCGACCTGGGGAGCAGACGGCGCGCTACGTCGAGAGGATCATCCTGCGACTGACGCTGACCGGTGCGATCTACGTGACGCTGGTGTGTCTGCTGCCGGAGTTCCTGATCGTGAAATGGAACGTGCCGTTCTATTTCGGTGGCACGTCGCTGTTGATCATCGTGGTCGTGACCATGGACTTCATGGCCCAGGTCAAGGCCTACATCATGTCGCACCAGTACGAGAGTCTTCTGAAGAAAGCCAATTTCAAGGGGGGCGGACCGCTCCCGACGCGATAGGGCATGTCCAAGGAAGACACCATTCAGATGCAGGGGGAGATCCTGGAGACCCTGCCTAATGCAACCTTCAGGGTAAAGCTAGAGAACGGGCACGTCGTGCTCGGGCACATTTCCGGAAAGATGCGCATGCATTACATACGCATTCTGCCGGGAGACAAGGTTACCGTGGAACTGACGCCCTACGACCTGAGTCGCGGGCGAATCGTGTTCCGCGCGAAGTAAACGGTCCGTGCAGCAGCGGCCGTCAATGGAGGCGGGAAAATGAGAGTACAGGCTTCGGTGAAGAAGCTGTGCCGGAACTGCAAGATCATCCGGCGCAATCGGGTGGTGCGGATCATCTGCACCGATCCTCGTCACAAGCAGCGTCAGGGCTGAGCCCGTCGCAAGCGGATAGAACAGTTCAAGGATTGCTATGGCACGGATCGCCGGCGTCAATATCCCCAACCACCAGCATGCCGAGATCGCCCTGACGGCGATATACGGCATCGGCCGCACCACCGCGCGCAAGCTGTGCGAGGCGGCCGGAATTCTTGCCTCGACCAAGATCAAGGATCTGTCGGACGGGGAGATGGATAAGCTGCGCGACCAGGTGACCCGGCTCACGGTGGAGGGTGATCTGCGCCGCGAGGTGTCAATGAACATCAAGCGGTTGATGGATCTCAACTGCTATCGGGGCACGCGGCATCGCCGCGGCCTGCCGGTGCGCGGACAGCGCACCCGTACCAATGCGCGCACCCGAAAGGGGCCGCGCAAGGCCGCCATCAAGACCGGCGGCACACCCGGCAAGTGATGGTGCACCAGGCAGCTATTCGAGGTTGCAGGAACCGCAAGGATTGATCAGACATGGCTAAAGCTCCAACTCGAGTGCGGAAGAAGGTGAAGAAGAACGTGGCCGAAGGTATCGCCCACGTCCACGCCTCCTTCAACAACACGATCATCACGATCACCGACCGCCAGGGGAACGCACTCGCCTGGGCGACCTCGGGCAGCTCAGGCTTCAAGGGCTCGCGCAAGAGCACGCCCTTCGCAGCGCAGGTTGCCGCGGAGCAGGCCGGTCGCCAGGCGCAGGAATGCGGGGTCAAGAACCTGGAAGTCCGCATCAAGGGACCGGGGCCGGGCCGCGAGTCCGCCGTGCGTGCCCTCAATGCCGTGGGCTTCAAGATCACCAGCATTTCCGACGTGACGCCGGTCCCGCACAACGGCTGCCGCCCGCCGAAGAAGCGGCGCATCTGACGAGGAATATCAGTCATGGCAAGAAATCTCGACGCTAAGTGCCGCCAGTGCCGTCGCGAAGGCGAGAAGCTGTTCCTGAAGGGCGAGAAGTGCTTCACCGACAAGTGCCCGGTCGAGCGCCGCAGCTATCCTCCGGGACAGCACGGCCAGAAACAGTCGCGCGCGTCCGGCTACGCGACGCAGCTGCGCGAGAAGCAGAAGGTCCGTCGCATCTACGGCGTGCTCGAGGGGCAGTTCCGCCGGGTGTATGCGGAGGCGGACCGGCGCAAGGGCGTCACCGGCGAGAATCTGCTGCAGATTCTCGAGAGCAGGCTCGACACGGTCGTCTATCGCATGGGATTTGGCGCATCTCGCTCCGAGGCGCGACAGGTGGTTCGCCACAATTCCATCCTGGTGAACGGACGCCGGGTCAACATCCCCTCGTTCCAACTGCGCCAGGGTGACGTGGTCGAGGTTGCGGAGGGCGCGAAGAGCCAGCTGCGCATCAAGGCTGCCGTCGAAGCGGCCGAGCAGCGGGGATTCCCGGAGTGGATCGAAGTCGACGGGAAGGCGATGAAGGGAACGTTCAAGGCGATGCCGCAGCGTTCGGACCTGCCCGCGAATATCAACGAATCCCTGGTGGTGGAGTTGTATTCAAAGTAAGGCAGCGGTTCGCGGCCGCCAGGGCGGCCGCTCGCCGGACGAACGTGTCCGGCTCCGTGATCGGCGCGGAACATTCTCTCCTTACAGAGGCTTTACCCTATGCAAAGCAGCACCTTACTCAAGCCGCGTATCGTCGATGTGCAGAGCGTCGGGCCGTTCCACGCGCGCATCACGATGGAGCCGTTCGAGCGCGGCTATGGCCACACGCTGGGCAACGCATTACGCCGGATCCTGCTGTCCTCCTTGCCGGGCTACGCGCCCACCGAGGTGAAGATCAGCGGCGTGCTGCACGAGTACTCGACGATCGACGGCATCCAGGAGGACGTGGTCGACCTGCTGTTGAACCTGAAAGGCATCGTACTCAAGCTGCACAACCGTGACGAGGTCACGCTCAACCTGAAGAAGCAGGGCGAGAGCGTCGTGACCGCCGGCGATATCGAAGGCACGCACGACGTGGAGATCATCAACCCCTCGCACGTGATCGCCCATCTGGCGCCGGGCGGGAAGCTCGACATGCAGATCAAGGTCGAACAGGGACGCGGTTACGTGCCGGCTTCCGTTCATGCGGGGGCCTCGGAATCCCGGCCGATCGGCAGCATCGTCCTGGACGCCTCGTTCAGCCCTGTCAAGCGCGTCAGTTACGCGGTGGAAAGCGCGCGCGTGGAGCAGCGGACCGATCTCGACAAGCTGGTGGTTGACGTCGAAACCAATGGCGTCATCGAACCGGAAGAAGCGATCCGATACGCGGCCCGGGTGCTCGTGGATCAGCTCATGATGTTCGCGGACCTGAAGGGCACGCCGGTGCAGGCAGAGCAGTCGAAGACGCCGCCGGTCGATCCGATCCTGCTGCGCCCGGTGGACGACCTCGAGCTCACGGTCCGTTCGGCCAACTGCCTCAAGGCAGAGAACATCTACTACATCGGCGACCTGATCCAGCGGACCGAGACCGAGCTGCTCAAAACGCCGAACCTGGGCCGCAAGTCGCTCAACGAGATCAAGGAAGTCCTTGCATCGCGGGGTTTGACGCTCGGTATGAAACTGGAAAACTGGCCGCCCGTGGGGCTGGAGCGAGCCCTGGAGAAATGACGTCGCCGGCTTCGCGTGAATGCGAAGCCGCGGCTCGACAGTCTGCAAGAGGAAGAAGATGCGTCACCGTCACGGACTTCGTAAGCTGAACCGCACCAGTAGCCATCGTCAGGCGATGCTGCGCAACATGACCAACTCGCTGCTGCGGCACGAGGTGATCAAGACCACGCTGCCCAAGGCCAAGGAACTGCGCCGCGTTGCCGAACCGATCATCAACCTGGGCAAGAGCCCCAGCCTGTCCAATCGCCGGCTGGCGTTCTCCAGACTGCGCGACCGCGAGATGGTGTCCAAGCTCTTCGACGAACTGGGCCCCCGATTCGCCAAGCGCAACGGCGGATACCTGCGCATCCTCAAGTTCGGATTCCGACTCGGGGACAATGCCCCGATGGCCCTGGTCGAGTTGATGGACAGGCCGGAAACTGCGGAGACGGCAGAAGGCAAGCAATAGGTCGCAGGCGTCCCTCGACGTCCGGGCAGCCAGCCGGGCGACGCGGCGACGCTTACCCAGCAATTGTCAGAGGGGCCGGCATCCGCCGGCCCTTTGCGTTGCTGCGGACCTGTGCACTCAGGCGGGTGCGCCCTCCATGGACGGCATCCGCCCGCAGCGACCCCCGGCCCGTGGCAGACGCACTTGCTTCATCGGACGCGAGATCCGGCTCTTTGGCTGGCCGGGTGCGGTGCCATTCAGGCGGCTGCCGCGCGTGCATGCGTTCGGCGCAGGATGGCGGCCAGGTAGCGGCCGGTGGCGCTGGCGGGGTCTGTCGCCACCGCCTCGGGCGTGCCCTGGGCGACCACGGCCCCGCCCCGGTCTCCGCCGTCGGGGCCGAGGTCGACGACCCAGTCCGCGGTCTTGATCACGTCCAGGTTGTGCTCGATCACGACGACCGTGTTGCCATGCTCGCGGAGCTGTTGCAGCACATGCAGCAGGAGTGCGATGTCCTGGAAGTGCAAACCCGTCGTCGGTTCGTCGAGGATGTACAGGGTGCGCCCGGTATCGCGCTTGGACAATTCCAGCGCCAGTTTGACGCGCTGGGCCTCGCCTCCGGAGAGCGTGATCGCACTCTGTCCCAGCGTGATGTACCCCAGCCCTACATCGAGCAATGTCCGCAGCTTGCGAGCAACCGCCGGTACGGCGGCGAAGAATTCGTGCGCCTGGTCGACCGTCATCGTCAGGACTTCGTGGATGTTGCGTCCCTTGTACTGAATCTCGAGGGTTTCGCGGTTGTACCGGCGGCCGTGGCAGACGTCGCAGGGAACGTAGATGTCCGGCAGGAAGTGCATTTCCACCTTGAGCACCCCGTCGCCCTGACAGGCTTCGCAGCGGCCGCCCTTCACGTTGAACGAGAACCGGCCGGGACCATATCCACGTTCCCGCGCGAGGGGCACGCCGGCGAACAGATCCCGAATCGGAGTGAACACGCCGGTGTAAGTCGCCGGGTTCGAGCGCGGCGTGCGTCCGATGGGGCTCTGATCGACGTTGACGACTTTGTCGAACAGGGACAGGCCATCGATATCCCTGTAGGGTGAGGGTTCGGCGGTGCTGCCATACAGATGCTGTGCCAGGACACGGTAGAGCGTGTCGTTGATCAGTGTGGACTTGCCGGATCCGGAGACACCGGTGACACAGGTCAGCAGACCCGCAGGCAGGCGCAGCTCGACGTCCTTCAGGTTGTTGCCGCTCGCCCCGGACAGGATCAGCCACTGATCCGGTGCCGGTGCCTTGCGCCGCGTCGGGACCGGGACGGCACGTGCGCCTGACAGGTACTGACCGGTGAGGGATTCTGTGCTGGCGGCGATCTCCTGCGGTGTCCCGGCTGCGACGATGCGTCCACCGTGTTCGCCGGCCCCCGGCCCCATGTCCACCAGGAAATCCGCCGCTTCCATGGCATCCTGGTCGTGCTCGACCACGATCACGGAATTGCCCAGATCGCGCAGCCGCGCGAGCGTGGCCAGCAGCCTGTCGTTGTCGCGCTGATGCAGGCCGATGGATGGTTCGTCCAGCACGTACATCACGCCGGTCAGACCCGATCCGATCTGGCTGGCAAGACGGATTCGCTGCGCTTCTCCGCCCGAGAGCGACTGCGCGGAGCGATCCAGGGTCAGATATCCCAGCCCGACGTCGTTGAGAAAGCGCAGGCGGTTCTCGATCTCGCGCACGATTTTCTCGGCGATGGCCAGACGCGCGCCCCCCAGCTGAAGGCTGCCGAGCGCTGCCTGGGCCTCGCGCAGCGGCAGGCTGCTCAAGCCGAAGATCGTGTGCTCGTCGACGTAGACGTGGCGCGCCTCTCGGCGCAGGCGCGTGCCTTCGCATTCGGGGCATGGAGAGGTGTTGAGGTACTTCCCCAACTCCTCTCGCACGACTGCGGAATCGGTTTCGCGGTAGCGCCTCTGCAGGTTTGGGACGATGCCCTCGAAGACGTGTTCGCGCTGCTGCCGGCTGCCCCGCTCGCCGGCATAGCCGAAGCGGATCTTCTCGCGACCCGAGCCGTTGAGCACGATGTCCTGGATCGTCGGCGGCAGCGAGGCGAACGGCGTGTCCACGTCGAATCCGTAGTGCTGTGCCAGGCTCTGCAGCATCTGGAAGTAGAACTGGTTGCGCCGATCCCAGCCGTGGATCGCTCCGGAGGCCAGCGACAGATCGGGAAAGGCAACGATCCGCTTCGGGTCGAAGAACGTGATCTCACCCAGGCCCTCGCATCGCGGGCAAGCGCCGACCGGGTTGTTGAACGAGAACAGGCGCGGCTCCAGTTCGGGGAGCGAGTAACCGCACACCGGGCAGGCGAAGCGCGCGGAGAAGACGTGCTCGCGGCCGCCGTCCATTTCCACCGCGATGGCACGCCCGTCGGCATGACGCAGCGCCGTCTCGAACGATTCGGCCAGCCGTTGACGCGCGTCGGCGCGCACCTTGAGGCGATCGACGACCACTTCGACCGTGTGCTTCTTGTTCCGGGCCAGCTTCGGTCCGTTGTCCAGCTCGTAGACCTGTCCGTCGATGCGCACGCGCACGAATCCCTGCGCACGCAGATCCTCGATCAGATCGTGCTGCTCGCCCTTACGGCCGACCACGAGCGGCGAGAGGATCATCAGCCGCGTTTCCTGGGGCAGTTCGAGCACGTGGTCGACCATCTGCGACACGCTCTGGGCAGCAAGCGCGTTGCCGTGTTCCGGGCAGCGCGGTTCGCCCACTCGTGCGAACAGCAGGCGCAGGTAGTCGTGGATCTCGGTGACGGTGCCCACGGTCGAGCGCGGGTTATGGCTGCCCGCCTTCTGTTCGATGGCGATGGCCGGCGACAATCCCTCGATCAGGTCCACGTCCGGCTTCTCCATGAGTTGCAGGAACTGCCGGGCGTAGGCGGACAGCGATTCGACGTACCTGCGCTGGCCTTCCGCGTACAGTGTGTCGAAAGCCAGCGAGGATTTTCCTGAACCGGACAGGCCGGTGATCACGACCAGGCGGTTGCGCGGCAGGTCGACGTCGATGTTCTTGAGGTTGTGCGTGCGCGCACCGCGGATGCGGATGAACTCCATAGACGGC
>CAZNBS010000001.1:41714-51967 GCA_964570955.1 uncultured Burkholderiales bacterium | reverse complement strand
GCCGCCCGCGCCCGGCAGCACGCCGATGACGAAGCCGATGATCCCGCCGCGCCAGATCGGCCCGATCGAGCGCCGCCATTCCTCGCGTGTGAGCCAGAGCTTGCCGCGGATGCGGATGAACTCCATAGACGGCAGGGGCAAACTGCTAATATAGCGCACCGCGCAAGCGATCCCAATTCACCCGCCTCCCGTCCAGGATGTCCGACGCCCAACGCATGACCCCGCTCGAATTGCGCGCAAGCTTCGGGCTTGCCAGCATCTTCGGGCTGCGCATGCTGGGCATGTTCATCATCCTCCCGGTGTTCGCCCTGTACGCCGAGCGGCTGCCCGGCGGGCACGACCACACGCTGGTGGGCATCGCCCTGGGCGCGTATGGGCTGACTCAGGCGCTGCTGCAGGTGCCGTTCGGCGCCCTGTCCGATCGGTGGGGTCGCAAGCCCACGATCTATGCGGGATTGGTCATTTTCGCGTGCGGGAGCTTCATTGCGGCGTTCGCGCAGGACATCTACCTGGTCATCCTGGGCCGCATCGTGCAGGGAGCGGGCGCGGTCTCGGCGGCGGTGATCGCGCTGACCGCCGACCTCACGCGCGAGAGCCAGCGGTCCAAGGCGATGGCGGTCATCGGCATCACCATTGGCGCCACCTTTGGCCTGTCGATGATCGCCGGACCGGTGCTCGGCCGTTCCATCGGCGTGCCTGGCATCTTCGCGATGACCGGCGTGCTGGCATTGGCTGCCATCGCCGTGGTCCGCTGGCTGGTGCCCGATCCGGTCGCGACGCTTCCCCATGCCGTCGAGCGCCTGCACTTGACCCAGATCCTGCGGCACCGCGACCTGGTGCGCCTCAATCTCGGCATCTTCGTCCTGCACGCGGTGCTCATGGCGTTGTTCGTCGTGGTGCCGTTCTCGCTGCGCGACGCGGGACTGGAAAGTGTCGGCCACTGGAAGGTCTACCTCCCGGTCATGGTGGGGTCCGTGCTGCTGATGCTGCCCTTGATCGTCGCCTCCGAACGTCAAGGCCGGCACAAGGAGATGTTCCTGCTGGCCGTGGCGGTGCTGCTCGCGGCGCAGGTGCTGTTCGGACTGCTGCCCGATTCGCTGGCGGCGCTGTCGATTTCGCTGCTGGTCTTCTTCACGGCCTTCAACTATCTCGAGGCGAACCTGCCCGCGCTGGTGTCGCGCCTGGCACCGCCGCAGGCGAAGGGCGCAGCAGCAGGGGTCTACAGCAGCGTGCAATTCCTCGGGGCGTTCATCGGGGCCACCGCCGGCGGCGCGATCTCGCAGCATCTGGGATCCACCGCGGTGTTCGTGGCCTGTGGTATCTTGACATTGTCATGGCTGGTCGCGGCGTGGGGCATGCATGCCCCGGACCGTCTGGGCACGCGCACCTATCCCCTGCCGCAGATGGACGAGCGGCACGCGCAGGGGCTGTCGCGCGAACTCGCCCAGGCGCCCGGGGTGCGCGAGGCGCGCGTGCTGGCCGGGGAGCGGGTGGCGCGCCTGATCGTGGATATCGCGCGCTTCGACGAGCAACACGTGCTACGGCTCATTTCCGGGGAGATTCGCTAAATGGCATCTGTAAACAAGGTCATCCTCATCGGCAATCTCGGACGCGACCCCGAGGTGCGCTATCTGCCCAGTGGCGAAGCAGTCGCCAACTTCAGCATCGCCACCACCGAGAAGTGGAAGGACAAATCCGGCGAGATGCAGGAGCAAACCGAATGGCACCGCATCTCTTTCTTCGGGAGGCAGGCGGAGATCTGCGGCGAGTACCTGCGCAAGGGCAGTCCGGTGTACGTCGAGGGCCGACTGCAGACGCGCAAGTACACCGACAAGGAGGGCGTCGAGAGGCAGGTCACCGAGATTCGGGGAGACCGCATGCAGATGCTTGGGTCGCGCGGAGGTGGCAGCGGCGGCGCCAGCGCAGAGATGCGGGAGGCCGACTACTCATCCGAATCGTCCGCACCGTCGGGACGCAAGCCGGCATCCACCGCGCCCTCGAAGAAGCCGAGCAATTTCGACGATCTGGACGACGACATCCCGTTCTGATTCCGGGTTCGCAGGCCCATCCCGCGCCCCGGTCGCGCTCGCTTGCCGGGCCGGGACGGCGCCGGCGGCCGGCGCCGTGCGCGAGCCGTCTGTGGCGGCCAGAAGGCTGTGGATCTGCTTCGACGACGGCCCTGCAAAGCGCCAGTGGCCCGACGGAGACAGCAGTCGTCAGCCTGAGTCCGCTGCGATCGAAAAACCGCGTGCGCAGATGCGTCCCGAGCTGGGCGATCTGCATGCTCACGGGCGGTTGAGTCGCCGCGTTCTCACGCGCGGCGGCGGAATGCTGCCGGTCTCCGTGACGCGCACGAATGGGCGCAAAGGGTGCAGTAGGTTCCTGCGCATGGCTCAGGGTGAACGGATCCCCAGCGCCCGGACGCACTCATACCGAAAACGCCATAGGCGCATGTGCATGGCCGGCATGTCGCGTCGGAGGGAACCCGACCTGCCGTCGCGCGACTATGCTTGGACACGAGCCTTGCAGGGGACGAGGTCCACGGTTCCGACCAGGGGCGCGGATCGTCCGTGCACCAGCTTATCAAGATTGAGGAGCGAGCCATGAAGCTGTACGAGTTGCAACACAAGAGCGGTCTGGACAGCTTGACGCGAACCGAGCGAGCGGATCCGAGGCCCGGTCCGGGGCAGGTCCTCGTCGCCGTAAAGGCGTGCTCGTTGAACTACCGCGACCTTCTGGTTGCGCGGGGCGCGTATGGCGCACCCCCGCCGCTGGGACGCATTCCCCTGTCGGACGGCGCAGGGGACGTGGTCGAGACCGGCGCAGGCGTGACGCGGGTGAAGGTCGGCGACCGAGTCACCGGCATCTTCATGCAAGGCTGGACCGGTGGAGGCGTGACCGCGGAGGTCGCCTCGACGGCACTGGGTGGTGCCATCGACGGCATGCTGGCGCAGTACGTCGTGTTGAGCGAGCAGGGCGTGGTGAAAGTGCCCGCACACCTTTCTTACGAAGAGGCCGGGACGCTGCCCTGCGCTGCGGTGACGGCGTGGAACGCACTGGTGTGCCACGGACGCGTCAAGGCGGGCGACGCGGTCGTGATGCAGGGAACTGGTGGCGTGTCGCTGTTCGCGCTTCAGTTCGCCAGGATGCATGGTGCCCGCTGCATCATCACCTCGAGCAGCGACGAGAAACTGGAGCTGGCGCGTGGCATGGGCGCCGACGAGACGATCAATTACCGGCGCGATCCCGACTGGGGCAAGGCGGTGCAGGCCGCGACGTACGGTCGCGGTGCCGACATCGTCGTCGAAGTGGGCGGCGCCGGGACCCTCGAAAAGTCGCTCGAAGCCGTGCGCACCGGCGGCAGCGTCCAGCTCATCGGCGTGCTGACCGGTGTAATCGGCCAGATCCCGACCGCGGCGATCCTGCGCCGTGCGATCACCGTGCAGGGCATCTACGTCGGCTCGCGCGAGATGTTCGAGGAGATGAACCGCGCCATCGAACTGCACGGCTTGCGTCCACACATCGACCGCCGCTTCGGCTTCGAGGAGGCGCGGGCTGCCTACGAGCACCTTGCCGGCGCCGGCCATGCGGGCAAGGTGGTGATTGCCATGTAGCCTGTCTCTTGCCATTTTCCCTTTTGCGCCACGGGTTTAAGGTGCAGGGGATTTGTGGCAAGATGCGTGGTCCAACTTCGACATAGCCACTGTTTCGTGGCACGGGGTTAGCGAGCGTTGGCCGCGTCCCGTCCCGAACTCTGCGAGCACGCCATGGCGCTTCGTAACGTATCCCTCGACGACAAGTACACGCTGCAGTCCGGGCGCATCTACATCACGGGCACCCAGGCCCTGGTGCGCCTGCCACTCATGCAGCACCTGCGCGACAAGGCCGACGGTTTCCATACCGGCGGTTACATCAGCGGCTACCGCGGTTCGCCGCTCGGTGGCTACGACCAGCAGCTGTGGGCCGCCAAGAAGCTGCTGAAGGAACACCATGTCGTGTTCAACCCCGGCGTGAACGAGGACTTGGCGGCCACCGCTTGTTGGGGTACGCAGCAGCTCGGCTTCCACGGCGAATCCAACTACGACGGCGTGTTCGCCATCTGGTACGGAAAGGGGCCGGGCGTGGACCGCACCGGCGACGCGTTCCGCCATGCGAACCTTGCCGGTTCGCATCCCCGTGGCGGCGTGCTCGCGCTGATGGGCGACGACCATACCTGCGAGTCATCCACCACCGCGCACCAGAGCGAGTATGCGATGGTGGATGCAATGATCCCGGTGCTCAATCCGGCGGGGGTGCAGGAACTGCTCGACTATGGCATCTACGGCTGGGCGCTGTCACGCTATGCCGGTACCTGGGTCGGGCTGAAGTGCATGAAGGACGTGATCGATGCGTCCGGCTCGGTGGACGTGAGCCCGGAGCGGGTGCGCATCGTCGCGCCTCTCGACTACGCGCTTCCCGAAGGCGGCCTCAACATCCGCTGGCCCGATGCACCGCTCGACCAGGAAGCGCGCCTGCATCGCTACAAACTCGACGCCGCGCGTGCCTTCGCCCGCGCCAACGGCCTCGATCGCACGGTGATCGATGCGCCGGACGCCCGGCTGGGCATCGTCACCTGCGGCAAGTCCTACATGGACGTGCGCCAGGCCCTTCAGTACCTGGGCCTGGACGAGGCGGAGGCGAAGCGTCTGGGCCTACGCGTGTACAAGGTCGGCATGACCTTCCCGCTCGAGCCGCAGGGCATCCGCGCCTTCGCCCAGGGCCTGGACAAGATCGTCGTGGTCGAGGAGAAGCGCGGCCTGGTCGAATCGCAGCTCAAGGAGATCCTGTACGGCGTGGCCAACGCGCCGGTCGTCGTCGGCAAGGCAGACGAGCTGGGCGCGCCGCTATTCCAGAGCAATGGCGCGCTCGATCCCAATCACATCGCCATCGAGATCGGGCGCCGCATCCTCGAGCGCGTGCACGATGCGCAGCTGGCGCAGCGGGTGGCCGAGCAGGAGCAGCTCGAGACGCGCGTGCCGGAGAAGCCGGCGATGGATCGCACGCCGTACTTCTGCTCCGGCTGTCCGCACAACACCGGCACGAGGGTCCCCGAAGGCAGCATTGCGCTCGCCGGCATCGGCTGTCACTTCATGTCCCAGTGGATGGACCGCAACACCGCCGGCTTCACGCAAATGGGCGGCGAGGGTGCGAGCTGGATGGGCGAGGCGCCCTTCGTCAAGACCAAGCACGTGTTCCAGAACATCGGCGACGGCACGTACTTCCACTCGGGGTTCCTTGCCGTGCGCGCCACCATTGCAGCCGGCATCAACGTCACCTACAAGATCCTGTACAACGACGCCGTGGCGATGACCGGAGGCCAGCACATTGACGGCAACCTCACGCCGCCGCAGATCGCCGCCGAGCTGCTCGCCGAGGGCGTGAAGCGCGTCGCCGTGGTCACGGACGAACCGGAGAAGTACGAACCCGGATCGTTTCCCGCATCCGTGTCGATCCACCACCGCGACGACTACGACCGCGTCCAGCGCGAGTTCCGCGAGATCGAGGGCACGAGCGCGATCATTTACGACCAGACCTGTGCCTCGGAGAAGCGCCGCCGGCGCAAGCGCAACGCCTATCCGGACCCGGCCAAGCGCGCGTTCATCAACGATCTGGTGTGCGAAGGCTGCGGCGACTGCGGCGTGCAGTCGAACTGCGTATCCGTGGCGCCGCTGGAGACCGAGTTCGGCCGCAAGCGCAGGATCGACCAGTCCTCGTGCAACAAGGACTATTCGTGCGTGAAGGGCTTCTGTCCCAGCTTCGTCACGGTGCACGGTGGCAGCGTGCGCCAGGGCACCGGCGCAGCGAAGGGATCCGACGCGGCCAAGGAGCCGGCGCTGTTTCCGGTGCTGCCCGAGCCCGTCCTGCCTCCGCTGGATGAACCCTACGGCATCCTGGTCACGGGGGTCGGGGGTACCGGCGTGGTCACCATCGGTGCCATCGTCGGGATGGCAGCGCACCTCGAGGAGCGCGGCTTCTCGAGCCTGGACATGGCCGGGCTGGCGCAGAAGGGCGGTGCGGTGTGGAGCCACCTGCAGATCGCCAGGCAGCCGGAGGACATCAAGACCGTGCGCCTGGGCTCAGGAGGCGCACGGGCCGTGCTCGGCTGCGATCTGGTGGTGTCGGCCAGTCAGAAGACCATGGACACCGCCCGCGTCGGGACGCGAATGGTGGTCAACACGCATCAGCAGATGACCGGGGATTTCACGCGCAGTCCGAACTTCGTCTTTCCCACCCAGTCGCTGCGGCGCACGATCGACAAAGGCGTGGGCGAGGGCAACGCGACGTTCGTGGATGCCACACGCGTGGCCACGGCGCTGATGGGAGACTCCATCGCCACGAACATGTTCATGCTCGGCCATGCCTATCAGAGCGGCCTCATTCCGGTCTCGGCCGAAGCGATCGAGAAGGCCATCGAGCTCAATGGCGCCGCGGTGAAGATGAATCAGGCCGCATTCCTATGGGGGCGCCGGATGGCGGTCGATCCCGCTGCGGTGGAGCGCCTGATCGCCCCGAAGACGCCCGTGGTGCAACCGGCGAAGGTCGCGCAGTCTCTGGACGAAATGGTCCAGCGGCGGGTGGAGTTCCTCATCGCCTACCAGGACGCGGCCTATGCCAAGCGCTACAGCGATCTGGTGGCGCGCGTGCGTCGCGAGGAGCAGGCCAGAGTCAAGGGCGTGACGGGACTGAGCGAAGCGGTCGCCCGCTATTACTTCAAGCTGATGGCCTACAAGGACGAGTACGAAGTCGCGCGCCTGTACACGGACCCCGCGTTCACCGAGAAGGTCAACGCACAGTTCGACGGCGACTACCGGCTGCACTTCCACCTCGCCCCGCCGCTGTTGGCCAGACGCAATGAGAAGGGAGAGTTGGTGAAGAAGGAATACGGGCCGTGGATGTTCACCGCGTTCAAGTTCCTCGCCAGGTTGAAGTTCCTGCGCGGCGGCCCGCTCGACGTCTTCGGCCGCACCGCCGAGCGACGTGCCGAGCGGCGCCTGATCGAGGACTACGCCAGACAGATCGACGAGATCGTCGCCAGGCTCACGCCCGACAACCACGCGCTGGCCGTGCAGATTGCTTCGATTCCCGAAGAGATCCGCGGCTTCGGCCACGTGAAGGAGCGCCACCTTCACGCGGCGAAGGCCAAGGAGGCGAAGCTGCTGGAGGCGTTCCGCAACCCGCAGGCGGCGCGCGCGGCGGCATGAGTCCCTCGCCTCCGGCTCGGCTCGGCACGGGATCATGCGAGCGCAGCCAATGCAGAAGAACGGCGCAGAGTGTCATCCGAGCGCAGTAAAGGGGATGCTTTCGCTGTCATCGCGAGCGCGAGCGGAGGATCTCGCCGTGGCGCGCGCGAGGCGGTACGCTTCAAGCTCCGCGCGTGATGAGCGCGTTGCCATTATGCGATCGCACGGCCGATGCCCGGTGCATCTTCTCGTGCGCCCGACTACACTGCGCCCGTCCCCCTACCAGGAGTCGCGATGAATCTCGAGAAGGTCGTGTTCGGCTTCTTCATCCTGCTAGCCGCCACGCTCAACTTCGGTTTCGTCTGGGGTGACATCGACAATCCCGCGCATCATGATGCCTACGAACTGTTCGGCGCGCTGGTCGTCAGCCTCATCGCAACGGTCCTGAAATTCGGCGACCGTACACAGATCGGTGCAGTGCATCTCGCCACCAGCCTGGTTGCAGACCTGCAGCTGATTGCCGCTGCCGTCGTCTGGGTGCTGTCCGCCCAAGACGGGATGACGATGGGACCGGAGAGGATCGCCAGCGTCGTATCGCTCGCCGCCGGGGCGCTCCTCGCCAATCTGGTCTCCGTCACCATGCTCGTCGTCGAAACCATGATGCTGCGCCGCTAGCGCCATTGCATGAACAGTGCCCTGTTCCTGGCGCTGCGGCGCCTGCGCCTTCCGATCATTCTTCTGATCGCGATCTACGCCATCGGAATGATCGGACTCGTTCTCATCCCGGGCGTGGACGAGCACGGCAACGCGTGGCGCATGAGCTTCTTCGATGCGTTCTACTTCATGAGCTACACCGCGAGCACGATCGGCTTCGGCGAGATTCCGCGCTCGTTCGGATATGCCCAGCGCCTGTGGATTACCTTCGTGATCTACCTTTCGGTGCTCGGCTGGGCCTATGCGATCGCCCGCCTGCTCGCCTTGCTGCAGGACCGTGGCTTCCAGTACACCCTCGTGCAGCAGCGCTTCGCGCAGGAAGTGCAGAACCTGCGCGAGCCGTTCTACCTGATCTGCGGATTCGGCGAGACGGGCATGCAGGTGTGCAGGGCCCTGGATCGCATGGGCGTGCGCTTCGTGGTCATCGACGTGCGCGACGATCGGGTCGCCGAGGTGGACCTGCAGGGCTTCCAGGTGGATACACCGGCCTTCACCGCCGATGCACGCTTCCCCGCCAATCTGGTGCTGGCCGGGCTGAAGAACGAATCGTGCAAGGGCGTGCTGGCGCTCACCAGCGACGACAGCGCCAACCTGGCGGTCGCGATGGCGGGGAAACTTCTGCACCCGGGCATCACCGTCATCTGCCGCGCAATGAACCGCTCGGTCGCCGACAACATGGCCTCGTTCGGCACCGACCACATCGTCAATCCATTCGAGACCTTCGCCGACTATCTGTCGCTTGCGATCAATTCGCCGGGCAGGCATCGACTCACCGACCTGCTCATCGGAGAGTCGGGACAGCGCTACCGCCGCGCCCCGCTTCCGCCCCGTGGTCTCTGGGTGGTGGCCGGCTATGGACGCTTCGGACGCGAGGTCGTGTCGTGCCTGGACGCGGAAGGGCTGCAGGTGAGCATCATCGATCCCGCCGCGACGCTTCCCGGGCGCAATCATGTCTGCGGCACCGGAACCGACCAGGCGTCGTTGCGCGAAGCAGGCGTGGAGCAGGCCGTCGGGCTCGTGGCCGGGACAGACGACGACGTGAACAACCTGTCCATCGCCGTCACCGCGCGTCAGGTGAACCCGCACCTGTTCGTCATCGTGCGGCAGAACCTGCAGGCCAACCGAGCCCTGTTCGAAGCCTATGACGCGCCGCTGAACATGGTGCCCAGCCAGATCATCGCGGATCGCTGCGTGGCACTTCTCGGATCACCCATGCTGGCGCGTTTCCTGACGCTGGCGCACGGCCAGGAGGACCGCTGGGCACAGGAGTTGAGCGAACGCCTCGAGGCGCTCGTTCCCGGGCGCGTGCCGGAGATGTGGGATGTGCGCCTGGACCTCGACGAGGCGCCGGCCGTGTACCGCGCGCTTACCGACCGCGAAGGCGAGATCCGTGTCGGCACGTTGATGCGCGACCCGGCCGATCGCAGTCGTTCGCTCGAGTGCATCGCGCTGATGCTCAGTCGCACGCGTGCGCCCAAGCTGCTGCCGTCGCGGGAGCAACGCGTGCGCCCCGGCGATCGGCTGCTGTTCGCCGGCCAGCCGCACGCGCGGCGCGCACAGCGCAATCTCCTCCAGAATGCCAACGTGTTCGACTACGTGCATCGCGGCCGGGAGATCCCGGGCGGCTGGGTGTGGGAGGCGATGACGCGGGGGCGGGCCGCGCCGCGTAACTGACGCGAGTTTCGTCAGCAGATGCACCGAGCCGCGGGTATCCTTGCCGCTTTGCAGGGGAGGAACGATGAGTCGCATCGACCGCATGGAGGTCCACGTCTTCGGCTTCGACGCGCACAACCTGGGCGCCGTGCGCGGCGCCGGCGTCGGAGCATTCGGCTATGCGAAGGGCGAGAAGACGCGCATCAGCAAGTATGCAGTGGCCATCATGACCGACAATGGTCTGCGGGGAGAGTACGTCACGCACTGGGTGGCGTCCGGATCCGCGCTGGGACAGACCCTGATGCTTGCCCCCTATCTGCTCGGAAAGGAAGCCGAGGCGCGCGAGCTCATCTACGATGATCTGAAGCGCCAGGCGCGCCAGTTCGATCACATGGGACACGGTCCGCTCGACATCGCCCTGTGGGATTTGCACGGGAAGAAGCTGGGGGTGTCGATCTCGGAGATGCTCGGCGGCTACCGCAAGAGGCTGCCCGCCTACGCCAGTACCTATCACGGCGACCGCAACGGAGGCCTGGACAGTAAGGAGGCATTCGCCGCCTTCGCCCTGCAGTGCCGCGAGATGGGCTACCGTGCCTTCAAGATCCACGGCTGGAACGACGGCGATGCCCGCGAGGAGGCCGCGAACCTGCTTCACGTGCGCCGGGT
>CAZNBS010000001.1:37862-41704 GCA_964570955.1 uncultured Burkholderiales bacterium | reverse complement strand
CATGAACTTGATGATCGATCCGGCCTGCGAACTGCGCACGTTTGCCGACGCACTGTACGTCGGTCGTGCCTGCGACGAGGCCGAATACTTCTGGTACGAGGATCCGTTCCGCGACAGTGGTACGTCAGCCTTCGCGCACAAGAAGCTGCGGGAGATGATCCGTACGCCGATCCTGCAGACCGAGCACGTGCGGGGAGTGGAGCCCAAGGCCGACTTCCTGATCCAGGGCGGCACCGACTTCCTGCGCTCGGATCCCGAGTACGACATGGGCATCACCGGTGCGATGAAGATCGCGCACCTGGCCGAGTCGTTCGGCGTGGACGTCGAGATTCACGCCTGCGGGCCGGCGCACCGCCACTGCATGGCCGCTACGCGCAACAGCAACTACTACGAAGTCGCGCTGGTCGGGCCGGACACTCCCAACGCCGTGCCGCCGGTGTATAAGTGCGGCTACAGCGACCAACTCGATGCCATCGGCAAGGACGGTTGCGTGCCGGTGCCGACCGGCCCCGGGCTGGGCGTCGAATACGACTGGGATTTCATCGCCAAGAACCGCACCGCGCTGCACGTGTTCGAGTGAGTGGGTGAGGTGAGTGGGGTCAGGTCTTGAGTTTTGCGCTGCTGCAGGGATGGCGCCATTCCGGCTAGTGGTTGGGGCCGACCTGGTCTTTGCGACGGCGCTGCTGTGCTGAGGATACGGCGGTGTTGTGCCTTGCGTAGGCGTCAACCCCTGCTCAGCGGCTTGCGATGGTCAAGGGCAAGACCTGGCCCTATCGGCCTAACCCATCGGCACTGCGGTGATCGAGGCAAAAGGCAAGACCTGACCCCATTCCCCATTCCGGCCCCATCGGCACTGCGGTGATTGAGGCAAAAGTCAAGACCTGACCCCATTCCCCTTCCCGTGATCGAGGCAAAAGGCAAGACCTGACCCCATTCCCGTCACGTGTTCGCTGCGCGGGACGCCACTTCGCACACCCGGTCCTGTTGCGCGTCGGTGAGGAGGGGGAACATCGGCAGCGACAGAACCTCCGCTGCTGCCTGCTCGGCATGGGGCAGCGATGCCGGTACGCCGCGCGCGGCATACACGTCCTGTCGATGCAGGGGAATCGGATAGTAGATCATCGAGGCGATCTTCTCCGCGTCCAGCGCCGCCTTGATCGCATCGCGCCTGGCGTGTCGTAGCGTGTACTGGTGATAGACATGCGCGCCCTGCGCGTGTTCGTGCGGAGTGACGACCCCGGTTCCGTGCAGGCGCCGGTTGTAGCCGTGCGCCTTCTCGCGCCGCAGCGCATTGAGGCGATCGAGATGCGCGAACTTTACGCGCAGGATCGCCGCCTGCATCTCGTCGAGGCGGCAGTTGTAGCCGATCACGTGGTGGTGATAGCGTGCCCGGCTTCCGTGATTGCGCAGGACGCGGATCTCCTCCGCCAGACGCGCGTCCTTGGTCACCACCATGCCGCCGTCGCCATAGGCACCCAGATTCTTGCTCGGGTAGAACGAGAAGCAGCCGGCCACGCCCCAGCTGCCGCACGGACGCCCCAGAAAGTCGGCGCCGATCGACTGGGCGCAGTCCTCGATCAAAGCAATTCCGCGGCGCTCGCACAGTGCGCTCAGCCGTTCGAGGTCCGCGCACTGACCGAAGAGATGCACCGCGATCAGAGCCTTGGTGCGCGGCGTGATCGCGCGCTCGGCCGACTCGATGTCGATGTTGAACGTGAGTGGTTCGACGTCGACGAACACCGGCGCGGCGCCGGTGTAGTCCACCGGTTCGCAGGTCCCGATGAAGGTGAAGGCGGGCACGATCACTTCGTCGCCTGGGCCGACGCCCAGCGCCCGCAGGACGAGATGGATCGCGTCCGTGCCGTTGGCCACGCCGATGCCGTGTTCGACGCCGCAGTAGGTTGCGATCTCGCGCTCCAACGCGGTCGCTTGCGGACCCAGCACGAACTGCCCCGCCTGGAGCACGCCCAGCAGCGACTGCGTGAGCTGCGGCTCGAACAGCGCATACTCGGCCTTGAGATCGAGCATCGGGATGGGTTCGGCTGCGCTCATAGGCTGTTCTCCTGCAAGGCGGTGACGGCATTGAGCGTGACGTTCATCTGGTCGCAGATCTTCAGCGCAACCTCCAGTGCGCGGCGCCCATCCTCGCCCGACACCGCCGGCTCGCCGCCCTCGCGCACGGTTTTCACGAACGCTGCGATCTCCGCAAGCAGGGGATCGGCCTTCTGGAACTGTTGCTCGCCGGGCAGGATGCGCGGCATGCCGTCCGGCCCGACGCCATCGCCGAGCTTGCGCACGCTGCGCACGTGGAACTTCTCGCAATCGATCGACAGGTACTGGTCGGGCTGGAAGATGCGCAGCTTGCGCACCGATTGCTGGCTCACGCGACTCGAGGAGACGTTGGCCACGCAGCCGTTCTCGAACTCGATGCGGGCGTTGGCGATGTCCACCGCGTCGGTGAGGACCTGAAAGCCACTGGAGCGCACGTCGCTGATTTCGCTGCGCACCAGGCTCAGGATCAGGTCGATGTCGTGGATCATCAGGTCGAGCACGACGTTGACGTCGGTGCCGCGCGGCTTGAACACCGCCAGCCGTTCGGATTCGATGAACAGCGGCCGCGTGATCTGCTCGCGCACTGCGAGAATGGCCGGATTGAAGCGCTCCAGGTGGCCGACCTGGAACACCAGGCCCCTGGCTTTCGCCAGCTGCACCAGAGCCTGCGCTTCCTCGACGGTGCGGGTGACGGGCTTCTCCACGAGGATGTGCACGCCGGCCTCCAGACAGGTCCGGGCAACCTCGAAATGCCCCTCTGTGGGCACGACGATCGAAGTCACGTCGATGCGTCCGAGCAGATCACGGTAATCCGAGTAGGCGACGCTTCCCACGCGCTGCGCCACTTCCTCGGCGCGTGCGCGATCCGTGTCGGCAACACCGACGAGGTCGACGTCTTCCAGTGCCGCATACTTCTGCGCATGGAAGTTCCCGAGGTAGCCGGCGCCGATCACCGCGGCGCGCAGGGGAGTGGACATGGCTGGATGACCGATGGTGGTTCGCAGCTGCCGTCGAGCAGCCGCGCGTGCAGGCGCGTAGCATAACCGAACGCGTACAGCCGCAGTTCACGGAGGAACGAACATGAGCGAACAGGACACGTCGGCGGAGTCGATCCGGCAGGCGGCCAGCGAATCGGTCGCCTCGGGCGAGGGCATTCGGGAGCGCGTGCGCGAACTCACCTTGCGTGCGCTGCAGGAACGGCGCCTCGACCTGCACGGGACCCGCGAAGTGATGCGCGCGATGACCGAAGGCATCAGCCTGGGCGCGCAGAAGCGTGGCAGCCACATGCGCGAGGCGCTGTCGGAGGCGTTCGCAGGGATGGACCAGGCGGTCAGCAAGGCTGCGCAGGCCTCCAGTCTGGCGCTCCAGGAAATGTCGTCGCGCGGACGCGAGTTCACCGATACGGAACTGCGCCAGGGACTCGAGCGCATGCGGGCGATGGAGAGCGGCCTGATCGACTCGCTTCGCGACATCTCGCGGTCGACGGGCGGTGCGGTGAAGACCGAGTGGGAGCACCTGTCGAACCACGTCCAGAACGCCGGCACCGACACCGGCAGGCTGGTGTCGCGCACGGTGCGGGAATTTTCCGCGCGGATGACCAGTGCGATGGGCGAGGGTGCGGTTGCCGGCATGGAGGCTGCCCGACTGTTCGGCGAGCGCTTCGCCGCAATGGCCAGCGGCATCCTGGCCGGAATGTCCGAAGCCTTGCACAGGGACCGCGACGACAAGTCCTGATGCAACCGCCGGCGCTGCGCGCCGGCGTTGCTCCGATCGCTGTCTGCTCTCACCCC
>CAZNBS010000001.1:0-37852 GCA_964570955.1 uncultured Burkholderiales bacterium | reverse complement strand
CGTGCACACCAGCGCCTGGTAGCCGTCCACCTCCGCGCGTCGAGGCGCAAACGGCCTCGTGAACGGCCTGCGGGCGCGTGTCGCCGGGCATGACGGATAATGTCCCGATGCTCAGCGACGCCCTGCATGCGATGCGCGACCTGCCCAGGTTGCACGAGATCGCCTCGGTCTTCATCCGCCACGGATTCGGCGATCTGGTCGGCCGCGCCGGCATCACCGGTGCGCTGGAGCGGGCCGGCCAGGTTTTGCGCAAGGCGCCGCCCGAACCAGTCCTGAAGCTCAGCGCCGCAGCGCGTGCGCGCCTGGCACTGGTCGAGCTAGGGCCGACCTTCGTGAAACTCGGGCAGGTGCTCGCCACCCGCGTGGATCTCCTTCCGCCCGAGTGGATCGCCGAGTTCGAGCGGTTGCAGAGCGAAGTGCCGCCGGTGCCGTTCGAAACGCTGCTGCCCCAGTTGGAGGAAGCGCTCGGTGCATCGCCGATGGCGCTCTTCCGCGACGTGGAACTCTCGCCGCGCGGTGCTGCGTCCATCGCGCAGGTGCACGGCGCCCGCCTGCAGGACGGCACTCCGGTGGTGCTCAAGGTGATGCGCCCGGGCATCCGCCCCAAGATCGAGGCGGACCTGCGCATCCTGGGCCACATGGCCGCACTGGTGGAATCGGAGATGCCGGAAGCCAGGCGCTTTCAGCCGGTACGGATGGTTGCGGAATTCGGACGGTCCATCCATCGTGAGCTTGACCTCTCGCTGGAAGCGCGTGCACAGCAGCGCTTCGCGGAGAACTTCGCCGCCGACCCGAATGTGGTGATCCCCCGTATCTACTGGGACTACACCCGTCAGAGCGTGAACGTACAGGATCGCATCGAGGGTATCCCGGGGACCGACCTCGTCGCGGTGGATGCCGCGGGACTGGACCGGCGCCTCCTGGCGCGCCGCGGGGCGGATGCGGTCCTGCGCATGATCCTGGAGCATGGCTACTTCCATGCGGACCCGCATCCCGGGAACGTCTTCTATCTGCCCGGTAACCGGCTGGCGCTCATCGACTTCGGCATGGTCGGACGCCTGAGCGCCGAGCGCCGCCGGCAGATCGTGGACATGCTGGCCGGTCTGACGCGTCGTGACGAGGGCGCGGTGGTCGAGGTGCTGCTGGAGTGGGTGCGCGACGGCGATGTGGACGAGACGCGCCTCGCCCACGACGTGGGCGACCTGATCTTCGACTACGAGAATCTGGCGCTCAAGGACGTGCGTCTGGCGGCGCTGCTGCAGGAAATCGCCGCCATCGTCCGGCGTCACTCCATCGTGCTGCCGTCCGATCTGGCGATGCTGTTCAAGGCCCTCATCTCCCTCGAGGGGTTGGGGCGGAGGCTGGACCCGGACTTCCAGCTGGTATCGCACATGACGCCCTTCCTGCAGCGCCTGGTGGCGGAGCGCTACCGCCCGCGTGCCCTGCTGCGCGGCGGGCGGCACTATCTGCTCGAGCTGTTGAGCATGGCCGGCCGCGCCCCGCGCGACGCGCGCCAGCTTCTCAAGGACCTGCGGCGAGGGATGTTCAAGCTGGAGGTCGACATCAAGCGACTCGACCGCTTCGGTCATCAGCTCGACCGCAGTGCCAATCGCTTGACCGTGGGTATCGTCACCGCCGCGCTGATCGTCGGCTCTTCCATCGTGATGACGGTGCAGGGCGGTCCCACGCTGTTCGGGCTTCCCGTGTTCGGGTTCTTGGGCTTCATGCTCGCATTCCTGGGCGGGGTCTGGCTGCTTCTGTCGATCTGGCGTTCCGGCCGTGGATGAGGCTGCGCGGATGCGGGGACGATTTTCGGGAGGTTCCGCCGCATGGGTATAATTGCGTGTTTTTCTTAGCATTCGCGAGGTAGGAGATGCCGATCTACGAATATCGCTGCCGCGCCTGCGGGTTCGAGAAGGAGTATCTGCAGAAGCTGAGCGACCCTGCGATCAGCGACTGCCCTTCGTGCGGCAAGGCGGAGATGGCAAAACTCGTCTCGGCCGCCGGGTTTCAGCTGAAGGGAAGCGGCTGGTACGTCACCGACTTCAAGAACGGGTCGAAGCCAAGCGGCGGCAAGAGCCAGGGCTCGGACGAGGGCAAGTCGGAGGCCAAGAGCGAATCGAAGTCCGATTCGGACGCCGCCGCGCCCGCGTGTGGTACCGGGGCCTGTCCGGCCTCCCAGTAGCGCTGCGCTGCCCATCGCGTCCCGCGGCCCGGTGGCCAGATCCATCAGGAAGTACTTCGTGACCGGATTCGTTGAGCCGAGTACCGTCGGCAAGCACGGTTGGGGTGCCGACCGCGATCGTCGGCACGATGGACCCGCGCTGGTAGCTTCGGCACGGGTCGTGACAGCCACGCCGCCTGGTTGGCTGGCAGGTGCCCGGGAAGGGCGCCCTGTTGTCGTGGGCGGGGTGCTCGTCAGCGGGGTGCTCGCGTGATGCTGCCGCGCAACGACGGGATGGAACCCGATTCGTCCCTCGACCCGGCGTTCGAGACCGCGGTGTCGATGGGCGCCGTCCCGCCCGGGCCGGCCCGTTCCCGAAACGCGATCTCCTGATGCGGGCACGGCCGGCGCCGCGCGCGCGGCCTGCTCCCCAACATTCCTGAAACCGACACAACCAACATGCGCACCGAGTATTGCGGACTGATCGACACACGTTTCCTGGGGCAGACCGTCACGCTGTATGGCTGGGTGCATCGGCGCCGAGACCATGGGGGCGTGATCTTCATCGATCTGCGCGACCGCGAGGGGCTGGTGCAGGTGGTGATCGATCCCGACACCCCGGACACATTCAAGACCGCCGACCGCGTCCGCGGCGAGTACGTGGTGCGGGTGACCGGCCGTGTGCGCGAACGTCCGGCCGGGACCGTGAACCCGAATCTGGTGAGCGGAGCGGTCGAGGTGCTGGCCAAGGACATGGAGATCCTCAACGCCTCGCTCACCCCCCCGTTCCAGCTGGACGAGGAGACGCTGGGCGAGAACGTGCGGCTTGAGCACCGTGTGATCGACCTGCGCCGACCGGAAATGCAGCGCAACCTGCGCATGCGCTACCGGGTGGCCATGGCGGTGCGGCGCTATCTCGATGCGCAGGGCTTCATCGACGTCGAGACGCCGATGCTGACCAAGTCGACTCCCGAGGGGGCGCGCGACTTCCTGGTGCCCAGCCGGATGCACGCCGGCCAGTTCTACGCACTCCCGCAATCGCCGCAGCTGTTCAAGCAGCTGCTGATGATCGCCGGATTCGACCGCTACTACCAGATCACCAAGTGTTTCCGCGACGAGGATCTACGGGCGGACCGTCAGCCCGAGTTCACCCAGATCGACATCGAAACCTCCTTCCTGAGCGTGGAGGAGATCACCGCGCTGATGGAGCAGATGATCGTCTCGGTATTCAAGGAGACGATGGCGATCGAGCTGCCCACTCCTTTCCCGCGCCTGCGCTTCGCCGAGGCGATGTCGCGGTACGGGTCCGACAAACCGGATCTGCGCGTGCCGCTGGAATTGACCGAACTGACCGACGTGATGCAGGAGGTCGAGTTCAAGGTCTTCAGCAACGCCGCGACCATGCCGGGCGGCCGCGTCGCGGCGCTCAGGATTCCGGGCGGGGGTGAACTGACGCGCGGCGAGATCGACGGGTACACGCAGTTCGTGACCATTTATGGCGCCAAGGGGCTCGCCTACATCAAGGTCAACGATGTGTCCAAGGGACGCGATGGATTGCAGTCGCCGATCGTGAAGAACCTTTCGGACGCCGCGCTTGCTCGGGTGCTGGAGCGCACCGGTGCGCGCAATGGCGACCTGGTCTTCTTCGGTGCGGACAAGGCGAAGGTCGTCAACGAGTCGCTCGGGGCGCTGCGCACGAAGATTGGGCACGAGAAGGGCTTCGCCTCCGGCGGCTGGAAGCCGCTGTGGGTGCTCGATTTCCCGATGTTCGAGTGGAACGACGACGAGAAGCGCTGGGATTCCCTGCACCATCCATTTACCTCGCCGGCGGACGGCCACGAGGACTTTCTCGACAGCGACCCCGGCAAGGCGTCGTCGAAGGCCTACGACATGGTGCTCAACGGCTGGGAGATCGGCGGCGGCTCGGTGCGCATTCACCGCCAGGACGTGCAGTCCAAGGTGTTCCGCGCGCTCGACATCGGCGAGGACGAGGCCCGAGCGAAGTTCGGCTTCCTGCTCGATGCGCTCCAGTACGGCGCGCCGCCGCACGGAGGCATCGCGTTCGGCCTGGATCGTATCGTCACGCTCATGAGCGGGGCCACCTCGATCCGCGACGTGATTGCCTTTCCCAAGACCCAGCGCGGCCAGTGCCTGCTCACCCAGGCGCCCAGCGACGTGGACGAGAAGCAATTGCGGGAATTGCACATCCGGGTGCGCACGCCGGAGAAGTCGTGAAGCACATGCAAGCACCACTGCGATGACCGCAAAGAGCGCAAAGAACACAAAGAGACGCATTTCTTTGCGGCCTTTGCGCCCTTTGCGTTGAGAGTTTGGGTTTGGAGTGGCGCCGCCCTACAAGATCCCACGCTCGGTGCTCGTGGTGATCCACACGCCCGAATTGCAGGTGCTGCTGCTGGAGCGCGCGGATCGTCCGGGATTCTGGCAGTCGGTCACCGGCAGCCAGGACGAAGGCGAGACGCTGGAGCAGACCGCGGTGCGCGAGGTCCTCGAGGAGACCGGCCTGGATGCGAGACGCTATGCGCTCCGGGACTGGCAGTTGCGCAACCGGTTCGAAATCTTCGTGCACTGGCGATGGCGCTACGCACCGGGTGTCACGCACAACGATGAGCACGTGTTCGGGTTGTGCGTGCCGCAAGCCCTGCCCATCCGCCTCTCGCCGCGCGAACACCTGGCGTTCCAGTGGCTGCCATGGGAGGATGCAGCCAATCGATGTTTCTCGTGGACCAACGCGGAAGCGATCCGCCGTCTGCCCGCCATGACGCAATCAGGGGTATGAAGTCAGACAATGAGCAGGCCGCCGACCCGCAGGCGGAGGACACCGCTGAAAAGGGGCTGAAGTCGCGGCGCGCAGGCCAGCACAGCCTGCATGTGCTGACCTACAACATCCACAAGGGGTTTCCCCAGTTCAACCGGCGGCTCTCGCTGCACGACCTGCGCGAGAGGCTGCAGGCGGTCGAACCGGACCTCGTGTTCCTGCAGGAAGTGGTCGGCTTCCATGCCCGGCACGCCGAGCGCCATGCCAACTGGCCGACATCTCCCCAGTACGAGTTCCTCGCCGATCAGGTCTGGGATGATTTCGCGTACGGACGCAATGCCGTGGTGGACGACTCACATCACGGCAACGCCATCCTGTCGAAATTTCCGATCGCCCGCTGGGACAACGAGGACGTTTCGGCACACCAGCTGGAGCGCCGTGGCCTGCTTCATTGCGAAATCGGCATTCCGGGCTGGCCGCAACCGCTGCACGCGATCAACGTGCACCTGGGCCTGTTCCGCGCATGGCGCGAGCGCCAGTTGAGCGCCCTGGTCAACCGTATCGAGCGGCTGGTGCCGCACGATGCGCCCCTGATCATCGCCGGCGACTTCAACGACTGGACGCGCCGGGCCAGCCATCTGCTCGAGCGCTCACTGAACGTCTCCGAGGTATTCGAGAGCTCGGGACGAGGGCCCGCGCGGAGCTTCCCGGCGATGTTGCCGGTCCTCCACCTGGATCGCATCTACGTGCGCGGATTCCGCGTCAAGCTGGCACATGTGCACCGCGGGATGCACTGGGCGCGCATTTCCGACCATGCGCCGCTCTCGGCGCTCCTCACCCGCGCCGGCCAGGACCGCGCCGGCGCCTGAGCGCCTTCACGCCACCGCGCGGAGCATTCCGTCCGAGCGCACCAGCGCGCCGGCGCGCTCGAGTTCCCGCACCAGCGTGTCGAACAGCCGCTGCGCAGGCAGGTGCAGGAAGCGCTCGTTGTACTCGGTGTAGATGGGTGCACCCTGGATCAGGGCACGGACCGCCGCTTCCGCCATTGGTCCTCGTTCGAGCAGGCTGAAGGACAACATCGTCTTCAGCACACTGCGCGCGAGCCGTCGCGGGTCCGACTCGAGCGCGTCCAGGCGCGCGAAGCACGCGTCCAATGCAACACCCACGTCGGTGAACGGCGCGCCGTGACCGGGAACGACCAGGCGTACCTCCAGGCCGGCAATCGATTGCAGGGTCCGCCGGGCGGCTTCCAGTCCCTCGGGTGGGTCCGCGCGCACCACCCCGAATCCGCGCGCCCACAACGCGTCGCCCGAAATGAGGATGTCCTCGGTCGGGCAGTAGAACATCAGGGCGCCGTCGTCGTGGCCCGCTGCCGGAAGGGCGTGCCAGTCCAGGCCGCCCCAGCGCAGGGTGGTTCCCGCGGCGATGGCAGCGTCGAAGTCGAAGCGCTCGGCGCGCTGCCCGGCGTAGTCGAGCCACAGGGCACGGGTGTCCCAGTCACGGACGCGCTCGACCTCGCCATCGGGGATCAGGACCTTGCATCCGTGCTCGCGGCGCAGCGCGGCATTGCCGCCCATGTGGTCGCTGTGGCAATGCGTGTTTGCCAGCACGTCGAGTCTGCGGCCACCGAGGCGTCGCGCAATCTCGCGACGGGTCGTCTCCAGCCCACACACGTGCCCGCTGTCGATCAGGACTGCATCCTCGCCGAGCAAGAGCACGTGATTGGCATTGAGCCAGTCGCGTTCGATGACCTGCATCCCGGGCGGAAACCGTCCGTTGCCGCTCATGTCACGCGCGCGCGCACATACTCATGTCTTGCATGCGTTCAGGCTCTTCCAGTCGAATTCGATGCCGTGGCCCGGGCGGTCGGGCGCGATGGCGAAACCGTCTCGGATCTCCAGGGGATTGGCGATGTAGCGATCGAGGCCGAAGCCGTGCGCTTCCAGGTAGGAGCGATTCGGCGCGGCGGCGAGGCAGTGCACCGTGATGTCGTGCGCGCCATGCGAGGTGACGGGAAGGTTGAACGCCTCGGCCAGCCTCGCCACCTTCATGAATCCCGTGACGCCTCCGCAGACCGTCACGTCGGGCTCGGGGAAGGTGACCGCCCCGGCCACGATCATTTGCTTGAATTCGTACAGCGTATGCAGGTTCTCGCCGGTCGCCACCGGTACGCCACCCTCGCGCACCACGCGCGCGTGGCCGTCGACATCATCGGGGATCGTGGGTTCCTCGAGCCAGTATATGTTCGATCCCTGCAAGGCACGTGCGGCGCGCACCGCCTCATCCGGTGTCCATCGCATGTTGGCGTCCACCATCAGGGGGAAGTCCTCGCCCAGGTGCTCGCGCATGGCCTTCACTCGCGCGACGTCCTCCGACAGCCGGGGCCGTCCCACCTTCATCTTGATCGCCCGGAATCCCTTGCGCAGGTTCTCGTCGGTCTGCGCCAGCAGCTTGTCGAGAGGAAAGTAAAGATCGATTCCACCGGCATAGCACGGCACCAGGGCGTCGTTCCCGCCCAGCAGCGTCCACAGCGGGCTGCCGAACCTGCGTGCCTTGAGATCCCACAGCGCGATGTCCACGGCGGAGATGGCCATCGAGGCCGCGCCACCGCGTCCGCCGTAGTGGGTGGCCCACCACAGTTTCTGCCACAGGGCCTCGATCAGGTCGGCGCGCTGTCCCTGGATGCGGGGCGCGAGGTCGCGCGCGATGGAGGCATGGATGGCCGCGCCGTTGCAGCCGACCGTGTAGGTGTAGCCCACGCCCTCCGCTCCGTCGCTGTCGCACACGCGCGCCGTGATCAACTCGAAGTGCGTCATGTCCCCGTGCGTGCTGTCCGACAGCGTGACGGGCAGGGCAATCAGATAGTGGTCTGCCTGGACTTGTGCGATCGTGCTCATGATGCGGTTTCCGGTTGCAGGTGACGCGTCAACGCCCGCCGGATGCGTCGTGCAGGGCGCCGTGTACGAACGATGCCTCGTCGGAGAGCAGCCACAGGATCGCCTGCGCGATCTCTTCGGGCGTGCCCAGCCGGCCCAGCGGGGTTGCGGCCGCGACGCGGGCGGCGAGTTCCTCGCCGCCGAGCGGAACGATGATGTCGGTACGCGTGGTGCCGGGCCGCAGGCAATTGACGCGGATGCCTTCGCGGCCCACCTCCTTGGCCAGTCCCAACGTGAAGCCGTCGACTGCGGCCTTGCTCGCTGCGTAGGCGACCATCCCCGGCATGCCGCCGTAGCGTGCGGCGATGGAACCGACGTTGACGATTGCGCCTCCCCTGCCGCCGTGACGGGTGGACATGCGTCGCACGGCCTCGGCACACGACCAGAACAGGCTGTAGACGTTGACCTCGAACAGCGCGTGTAGCGGCGCTTCCTCCATCTGCTCGATCGGGGTCAGCGGACCGGTTACGCCGGCATTGTTCACCAGAGCGTCGATCGTTCCCAGTTCGCGGTCCACCGTCTCGAACAGGCGCCGCGTCTCGTCGCGGTCGCCGACATCGGCTTGCACGCAAATGGCCCGACCGCCCTCGTCGCGGATCTGCGCGGCAACGCTCTCCGCGGCCTCGCGGCTGCGCCCATAGTTCACGCACACGCGGTAGCCGGCACGAGCGCCGAGCAGGGCGCAGGCGGCACCGATGCCGCGCCCGGCTCCGGTGACGATCAGCACCCTTCCTTCGACGGACTTCATTGCGTGGTCTGCTCCGTTCGATCCGGTGTCCCGAGCGCGGGAAGCGGGTCAGGCATGCCGGGGGCCGGCACGCGCGCCTCGCCGGGGACCGCGATGGGCGCCTCGCCTCCCTCGATGACTTTCATGGACTTCACGAAATAGCGCGTCTCTCCGAAGCAGCTGGTCGGCAGCAGGATGTGCTCCTCGTAGTAGAGGGAAACACGCCGGCCCATCGCCGCATTGATCTTGGCCGCGGTCTGGTCGTCCCAGACGGTGAAGAAGAACTTTTCGGGAACCGAGCCGGGAAGCGACACCATCGCCATCTCCCCTTCCCACGTCTTGCACAGGTATCCCTTGCGCGACAGCTTCTGCACCCAGCCCGCGCGCTCGCCGCTTGAATAGCTCCAACCGAACATTGCCCACACCCAGATCGCGAGCACGACGCCCGCGACGGCGACGAGGCCCACCAGCCACCATACGATCGCCCAGCCCCCATGCCTGCTCGACGCGCCAGCGCGCACTGCATTCTCCTTATCGTGGACGGTCCCGCATTATAGGAGGTCGCGGCTTGGGCACGGTCCGACCTCCACCGCAGCGATAGAATGGGATCCTCCCCCGTCGTCGCCGACCTCCGTGGCCTCTGCCGCCGTCCTCCTGCTCGCTTGCCTCGCCCTGCCCATGGCGCTGGCGCGCGCCGATTATGCGGCCGGGCGTGCGGCCGAGGCGCGCGGAGACCGGGCACGCGCGCTCATCGAGTACGTCGCCGCCGCCGACACCGACCCGCACGCCGCGCTCGCGCTGGCGCGCCTGTACGACTCCGGCGACGGTGCCGGGGACGCGGAACAGGCCCTGCGCTGGCTGCGGCGGGCCGGAGACCTCGGCGACGCCCATGCCCAGTATCGTCTCGGCCTGCGCTACCTGCTCGGCTGGGGCGCGGCACGTCGAGAGCCGCGCGAGGCAGCGCTGTGGTTCGAGCGTGCGGCCCAGCGCGGGCATGCGGGCGCCCAGTTCGAACTCGGTCGCCTGCTGGCCAGCGGACCCGTCGCGCAGCCCGAGCGCGCACGAGCGCTGATCGAGCAGGCAGCCGACGCGGGGGAGCCCGAGGCGCAGCGCTGGCTGGGGCGGGACATCACGCGTTCCGACACCGTGCGTTCCGAAATCGTGCGTTCCGATCCGCCGCCGCCCGAACGGGAGCGGTCCGACCCAGGCGCGCGTCCGGATCTGCCCCGCTACTGGGATGAGGATTCATCGCGCGTGACCTTGCACTGGGGCATTCATCAGCGCTTCGGGCACTGGGGCTGGTCGCTGTGGGATCCCTATCCATGGTACCCCTGGTATCCCGGGTATCCCGGGTATCCCTGGGGCACTTCACCGTGGGCGTGGAGCCCGCACACCTGCGCGGGCGGCTGGTGCCCACCCTATCGCCAGCGTCACGGCGGGGTGTATTTCGGCTTCGGCATTGCGAACTAGCGGTCACGCCCCAAGCTAAAGCGTCGATGACCTCTGCGCATGGATCGGGCGGCTCGCATGCCGCGCGCGCCGACGGGCGCGCTAACGCACGCAACGACTGGGCGGTGATCCGCTCGCTGCTTCCCTACCTGTGGGAATTCAAGTGGCGCGTGGCACTCGCCCTTTCCTTCCTGGTCGCGGCCAAGCTCGCGAACGTGGCGGTGCCCCTGATCATGAAGCAGATCGTGGATGCGCTGGACAGCCGGCAGGCCGTCCTGGTGCTGCCGCTCGCGCTGTTGGCCATCTATGGTCTGCTGCGCCTGTCGACCACGCTGTTCGCGGAACTGCGCGATGTCGTGTTCGTGCGGGTCGCCAAGCGTGCCATCCGCCGCGCTGCGCTCCAGGTCTTTCGCCATCTGCACTCGCTGTCGCTGCGCTTTCACCTCGACCGGCAGACCGGCGGCCTCACGCGCGACATCGAACGCGGCACGCGCGGCATCTCCACCCTGCTGAATTACATGCTGTTCTCCATCATCCCTGTGGTGCTGGAGTTCAGTCTGGTGGCGGCGGTACTGCTTACACGCTTCGACTGGCGCTTCGCGGCGGTGACTTTCACTGCCGTCGCCATCTACATCGTCTTCACCGTCACCATCACCGAGTGGCGCATGGATTTTCGGCGCCGCGCCAACGAACTGGACGCGAAGGCCAACACCCGGGCCATCGACAGCCTGCTGAACTACGAGACCGTCAAGTACTTCAACAACGAGGAGTGGGAAGCACGCCGCTACGACGACAATCTGCAGAAGTTCGAGAGTGCCGAGGTCAGGAACGAAGCCTCGCTGGGCGTGCTCAACATCGGTCAGAGCCTGATCATCGCGGTGGCCCTGACCCTGCTCATGATCCTGGTCGCGCAGGGCGTGGTGAACGGCGAGTTGACGCTGGGCGATCTCGTGCTGGTCAATGGCTTGCTGATCCAGCTCTACATCCCGCTCAACTTCCTCGGCATGGTGTATCGGGAGGTGAAGCAGTCGCTCACCGACATGGACCGCATGTTCCGCCTGCTCGACGTCAATCGCGAGGTGGAGGACGGTCCCGGCGCGTGCGACCTGCCGCCCGGCGAAGCGAGCGTACGCTTCGAGCACGTCGACTTCAGCTACGATCCCCGTCGCCAGATCCTGTTCGACGTGAGCTTCGACATCCCGGCCGGGAAGACGGTCGCCGTCGTGGGGCACAGCGGCTCGGGCAAGTCCACCCTGGCGCGCCTGCTGTTCCGCTTCTACGACGTGAACCAAGGCTGCATCCAGATCAATGGGCTCGATCTGCGCGACCTGACCCAGCGCAGCGTGCGCGCGGCGATTGCCATCGTTCCCCAGGACACGGTGCTGTTCAACGACAGCATCTTCTACAACATCGCCTACGGCAATCCGGATCGCCCGCGCGAGGCGGTGGTCGCGGCCGCGCAGGCAGCGCACATCCACGACTTCATCGAGAGCCTGCCGGAGGGTTACGACACGCCCGTGGGCGAGCGCGGGCTCAAGCTTTCCGGCGGTGAGAAGCAGCGCGTCGCCATCGCGCGTGCGATCCTGAAGAATCCGCGCATCTTCGTCTTCGACGAAGCCACCTCGGCACTGGACTCGAAGTCCGAGAAGGCGATTCAGGCCGAGGTCGACCGGATCGCGCGCGGGCGCACGACCCTGATCATCGCGCACCGCCTGTCCACCGTGGTCGATGCGGACCAGATCCTGGTGATGGATCACGGCCGCATCGTCGAACGCGGTACGCACGGGGAACTGCTCGCGCGCGGTGGCGCGTACGCGCAGATGTGGGCGCTGCAGCAACGCGAGCGCGGGCCGGCCGAGGTGGAAGCCGTCTCGACCTGAAGCCGCCTCTCACTGAAGCGGCGGGAACAGACGGGACGACTCGCCTGCTATGCTGTGGCAGCCGTATGGACTGCCGAAGTTGAGGCAGGAATCTTCCGGGGAGTTACATGGTGCGAGTGTCGGTTTGTCTCCTGTTCGCCCTTTGGGCCGCCGCCCCCGCCGGCGCGGCGGGACTCAGTGCGGCGGAGCTGATCAAGGAGGTCGAGCATTGCTCGCTCCGGTTGACCGGCGATATGCCGCCGATCGACGAGAACGCGCAGGCGATGATCGTGAGGGTCGGCGAGGCGGTCCTCGCGCAAGGCGTGACCGCTCATCTGTTCTATTTCGCGCCCGGGAAGGACGGCAGGAAGGACGACTACGGCCTGATCCTGGATGCGCCTGTGGACACGGTGGAGAAGGCCCTGCCGGCGTTCGCCGGGGGACGCGAGGTGAACGGATACTGGCGGGACCTGGAGCCGATCGGGGATCCCGACGGAAGTGGCTACGGGCAGGACAAGAGCCTCTTCGTGTGCCGGGCGGGCCAGTCCTGAGACGATCACGCAACGATTGTCGGCCGCACTTACAGCGATTCTGGCGGTGCACTGCCCCGGTGCATCGGTTTCTCACTTCAAGCTTTAGGATCGTTGCGTTAGCAACTGATCTTTGGTACTTTTCAATTCGTTGACGCCGAATTGGAATAGTCTCTGCTTTTAAGTCCGCCAGCCGCCCGTCGTTATCTGGCCTTTCGATGGGCGCCCGCCGTGTGCGGGTTGTCAGGGACCAATACAAAGAATCACGGGGTTGTAATGCGTCGCAAGCTATTCCTCGTTCTCGCTGCGCTGGCGCCGGCGCCCGCCGTCGCCCAGGTCTCCGATCCGGTGGTGATCACCGGAGCGCCGCTCACCGACAGCGCGCCTGCCCTCGAGCGTCAGCAGCAACTCGAGTTCGTAACGTCCCCGGCGACCGTCTCCAGCGACGCGCTCGACATCGCCGCCGCATCCGCCGTGGTCATCGACCAGGAGGACGGGAGCCTGCTGTACGCGAAGAACACGCAGGCGGTCATGCCGATCGCCTCGATCACCAAGCTCATGACCGCGATGGTGGTGCTGGACGCCGGTCAGGCGCTCGACGAGAGCATCGCCATCTCGAATGCGGACATCGATCGCCTCAAGGGCACCACGTCCCGGCTGCGTCCGGGGGTTAGCCTGCCGCGTCGCGAAATGCTGCGGCTGGCACTGATGTCGTCCGAGAATCGCGCGGCCTCTGCGCTCTCGCGGCATTTCCCGGGCGGCACCCGCGCCTTCGTCGCGGCGATGAATCGCAAGGCCCGGGAACTGGGAATGAACGACACGCATTTCGTCGAGCCGACCGGGCTCAATCCCAACAACGTCTCGACCGCCCTGGATCTGGCCCGCATGGTGAATGCGAGCTACCACTACACCCTGATCCGGGACTTCACCACGACCGAATCGATCCGCCTTGCGGTCCACGATCGGCGACGTCCGCGCGCATTGGCCTTTCAGAACTCCAATTCCCTGGTGCGCAGCGGCACGTGGCAGATCGGGCTGTCCAAGACCGGCTACATCAGCGAGGCCGGGCGTTGCCTGGTCATGCAGGCGCGCATCGCCGCCAAGCCGGTCATCATCGTCCTGCTCGATTCGCTGGGCAAGGTCACGCGCGTCGCCGACGCCAACCGCATCAAGGCGTGGATGGAGACGCTCGACCTGCACCCCGCCGTTCCGGCTGCGCGGCCGCGCCTCATGTAAGGCGGACCGGCAGACGGAAAAGGCCCCGCCGCGGCGGGGCCTTTTCGTTCATGGCGGCGCACTGCGGCGAATTCGGACCCGCAAGACGGCGACGCCTGCGTGCTATGATGCGCCGCCGCTGCGGCCCCCGATCCTTTCGATTTCTCCCGCCTGCTCATGCGCGTCGGTCTGTTCGTCACCTGCCTCGTCGATCTCATGCGTCCGCGCATCGGATTCGCTGCCCTGGAACTGCTCGAGCGCGCCGGCTGTGAGGTGGTGGTGCCTGCTACCCAGACCTGTTGCGGCCAGCCCGGCTACAACGCCGGGGATCGTGCGGCGGCGCAGACACTCGCGCGCAAGGTCCTGGGCGAGTTCAGGGAGTGCGACTACGTGGTCATCCCGTCCGGATCGTGCAGCGGCATGATCAAGGCGCACTACCCGGAACTGCTTGCGGACGTGCCGCAGGCCAGGGCTGATGTCGAGTGGCTGATCGCCAGAACCTGGGAGCTGACCGACTTCCTCGTCAACGTGCTCAAGATCGAGCAGGTCCCGGGTGAGTTCCACGGCACCGTCACCTATCACGATTCCTGTTCGGGGCTGCGAGAGATGGGTGTGAAGAGCCAGCCGCGTGCGCTGCTCGCGAAGGTGCCGGGTCTGGCATTGAAGGAGATGACCACGCCCGAGCAGTGCTGTGGCTTCGGCGGCACCTTCTCGGTCAAGTTCGGCGACATCTCGGCGCGCATCTGCGACCAGAAGTGCGACGACATACAAGCCACTGGCGTCGACGCCGTCGTGCTCGGCGATCTGGGCTGCATGCTCAACATCGAAGGGCGCATGCGACGGCGAGGAGACACCCGCACCCGGGTCCTGCACGTGGCTGAGGTGCTGGCCGGCCAGGCGGGCGAGGAGGGCTGAGATGGAACTGCGGTCGCAGAACTTCAAGCGGCGCGCCGCCGAATCGCTCGCCAATCCGCACCTGCGCAAGGCGTTGGCGAACCTGCGCTCGCGCATGGTGGTGGGGCGCGTCGCCTCGGTTTCCGAGCTCGACAATTTCGAAGACATCCGCGAGGCGGCGAAGCGGGTGCGCGACGACGCCCTGCAGCACCTCGATTTCCTGCTCGAGGAGTTCGAACGCAACGCCACCGCGCGTGGCGCCCGCGTGCACTGGGCTGAAACGTCCGAGGACATGAATCGCATCGTCCTGGAGATCGCCAACGCCGCCAACGTGCGAAAGGCAATCAAGTCGAAGTCGATGCTGGGCGAGGAGTCCGGCCTGAACAAGTATCTGCAGGCAGGCGGGGTCGAGGTGCGCGAGACCGACCTGGGCGAGTACATCATCGAGCAGTCCGGTGACGTGCCTTCCCACATCATCGCGCCCGCCATCCATCGCACCAAGGACGAGGTCGCCGCGCTGTTCGAGCAGCGCCATCGGCTCCCGCGAAAGACGGATATCTCGGAGTTGACACGAGAGGCGCGCGAGATGCTGCGTCCGCACTTCCTCACGGCGGACATGGGCATCACCGGCGCCAACTTCCTGATCGCCGAGACCGGCACGACGATGATCGTGACCAACGAGGGCAATGGGCGCATGAGCACGACGATGCCGCGCGTGCACGTGGCCATCGCAGGAATCGAGAAAGTCCTGCCCACGCTCGAGGACGTGTCCTTCATCCTGCGCCTGCTCACGCGCTCGGCCACTGCGCAGTCGATCAGCAACTACCTGAGCTTCACCACCGGGCCGAAGCAGCCGGGCGATACGGACGGACCGGAGGAATTCCACGTCGTCATCGTCGACTCGGGCCGGACCCGTGTGCTCGGCTCGGAACTGCGCGAAGCACTTCGCTGCATTCGCTGCGGCGCCTGCATGAACCACTGCCCGGTCTATCAGGCCGTGGGCGGCCATCCCTACGGCTGGGTCTACCCGGGCCCCATCGGCTCGGTGCTCACGCCCGCCTATGCGGGACTGGAAAACGCGCTGGATCTGCCCAACGCCGCCACCATGTGCAATCAGTGCGGCGTCGTGTGTCCGGTGAAGATCCCGCTGCCCGATCTGATGCGCAAACTTCGCGAGCGCCAGATCGAGCGCAAGCTGCGCCCCTGGGGCGAACGTGCGGGACTCATGCTGTGGGCATGGTCGGCTGCACGACCCGGCGTGTACGCGCTCCTCACCCGTATTGCCGCGCGCCTGGGCAGATCGATGGGCGGGCGCGACGGCATGATTCGCAGCCTGCCCGGGCCCGCCGGTGAGTGGACGGCGCAACGCGACCTGCCCGCACCGTCGGGAAAGACCTTTCGCGAGTTGTACGCGCAGCGTGCGCGGGGCACATCATGAGCGCACGCGACAACATCCTCGGCCGCATCCGCACCTCGCTGGGACGCAAGGCGGCGCTCAGCGAACGCCAGAGTGCCGACATGCGCGAGAAGCTGCGCGCGCACCCTCGCGGGCCGCAGCCCATCATGGACTGGGACCCGATCGACCGGTTCAAGGAGCGATGCCAGGTGTTGTCCACCACGGTCGACGAGGTGGCTGACACGGATGAGGTCCCGGCGGCGGTCGCGCGCTATCTGTCGGAGCGCGCATTGCCCACGGCCGGCGTGTGCTGGCCCGAGTTCGCGGGATTGCCCTGGGCGGCCGCCGGACTCGCCGTCGAGGAACGCCCGCCCACCGGCGAGGACAAGATCGGGATCACCGGGACGTTCTGCGCGGTGGCCGAGACCGGTACGTTGATGCTCCTGTCCGGTGTCGACACGCACCCGGCCACCAGCCTTCTGCCCGAGACCCATGTGGCCGTCGTGCCGGCGTCACGGCTGGTGCGCAGCATGGAGGATGGATGGGATCTCCTACGCCGGGAGCGGGGCGACCTGCCGCGGCAGGTGGCGTTCGTGTCGGGCCCCTCCCGCACCGCCGACATCGAACTGACGCTCGTGCTCGGGATTCACGGGCCGATCCGCGTGCACGTCGTGCTGGTGCGCGGCTGACCGCCGAAACTGTACGAAAACGCAGTTGTCGATCGCGCCCCAGCCGTTCATGATCGCGCCGCGCAAGGCTCGGTCGCGGCGGTGGCGCACACCGCCATCCGAACCGCCCGACGCCCGCGTGTCCGTCTCCGCTCCGGCGCTGCAATAAGTACACGCGCGACCTCGGCTTCCGCCGCGGTGGCATGCCTTCCCGACCATCGAAGAGGAGTCCGACGAGCGTGGAAGCAATGGATTTCCTACCCGCATTCCCGTTCGCGTTGGGTGAACTCACCTGGGCCGGGGCCATTCTCCTCGCTGGACTCGCGTGCGGCGAGCTGTTCCGGCGCGTGCTCACCCTGCCGCGCATTTCCGGCTACCTGCTTGCCGGCACGCTGCTCGGGCCCGGCGCCCTGGGCATCCTCGACGAGAGCATGCGCGACAGCGCGCGCTTGGTCCTCGACATAGCACTGGGCCTGGTGCTGTTCGAACTCGGCTCGCGGCTCGAACTGGCGTGGGTGCGCAAGAACCGCTGGCTCATCGTGACCAGTCTCGCGGAAAGCGCGCTGGCATTCCTGCTCGTCTACTTCGCGCTGCGCGCGCTGTCGGTGACGCCGCTGCTGGCCGCAATGGCCGCCGCCATCGGCATGGGAACAGCTCCGTCGGTGCTGCTGTCGGTGCTCCACGAGCAACGTGCCGAGGGTCCGCTGACCGAGCATGCCGTGAACCTCACCGCACTCAACAGCATGTTCTCGGTGGTCGCGGTCACCATGCTGCTCGCCAACCTGCACATGGACTACGCCGGCAAACTGTACGTGATGCTGCTGCATCCGGCCTACCTGCTCGCCGGGGCCCTCGCGCTGGGGATCGCCGCCAGCGCGGTGACGCTCCTGTTCGCGCGCTGGCTGGGCAAGCGCGAGGTATTGCAGTTCATCCTGCTGGTATCGATGATCTTCCTGCTGGTGGGGCTCGCGACTGCCCTGCGCGTGTCCGTCCTGCTGACCCTGCTCGCATTCGGGATCGTCGCGCGCAATCGCGATCGCGGAAGGCATCTGATGCCGGTCGAGTTCGGCACGAATGCGCAGTTCTTCATCGTCGGCCTGTTCGTCCTCGTCGGCGCGCACCTGGAGTGGAGAGACGTCGCGCTGGCAGGGCTTCCCGCGCTGGCGTTCGTGGCGGCGCGCTTCGTCGGCAAGCTGCTCGGCGTGCTGGCCTTCGCTCCCCTGTCCGGACTGCCGCCGCACAAGGCCGCCCTGCTCGCGCTGCTGCTCTCGCCGATGGCGGCGGTGGCAGTCCTGCTGGTGCAATTCACCAGCGAGCACTATCCCGCCTTCGGTGTGGAACTCGCCGGCATCGTGCTCGCCGGCGTGCTGGTGATGACGCTGCTGGGCCCGGCTCTCGCACAGTTCGGCATGGTGCTGGGCGGCGAGTCGCGTCAGGAGGGATCGACATGAGCGAACTCGCGTTCAAGATCTCCGCGCCGTTCACGTTCGGCGTCGAATTGGAATTGCAGATCGTCAATCGCCGCGATTACGACTTGTCCGGGAGCGCCCCGGACCTGCTGCGCCTGCTCGTCAAGCAGGCCCATGCGGGCGACATCAAACCCGAGATCACGCGCAGCATGCTCGAGATCAGCACCGGGGTGCACACGCAGCACGCGGACCTGCTCGCGGAATTGCTCTCCCTGCGCGACCTCGTCGTGGCGCAGGCGGAACGCCTCAACCTCGGCATTGCCGGCGGCGGCGCTCACCCATTCCAGCACTGGAGCGACCGGCGCATCTACGATGCGCCGCGCTTCCACCACCTGAGCGAGCTGTACGGCTACCTCGCCAAACAGTTCACGGTATTCGGGCAGCACATCCACATCGGCTGCGAGAGCGGCGATCGCGCCATCGCCGTCGTGCACGCGCTGGCGCGGTACATGCCCCACTTCATCGTGCTCTCGGCTGCCTCCCCGTTCCTGCAGGGCGTGGATACCGGCTTCGACTCGGCACGCCTGAACAGTGTCAACGCCTTTCCTCTGTCCGGCTGCATGCCCGCGGTGCGCAACTGGACCGAGTTCGAGACCTACTTCGACGACATGCGCGCCCTGAAGGTGGTGGAGAGCATGAAGGATTTCTACTGGGACATCCGTCCCAAGCCGGAATTCGGAACGATCGAGATCCGCGTATGCGACACGCCCCTCACGGTCGAACGCGCGGCCGCGCTCGCGGCATTCGCGCAGGCGCTGGTGAGGGCGCTGGTCGACAGCGGGCTTCCGCCGCTGCATCCGGATCAATACCGGGTGTACGGATACAACCGATTCCTGGCCTGCCGCTTCGGCATCGGCGCCGAGTTCATCGACGTCGCGACGCGCGAGAAGGCGCCCCTGCGTGACGACCTATTGCGCACGCTCGATCTCGCCCGGCACTACGCTTCCGACATGTCCGCCGCACAGGCACTGCAGAGACTGCGCGACGAAGTCGAGGCAGGCGGTAACGACAGCGCATGGCTGCGCGAGACCTACAAGCGTACGCAATCGCTCAGCGACGTCGTCCACGCACAGTGTGACGTGTGGCGCGCCGCGCGCACGACATGAACGCGTTGCCTCGAGCGCATCAGGCGGTCGTCTGTTCCTGCTGGTTCGTGGCGGACAGGTAGCGCACCAGGATCTCCTGCTCCGTGCGGGTGCGCTGGTCGCTGCGGCAGGGGAAGCGCAAGGCGAGAACGACCTTGCCGGCATCCGGCAGGCGCACGGTGACGCGCGGTTCCGCAGAGGGCATCACGACGAACTGCTCCCCCTCCAGCGCACGCAGCGCACGGCCCGTCGGCCCGATGAATTCGGAGCACACTTCGCGCGCGACCCGCTCCAGGGATGCTCTCGCCTGCTCGATGTCCGTTCCGCGCTCCAGCGGAACCGCGAGGATGCCGAGCTGGTAGTCCCCGAGACTGGAAAAATTGCGCACCGGATGCAGGACGAAGAAGCTGTTCGGAAACTGCACCACGCGACCGGTGAACTGGTGCTCCTCGCTCATCTCCAGCATGGTGGTGGACAGCAGCGTCTGATCGATCACCTCCCCGCGCACCCCGTTGATCTCGATCACGTCCCCGAAGCGGAAGGTGCCGGTCGTGGTTCGATGCACGTAGCCCAGGATGGAGGTGAGCAGTTCCTTGCCGGCGATCACCAGGGCGACACCCAGGGCGGCCAGCGACAGGGCAGCGGCGCGCAGCTCGGTGCGCCAGACGAACAGAAGTGCGAGCAGGGCAAGCAGCAGGGAGAAGTTGCGCCAGAAGACCGAACCGCGCAGCTTCGTTTCGCGTGACAACCAGGAGCGCGATCGCAGCACCGCCGAAATGGCGAGGTTGGCCAGCACCACCGCCACGATGATGACCACGGTGGCCGCGAGCTCGCTGCCGACGTGGGGGAGATTCAGGCTGTCCATCGGGCATGCCGGTTGTCTACACGCGCCGAAGGATAGCGCATGCCGGGCAGTCCTCGTTGCTAGTCGTTTACCTCGGGAGGACCGGGGGTGGCGCCGTGCACGCGCGCCAGCCAGTTGAGGTGACGCGAGAACCCCTCGAGGTCGGGGAACAGCATCTCGTGATTGATGCCCAGCCGGTCAAGCTCCGTGCGCAACCGGTCCTTGGCCTGGCGTGGAACCGGGTGGCGCGACAGCTGCCCGGCGCAAAGCGATTCGAGGGGCTGGCGCGGATCGGGGTGATAGGTGAACGCGCCGCGCTGACGGACCACGCGGTGCGTATGGCCAGCGGGGAACAGGACCGCCACCTGCGCGACTTCGCCGATGCGGTCACGCTCGACGTCGACGACGCGTTCGACACGGAAGATGAAGAAGGCACCGTCGGCTTCCGGTTCCTCGTCTGGCGGTGTGAGCACGCTGAAAAACAGCGCGACGAGCGGATTGAGCGACCAGTCGAGTAGCCGGGTGGCGAGCCCATGATGGGCGGCGACGGCCAGCGCCTCCCAGTCCCGTCTGGGAATCGTGCGCTCGTAGAACGAGGCACGCTGCTTCCACGCGCGGAACATGCGCAGGTCCTCGTCCGACCCGCTGGTGGTCAGCGCCGGGATCCTGCCGGCCGAGGCAACGAGCGCGGCGCCACCGCGCGCCTGACCTCGATATAGCCACGTGTCGGCGCGCGCCGGCCCATCCATCCGCTGTCGCAGCGTGGCCTGCAGCAGGTCGGAGACACTCTCGATCGGCGGCGCGTTGTCGGTGCCCATGCATCCGGTGCCGGCAGCGGCCGTGCCGGAGGCCAGGTCCCGAAATTGCCGTAGCCTCGGTTCCATACCATCGAGGAGACCAGCATGGAAACGAAGTCCACTCGCGATGTCCCGTCCAAGCGTCCGGAAAGCGAGGAGAAGGACGAGGGTTCGGAACTGGTGCCGCGTCTACCCAAGGACGAGCACGGGGAAGAACTCATCGACGAGGCGCTGACCGAAACCTTCCCGGCAAGCGACCCGATCTCGGTGCCGACACCGCAAGACGATCGCAGAAAGTAGCGCCGCTGAGCCTCGGCCGCCTGCGCCGGCCGAGCGAGCGCGCCTCAGGGCAGTGGCACGCCCGCCGCCATGGTGACTTTCGGCGCCGGGGGTGCTGCTATCATCCGGGCTGGTCGCGTTTCCTCCGTTCGTCCACCCGCCCGGCTTCTCGACATGCTTCCTGTCATCGCTCTTCTGCCATGGCTGGCAGTGCCCGCGTTCGCCCTCACGGCCCGTGGTCGCCGTGGGCTGACGCCGTGGCTGGCCGCGACGTTCGGCCTCGTAGCACTGGCGCTGCTCGTCGGACTTGGGCCCGCGGTGTTCGGCGGTGCAGTGATCGAGTGGAGCATCCCCTGGGTTCCGCAACTCGGGCTGAACCTGTCGTTCCGCCTGGACGGCTTGTCCTTCCTGTTCGCGTTCCTGATCCTGGCGATCGGTCTCCTGATCATCCTCTATGCGCGCTACTACCTGTCGGACGAAGCGCGTCTCGATCGCTTCTTTGCGCTGCTGATGCTGTTCATGGGCGCCATGCTCGGCGTGGTGCTCAGTGCGAATCTGCTCCTGCTGTTCGTGTTCTGGGAACTCACCAGCCTGAGTTCCTTTCTGCTCGTGGGCTACTGGTCCCACAAGGCCGGTGCGCGCGACGGCGCCCGGATCGCACTCGCGGTCACCGGCAGCGGCGGGCTGGCACTCCTCGCCGGCATCCTCCTGCTGGGGCACGTCGTCGGCAGCTTCGAACTGGCCCAGGTCCTCGCTGCCGGCGAGCAGGTGATCGCCAGCCCCTACTACCCGGCCATTCTGGTGCTCGTGTTGCTCGGGGCTTTCACCAAGTCGGCGCAGTTCCCCTTCCACTTCTGGCTGCCCGGTGCGATGGCCGCTCCGACCCCCGTGTCGGCCTATCTGCACTCTGCCACCATGGTCAAGGCCGGCATCTTCCTGCTGGCGCGCCTGTACCCGGTGCTCGCCGACTCGCCGCTGTGGTTCTTCGCGCTGACTGGATTCGGCCTGACGACGCTGATTTTCGCCGCCTATCAGGCGCTGTTCCGGCACGACCTCAAGGGCCTGCTCGCGTATTCGACGGTGAGCCACCTGGGACTGATCACGCTCCTTCTAGGCATCGGCACGCCGCTCTCGGCGGTGGCCGCGCTGTTCCATGTGATCAATCACGCCACCTTCAAGGCATCGCTGTTCATGGCCGCGGGCATCATCGACCATGAGTGCGGAACGCGCGACATGCGGCGCATCAACGGCCTGTGGCGCTACATGCCCTACACCGGCCTGCTGGCGATGGTGGCGGCTGCTGCGATGGCCGGCGTACCGTTGGTGAACGGATTCCTGTCGAAGGAGATGTTCTTCGGCGAGGCGCTCTCGCTCGAACGCGGCGGCGGCCTGCAATGGATCCTGCCCGTGGCTGCCGTGACGGGCGGCGTGTTTTCCGTCGCCTACTCGCTGCGCTTCATCCACGATGTCTTCTTCCATCGGCGTCCATTGCGGACACCGCGCACGCCGCACGAGCCGCCGCGGTGGATGCGCATTCCGGTCGAGGTGCTGGTGGCGGTGTGCCTGGTGGTCGGGCTGTTTCCGGCGTGGAGCGTGCAGGATCTGCTGGTCGTGTCGTCGCAGGCGGTACTCAACGCGCCGCCGCCCGAGTTCAGTCTCAGGCTGTGGCATGGGGTCAACGTGCCGCTGATCATGAGTGCGATCGCACTGGGAGGCGGTGTACTGCTGTACTTCCTGGTGCAGTACGGGCTGGATCTGCACAGCCACGTCCAGGGGCGCAACCTGGCGAAGCGCGCGTTCGATCGTGGCGTGCTGGCCCTGTCCGGCCTGACCGAGGCCCTGGCACGGCGCGCCTGGGGCAGCGGGACGACCGGCGGTGTCACGCTCACCATCCTGACTGCGTTGTTCGTCGGGCTGTTTCCGTTCTTCTCGTCCACCACTGGCACCGGGGCAGCCCGGACCACGCCGGCTGATCCGATGGCGCTGTCGGTGTTCGCGCTCATGTGCCTCGCGTCGGTGGGAACCATGTTCGCGCATCGGCGCCGCCTCGCCGCGGTGATCGTTCTGTCCGTGGTCGGGCTCACCGTCACGCTCGCATTCGTGCAGTTCTCGGCCCCCGATCTGGCGCTGACGCAACTGTCGGTGGAAACCGTGTCCATCCTGCTGCTGCTGCTTGCCCTGCACTATCTTCCGCAGGACGCGCCCGCCGAGAGTGCGGTCGACCACACGGTGCGCCACTTCCTGCTGGCCGGAGTGGTGGGTGGCGGCGTCGGCTGGCTGACCTGGGCGATGCTCACGCGGCCGTTCGCGTCGATCTCCGACTACTTCCTGCGCAACAGCGTTCCGCAGGGAGGCGGCACGAACGTCGTCAACGTGATCCTGGTCGACTTCCGCGCGATCGACACCTACGGCGAGATCACCGTGATCGCCGGCCTCGGCGTGGCGGCGATGCTGGCCGCGCTGCGACTGCCGCGGCGCACCGCCGACGGTGAGGGGCGGCCATGGGCCCGTGAGACGTCCTTCCTCCCGCTCGATCTATTGGGTCGGCTGCTATTGCCCCTCGCGCTGCTGGTCTCACTCCACCTGTTCATCCGGGGGCACAATCAGCCGGGCGGAGGATTCATCGCAGGCCTGGTGGCCGCCCTGGCCCTGGTGCTGCTCTACGTTGGAAGCGGCACGAAGTGGAGTCGCGCGCGTCTGCAGGTGAACTTCGGATCGACGGCAATGGTCGGATTGCTCATCGCGGGGGCGACGGGCATCGGCGCGATCCTGCTTGGCGCCCCCTTCCTGACCAGCGCGTACGGCTACGCGCATGTCGCGGTCATCGGCAAGGTCCCGATGGCGAGCGCAATGCTGTTCGACCTGGGAGTGTATCTGGTGGTGGTCGGCTCCACGCTGCTGATCCTCACCCGCCTCGGCACGGCGGGCGCGGCCGGACAAGGCGCCAAGCCATGAGCATGGAGCTGCTCGTGGCGGTGTCCATCGGTGCGATCACGATGGCTGCCGTGTACCTGATGCTGCGTGCGCGCATGTTCTCGGTCCTGCTGGGGCTGACCCTGATGTCTTACGCGGTGAACCTGTTCGTGTTCGCCTCCGGGCGGCTGCGCGTGGGTGCGCCGCCGATCATCGGCACGCAGTCCACTTACACCGATCCCCTCGCGCAGGCGCTCGTCCTCACCGCGATCGTCATCAGCTTCGCCATGACAGCCTTCGTGGTCGTGCTCGCCATCGCGGCCTACGTCCGGCTCGGTCACGACCGCGTGCAACCGGACCATGAGGAGATGGACCGGTGAGCGGACACTGGCTGATCGCCCCCGTTCTCGTGCCCGCGGTGGCCGCGGCACTCCTGGTCCTGCTGCGGCCGCTGGCTGTGCAGCGGACGCTGTCGCTCGCGAGCTGCGTGATTCTGATCGTCGTGGCGGTGCGCCTCGCGGTCGAGGCCGACGGCGGCGCACTCACGGTCTATGCGCTCGGGAACTGGCGACCGCCGTTCGGCATCGTGTTCGTGCTCGATCGCGTGTCGGCGCTCATGCTGCTGCTGACCGCGCTGCTGGCATTGCCGGTCGCGCTCGCGATGACCGGTGGCGAGGACGAGCGCGGACTCTATCTGCACGCGCTGCTGCAGTTCCAGCTGATGGGTCTGAACGGCGCGTTCCTCACCGGCGACCTGTTCAACCTGTTCGTCTTCTTCGAGGTGCTGCTCATCGCATCGTACTGCCTGCTGCTGCACGGGCAGAATGCCGGGCGCGTGCGCGCAGCGTGGCACTACGTGGTGGTGAATCTGGTCGGTTCCTCCCTGTTCCTGATTGCCGTCGCGTTGCTGTACGCGATGACCGGCACGCTCAACCTCGCCGACCTGGCCGTGCGGCTTCCGACCCTGCAGGGCGGCGATCGCGTGCTGGCCCAGTCGGCGGCACTGATGCTGCTGGTGGTGTTCGCGCTGAAGGCCGCGCTGTTCCCGCTGTTCCTGTGGCTTGCGCCCACCTACTCGAATGCGGCGGCCCCGGTTGCCGCCCTGTTCGCGATCATGACGAAGGTGGGAATCTACGCGATCGTGCGCGTCTACCCCATGGTGTTCGGCGACTCCGCCGGCGAGGCCGCCCTGGACCTCCGGCTGTGGCTGCTGCCGCCTGCGCTGGCGACGATGGCGTGCGGCGCGCTTGCGGCGCTGACCAGCCGCCGGCTGAGCGGGATCGCGGCGCAGCTGACGCTGCTCTCGGTGGGGACGGTGCTCGCCGTCGGTGCCCTGTCCAGCACCGCCGCGGTGAGCGCCTCGCTCTATTACCTTGCGCACAGCACACTGGCAGGTGCACTGCTGTTCCTCGTCTGCGGTCTGGTGGCGGCGCAGCGCGGCGACATGCGCGACCTCCTGCGTCGCGCCGCGCCGCTACGACATCCCCAGTCCAGCGCGGTCCTGTTCCTGGTTGCAGCGGTCGCGATCACGGGGATTCCGCCGATGTCCGGCTTCATGGCGAAGGCAATGCTGCTGCAGGCCAGCGTGGGCGAGTCCGCGACACCGTGGGTGTGGAGTTTCATCCTGGTCACCAGCTTCATCGCCATCCTTGCCCTGATGCGCGGGGGGATCGTCGTCTTCTGGATGAGCCGGTCGCGGCACAGCAGCGGCGAAGGCGTGCCGGCACCGCTGATGCGTGCGACGCTGGCGCTCGTCACGCTCGTGCTCGCACTGGCCGTCCTGGCGGGACCGATCAAGGGATTCACGGATGCGGCGGCGCTGCAGGTGGTCGACACGCAGTCCTATGTGCGAGCCGTGCTCGGTCACGGTGGCAGACCGTGAGAATGCGGTCGATCGTCGCACCGCTGCTGTTCTTCGTCCTGTTCTGGCTGTTGGTCGTGAACGAGGTGAATGCCGGCCAGGTGGCACTCGGTGCCGTGCTCGGGACGGGAATGCTGTGGGTGCGCCAACGTTTCGGCGCCACGGCGTTGCCCTTGCGCCGCCCCGGGGTCGCGGTGCAGCTTGCCGCGTTGTTCCTGGTGGACATCGTCGTCGCCAATCTCGCCGTGGCGCGCGCGGTCCTTGCCCCGAGCCTGCCCATTCGCCCGCGCTTCATGCGGGTGCCGCTGGATCTGCGTGAACCCAACGCTGCCGCGCTGCTGGCCGGCATGGTCACCCTCACGCCGGGAACCGTTTCGGTCGACCTGGATCTCGATGCATGGGTTCTGACGGTGCACGCGCTGCTCGCGGACGACGAAGCGGCTGCGGTGGATGCCATCAAGCACCGCTACGAAGCACGCATCAAGGAGATGTTCCAATGCTGAACCTGGCGCTCGACACCGTACTGGTCGTGCTGGCCGTGTCGCTGACCCTGTGCTTCATCCGGCTCGCCATCGGCCCTTCGCTGCCGGATCGCATCCTTGCGCTGGACACCCTGTACATCAACACCATCGCGTTCCTCGTCATCTTCGGCATTCGGCTGGACAACGCCGTCTACTTCGAGGCGGCGTTGCTGATCGCGATGTTCGGCTTCGTGGGCACGGTGGCTCTGGCGAAGTACCTGTTGCGCGGCGACATCGTGGAGTGACACGAACATGACGGAATGGATCGTCTCGGGTGCGCTGCTGATCGGCGCGTTCTTCGTTCTGGTCGGGTCGATCGGACTGCTGCGCCTGCCCGACTTCTACAGCCGCCTGCACGCCCCGACCAAGGCCACCACGCTGGGCGTGGGCAGCATGCTGTTCGCATCGGTCGTCCACCTCGCCGCACGCAACGAGGGCAGCCTGCACGAGGTCCTCGTCATGCTGTTCCTGTTCATCAGCGCCCCCGTCAGTGCGTACATGCTAGTGAAGGCGGCATTGCATCTGGCGGGCGCGGAGCGGGGAGTCGCGGACTCTGCAAAGATGACATCGCCCGGCGCCAGATCGGAAACCCGATGAGACGGCGCGCACTGCGCGCTTGGCTGACCGCCCGGGATTGCGTCGATCAGGCCGACCACCTGCGCATGCTCAGTCAGATCCTGGCTGCCGACGCAAGGCGCGCGACCGCCTGATCTGCGGCGGCCCGCGGCGGATCCAGCACACGGCATTCAGAGGGTGGCGGCCCTGTTCACAGGTAGTAGAGCAGGAGGTAGGAGGCGAGCAGGATCGCCACCCACAGCACCATGCTGCCGGTCGGCCAGGTCCGCGCGAGCAGGCCGCCCGGGCCATGGTGACGGTGGATGCGCACCAAGCCGCGGGCGAGCACGCGTTCGACCACGCTTTCCCACCGCTGGCCCGCCTGCCCGACGGCGTCCGTCACCCGGCGAGCCAGGGCGACACCACCGCGCCGGTACAGCCAATCCGTGTCCAGCGTGATGGTCAGGGTGCGCTTGAGCCAGGGCAGCATCACGAAGAACGCAAGTCCCGAGAACAGAAGCAACTGCAACTGCGACAGAACGTGTCCCCCGGTATACGGCACGTAGTCCACCGGGAACGGCAGCAGGGCGTACAGGGGCGCAGGGTAGACACCCAGGCCTACACACACGATCGCGAACAGCACCATCGCCAGGCGCATGTTCCATGGCGGCTCGGGCGGACGCAGCCCGGAGTCCTTCTGGAAGAACACGAACCAGGGGAACTTGATCCCGGCGTGCAGGAACACGCCTGCGGAGCCGGCAGTCAGCGCCAGCCAGAGCCAAGCCAGGTGCGCGTCCGCTGCCGCCTGCGAGACCATCGACTTCGACACGAAGCCCGAGGTCAGCGGGAACGCCGAGATCGCCAACGCGCCGACGGTCCCGCACAACGTGGTCAGCGGCATCGTTCGGAACAGTCCGCCCAGTTCGCTGCACTTGGATCGCCCGGTCATCAGCAGCACGGAGCCTGCGGACATGAGAAGCAGGCCCTTGTAGACGATGTGCGCGAATGCATGCGCCGCGGCGCCGTTGATCGCGAGTTCGCTGCCCAGGCCCGCACCCGCGATCATGAAGCCGACCTGGTTCACGATGCTGTAGGCGAGGATGCGCCGCATGTCGTTCTCCAGCAGCGCGTACACGATCCCGTAAAAAATCATGAACACGCCGACGTAGATCAGCAACTCGGTGCCGGCGAATCCGCGCAGCAGCACGTACACCGCGGTCTTCGTGGTGAACGCGGACAGGAATACCGTGCCCGACCACGAGGCGCTGGGATACGCGTCCGGCAGCCATGCCGACAGAGGCGGAGCGGCGGCATTGATCAGAAAGCCGGCCAGGATCAGCCAGTGGGCGGGACTGTCCGCGCCCATGGCGTGGAAGGCGATCGAACCGGTGTCTGCGACGTGCCCCGCGATGCCGCACATGAGCAGCACGCCGCCGAGCAGGTGGACCAAGGCGTAGCGCATGCCGGCGCGGCCTGAGACGACGGTGCCTGCGCTCCACACCACCAGAGTGGATGCGAGCGCCATGGTCTCCCAGAACACGAACAGCGTGACCAGGTCGCCGGCAAGAGCGGCGCCGATCGCGCCGCCCGCGTAGACGAGCGCGGCCGGGACTTCCAGGCGGCTGCGCTGATTCATGGCGTAGAGGACGCCGGCGAAGGCCATGAGGGCGAACACGATGGCGAACAGGCGCGCCAGCCGGTCGCTGCGCACGAGCGTCAAGGCGTGGCCGAGGAAGTCGACCTGCCAGTAAGAGCCGTCCGGCATCTGCACGGCCAAGGCAAGCGCGGCCAGCGCGAGGACCAGCGCCACGAGCGCGCGCGTTGCACGCGGCAGCCAGGCCAGCAGCAGGCCGCCAGCGATCAACAGCAGTCCTGGATGCAGCGTCGTCAACCCATCAATCATGCCGCTCTTCCTCGGCCGTGTAATAGGTGTCCGGCCGCTTGAGTAACAGGCCCAACGCCTTCGCGGCCACGATCATCAGCCCGCACGTGCCGAAGCCGTACCAGGCGTTGAAGCCGAAGCTCCCGTCGAGGCCGAAGTGTCCGTGCAGCGGGACGACCGATTGCAGAGCGACCGTGATCGCCAGGACGATGAGGAAGATGACCCACAGCAGGCGGATGGTCGAGCGGCGAACCAGCCAATGATCGTCCACGTCACCCTCCGATGCGGCCGGCCAGCTGCACCAGCGTTTCCGGCCGGAAGAACAGCGCCAGCGTGAGCGCGGCAGTAACGCCCAGGGCGAGCAGCATCGGCCAGGGCGCCTCGCCGTGCGCGTGCCGAGCGGATGCTTCGCCTTGTGCCGTGGCGGCGGGAGCGACGAAGAAAGCGCGATACACGATGGGCAGAAAGTACGCTGCATTGAGCACCGTGCTGAACACGAGCACGGCGACGGCAGTGAACTGCCGCGTCGCCATTGCACCGGTCAGCAGATACCACTTGCTGACGAAACCGGCCGTGGGCGGCACGCCGATCATGCACAGTGCGCCGATCGCGAATGCGGTCATGGTCAGCGGCATGCGACGTCCGATGCCGTCGAGCTCGCTGACCAGCGTCTTGTGCGCGGCGGTGTAGATCGCGCCGGCGGCGAAGAACAGGGTGATCTTGCCGACCGCATGTGCGCCGATGTGCACGGCGGCGGCCATGACCGAGGCCGGTGCGAGCAGCGCGGCCGCGAGCACGACGTAGGACAGCTGGCCCACGGTCGAGTAGGCCAAGCGCCGTTTGAGGTTGTCCGCGCGCAGCGCGATGATCGACGCCAGCACGATCGTGGTCCCGGCCACTGCCGGAAGCCAGAACGCGCTACCGGTGCGCATCAGGAATTCCGTGCCGAACACGTACACGATCACCTTGACCACGCAGAACACGCCGGCCTTCACCACGGCCACGGCGTGCAGCAGCGCGCTTACCGGGGTGGGGGCGACCATGGCGGCGGGGAGCCAGCGGTGTACCGGCATGAGCGCGGCCTTGCCGATGCCGAACACGTAGAGTGCGAGCAGGGCGGCGGCGAGTCCCGGCCCGGCCCGGTCCGACAGGATCCCGCCGCGTTGGAAGGTGAGCGTCCCGCTGATCGACCAGGTCCACGCGATGGCAAGCAGCAGGAGGGCGATCGAAGTGGTGAGCAAAATTCCCAGGTAGACGCGGCCGGCGCGCCGCGCCTCGGGCGTGCCGTGGTGCGTCACCAGCGGATACGTCGACAGCGTGAGGATCTCGTAGAACAGGAAGAGCGTCAGTAGATTGCCGGCGAACGCCACGCCCATCGTCGCCGCCAGGGCGATCGCGAAGCACACGTAGAAGCGCGTCTGGTGCGCTTCGCCGTTGGCGCGCATGTATCCGATCGAATAGATCGAGTTGACGATCCACAGCCCGGATGCGACCAATGCGAATAGCATGCCGAGCGGCTCGATCCGCAGCTCGAGCGCCAGCCCCGGCAGGGTATCGAGCAGCTCGACGTGCGGGGACGCGCCTGCCAGCACCGCGGGCAGCATCCCGGCCACGAGCGCGAACAGCAGCGTCGCGGTGAGCAGCGTGACGGCCTCGCGCACGTTGGGGGCGCGGCCGCACAGCGCGATCGCGAGCGCGCCGAGCGTTGGCAGCGCCACCGCGCCGGCGGGAGAGGTGCAGAGCGCCGCGATCAAGGCAGTGCCTCCAGCAGCGCGCGCGCCGCGTCGCTCGCCATGCCGAGCGTGCGCGAGGTGTCGAATCCGAACCAGATGCAGGCGCCCACGAGCACCCACGCGCATGCGAGCATGGATACCGGCGCTTCACGCGGAGGCGACTTCGGCTCGCGGAAGTAGCAGACCTCCACCACGCGCCATACGTAGATCAGCGAAAGCAGGGAGCCGAGCAGCACGAGCAGCGCGAGCCACCACCAGCCGCGCTCCAGTGCGGCCAGCACCAGGTACCACTTGCTCACGAAGCCCACCGTGCCGGGTGCGCCGACCAGGCTCAGGCCCGCGATCACCAGGCCCGCGCTGGTGAGCGGCATGCGCCGGCCCAGGCCGGCGATGCGCTCGAGCGTGGGAGAGCCCAGGCGCAGGGCGACGCCGCCCAGCAGCAGGAATACCGCGCCCTTGGCCATGGCGTGGTTGAACAGGTGCACGATTCCGCCGGTCAGCCCGGTCGATGAGGCCATGCTCACGCCGAGCGTGATGAAGCTGATCTGTGCCACGCTCGAGTAGGCGAACATGCGCTTGACGTTCTCCTGGAAGATCGCGACGGTCGAGGCGATCAGGACGCCAGCCAGGGACAGCACCATCAGCATCGGCGAGAGGGGCAGGTTCTCGAACACGCGCGAGGCGCCGAACACGGTGAAGCCGAAGCGCAGCAGCAGGTAGACGGCGACCTTGGTCGCGGTGGCGGCGAGAAAGGCAGCCGCCACCGAGGGAGCGTAGGCGTAGGCGTTGGGCAGCCACAGGTGCAGCGGGAACAGTGCGAGCTTGAGCGAGATGCCCACGGTGAGGAAGGCGAGCGCCGCCAGCTCGGGGCGCACCTGACGCACGTCGCCGATGCGCAAGGCGAGATCGGCGATGTTGAGCGTGCCGGTCATCGCGTAGAGCAGGCCGATGCCGATGACGATGAAGGTCGCGCCGATCGTGCCCATGATCAGGTACTGGTAGGCGGCCACCAGCGCCCGGCGGTCGCGGCCCAGGGCGATCAGCACGTAGGTGGCCAGCGAGGAGATCTCCAGGAAGACGAAGATGTTGAACGCATCGCCGGTGACCGTGACGCCGAGCAGGCCGGCGAGGCACAGCAGCCACGTGGCCCAGAACAGATAGTGCTGGTGCTCGGCGATCTCCTGCGCGATGCTCTCCCGCGCATAGGCGACGGTGAGTACGGCCATGACGCCGACCAGCACCAGGATCGGCGCATTGACCGCGTCGATGCGGTACTCGATGCCCCAGGGGGCTGCCCAGCTTCCCAGCAGATAGGCAATGCTGCCCTCGGCCTGCACGCGGACCAGCAGAGCGAGTGCGGCGGCCAGCACGGCGATGCTGGCGAGCAACGCGATCAGCCACGCCAGCATCCCGCGGCGCAACAGCACGCACAGCGGCGCGGACATGAGCGGTACCACGACCTGCAGCGCGGGGAGATGGTTCGACAGGGTCACCGGTGGACCGCTGCGCCAGGGTGGGAGGTGCTCGGCTGCATCACTGCGCGTCGAGATCCTGTGCGTGCAGCTCGTCCTCCTCGATCGTGCCGTACGCTTCGTGGATGCGCACGACCAGCGCCAGCCCGAGCGCGAGGGTGGCCACGCCCACGACGATGGCGGTGAGGATGAGCACGTGCGGGAGCGGATTCGAGTAGGTGCGGAATCCCGCTGCGATGATGGGCGCGGTGCCGCCGAGGATCTTTCCGGGCGAAATGTAGATCAGGTAGACCGAGGTCTGGAAGATGGCCAGGCCGATCAGCTTCTTCACCAGATTGCCGCGCGCGATCACGATGTACAGGCCCATCACCAGCAGGAACATGGCGATCCAGTAGTTGACGTGGTCCAACACGCTCATCGGCGCTCTCTCTGCGGGCGGGCGCGCCCACGGCCGGCAAACAAATAGAAGATCATCAGCATCACGCCCGACACCGTAATGCACACGCCGACCTCCACCAGGAAGATGCCGATGTGCTGCCCCGACACCGGACGGTGCGACAGCACGAAGTAGTCGAGGAAGTTGCCGCCCAGGATCAGGCCCTCGATTCCGACACCGGCGTAGATCAGCACACCGAGCGCGATCATCGCCTCGACCACGGGCTCAGGGACCAGACGTCTGGCCGCCGGCAACCCGAAGATGAGCGCGTAGAAGATCACCGCCGCCGCGAGCATGACGCCGGCCTGGAAGCCGCCGCCGGGCCCGAAGTCGCCGTGGAACTGCACGTACAGCGCGAACAGCAGGATGAAGGGGATGAGCAGCTTCGCGGTGATGCGAACGACCGGAAGCGTCCTCACCGACGGCGTCCCCCGTGCGGCTCGTCGCGTCCGTGGCGGCGTCGCAGCAGCAGGATCACGCCCACGCCCGCCGTGAAGATGACGGTCGTCTCGCCCAGCGTGTCGTAGCCGCGGTAGCTGGCGAGCACGGCGGTGACCACGTTGGGCACGCCGGTTTCGCTCACGCCCTGCTCCAGGTAGCGCGGCACGACGTGGCGATGGATGACGCTGTCGGCGGCACCGAATTCCGGCAGGCCCGATGTCCCGTACACGAGCAGTCCGCCCGTCACCGCGGCGACGAGCAGCGGCAGCAGGGCCGCGCGCTTGGGCGGCGCCTCGTCGCTGCGCGTCAGGTACAGCGTGCTCAGCAGAAGAACGGTGGAGATGCCGGCGCCGACGGCCGCTTCGGTCATGGCCACGTCGACTGCGTCGAGAACGACCAGGACAGTGGCCATCAGGAAGCTGTACAGGCTGCCGAGGATCACCGCGGCGAACAGATTGCGCATGCGCGCGATGGCCACGACGCAGGCCGCCATCATGCACAGCAGTGCGGTGTCGATCAGCGCTTCGATGACGGCTCTCCTGGCGCCTGCATGCGGTGCATCACCGCTGCGCTTCGCCATCGGCGAGAAGCGGGCGAACGCCGCGCAGGAGGGCGACGCGGGCGAGCGCGTGGCTGGCGGCCGGGCTGGTGAAGAACAACAGCAGGCCGATCATCGCGAGCTTCACCGCGACCAGCGTGAATCCCGCCTGCAGCATCATGCCGCCGAGCAGCAGCGCCGCGCCGAGTGTGTCGACCACGCTCGCGGCATGCATGCGCGTGAAGAAGTCCGGCATGCGCACCAGCCCGAGTGCGCCGATCGCGCAGAACAGGCCGCCGCAGACCAGCATCGCCCAGCTCGCCGCATCGAGCAGCCACCCCGCGCTCATGCGCGCTCCTCGCCCTGGCCAGGATCGCCCAGGTCGCCATGCCGAAAGAATTTCAGGACGGCGAAGGTTCCGATGACGTTCAGCAGGCCGTACACGATGGCGATGTCGAGGAACTCCGGGCGATCGCTCAGGAACCCGATCAATGCGAGCAGCAGGATGGCAAGCGTCCCGGCGGTATTGACCGCCTGCGTACGATCGAAGATGGTGGGGCCACGCACCGCGCGGAACACGACACCGGACAGCGCGATCAGCACCAGGACCGCGGCGGTGGTGAACATCAGCGGCGCCCCTCGAACGCGGTGACGCGCCGGTCCATGTCACCGGCATCGAGCGCACGCGCGCCCTCGCGCGTGAGCGCATGCACCAGGATCTCACCGCCCTCCGCCTCGATGGCGATCGTGCCCGGCGTGAGCGTGATGGAATTGGCGAAAGCCGTGCGCCCGAGGTCGCTGTGCTGCGTGGCGCGCACGCGCGTGAGCGTGGGGCTGATGGGCAGGCGCGGATGGACGATGATGCGCGCGACATCCCAGGCCGACTTGCAGATCTCCCAGAACAGCCACGGCCAGTAGCTGAGCAGCGCGCGCGGCACGAGATGCAGCGGATGTCCCTCGCGGTCGAGTAGTTGCATGCGGCGCGTGAACGCGACGACCAGCGCGGCGCACACGATGCCGGCACCGATCAAGAACGCGCTGAAGATGCCAGACAGCAGCAACCAGAAAACGAACAACACGACGAGCGCTCCGGCCGCGCGCACGGGAACTCCTCCTCCTCGAGGCGGACGAAGGCAGGACGCACTCCGCACGCCGGTCAGACAACTGCGCGATTCTAGCGGCTGTGCGGCAACGTGAACAAGCGCGGGTCTTGGTTTCCTGGGCGCATTCGACCAGAATACCGGCTGCCGCGAAGCGGCTGCTCACCGCGGTGCGGGCATTCCCGCAGCGAATCAGCCGCAACGATTCATCCAAACGACAGGCAGGAGGAGTCTCATGCGAAAGGTCAGACGAGATCGTAAACCCGCTGCGCCCGGCGACATGACGCGGCGCAAGTTCCTGCGCGGCGTCGCCGCAACGGGCGGTGCCGCGGCCCTGACCACGGTCGCCGGCTGCGGCCTCGGCGGTGGCGGGGACGCGCAGCAGAGTGCCGCGACCGGGGCGGCCGGCGACTTGCCTACCTTGAACCTGAAGTTCCAGGGGGGCTTCCCCTCGAAGGATCCGCTGTTCGACATTGCCCAGGACCTGTACAAGCTGGTCTTCGATCTCTCCGGCGGCAAGATCAAGGTGGATCTGCTGCCGTCGGGTGCCGTGGTCGGTGCTTTCGACCAGGCTGACGCAGTGCACAAGGGTATCCTCGACGGGTCGCACGCCGTCCCCGCGTTCTGGTACGGCAAGGATTCCGCCCTGTCCCTGTTCGGCACCGGGCCTGCGCTGGGTCAGGACGGCAACACGCTGCTGGCATGGATGGAATATGGCGGTGGCAAGGAGCTGTACGACGAGCTCTATCGCGACGTCCTGAAGCTCGACGTGGTGGGGTTGATGTACGGCGGCATGCCGACCCAGCCGTTCGGCTGGTTTCGCCGGGCGGTCGACTCCGCGGCCGGGTTCCAGGGTGTGAAGTACCGCACGGTCGGTCTGTCCATCGACGTGTTCCAGGCCATGGGCGCGACCGTCGTGGCCCTGCCCGGTGGCGAGATCGTACCCGCCATCGAACGCGGCGTGATCGACGCGGCCGAATTCAACAATCCAGCGTCCGACCTGGCGCTCGGCTTCGCCGACGTGGCCAAGGTGTGCATGGTCAAGAGCTACCATCAGCCGGGCGAGTGCTTCGAAGTGCTGTTCAACAAGCGCGTGTGGGACAACATGCCGGAGGCGTATCGCGTGATCTGGCGCACCGCGGTCAAGGCGGCGAGCGCGCAGATGCACTGGAAGACGATGGACGTCTACTCGAAGGCCTACGAGGAGCTGCGCGACAAGCGCAACGTGAAGTTCGTCGAGACCCCGACCGATCTGCTCGCCTCGCAGCTGGACGCGTGGGACAAGGTGATCGCGGCCAAGTCCGCGGAGAACCCGTTCTTCGCCAAGGTGCTGGAATCGCAGAAAGCCTACATGAAGCGCGTCGTGGGCTACCAGGTCACCTTCCTCAATACGCCCCAGCAGGCCTACGAGCATTTCTTCGGCAAGGCCTGAGCCGGCTAAGGCACGCACGCGCAGGTCGCGTGAGCGGCCTGCCGCGATCGCCCGCGTCGCCCCACTTTCCCAGAGGATCGGATGGATCGCTTCCTGTTCATGATAGACCGGCTCAGCGCCTGGTCCGGCAAGCTGTTCGCCTGGTCCATCGTGCTGCTCACCGCGATCGTGTGCTACGACGTCGGCGCGCGCTATCTGGCCAACAGTCCCACGATGTGGGGCTTCGATGCCGCCTACATCCTGTTCGGCCTGCTGTTCATGATGGCCGGGGCCTATACCCTGTCGCGCAACGGACACGTGCGTGCGGACATGATGTACCGCACGCTGCGGCCGCGCACGCAGGCGGCGATCGATCTGATCCTGTACCTGCTGTTCTTCTTTCCGGGCGTGGCGGCATTGGGCTACGCCGGCATCGAGTTCACCCAGGTATCATGGGCGATGAAGGAGGTGTCCAGCGTCACGGCCTCGGGCATCCCGATCTATCCGTTCAAACTGTTCATCCCGATCGCCGGCGCGTTCCTGCTCCTGCAAGGCCTGGCCGAGGTGATCCGCGCCCTCATCACCCTGCGCACCGGGGTGTGGCCGGGGCGCCTGCAAGACGTCGAAGGCGAGAGCATCGAGGAGCTCAAGCAGATCCTTCAGACCGGTGAGGCACCCGGAGGCCGCGCATGAACATCCTGCGCTTCCTGCGGTTCGAGGCCCGCACCATCGGCATCGGCATCATCCTGCTCATCGCACTGGGCTACATACTCTTCCTGCCGCAACCGCAGTACATCACCCATGCGCACATCGGCATGATCATGCTGGGCGTGATCGTGGCGGCCATCCTGCTCGGCTTCCCGATTGCCTTCACCCTGATCGGACTGGGCATTTTGTTTGGCCTGGTGGCGTTCGCCCGGCCGGGTGTGCCGCTGCTCGAGAACCCGGTGTTCGACAACATGGTGCTGCGCACCTACGGCGTGATGACGAGCGACGTCATCATCGCCGTGCCGCTGTTCATCTTCATGGGCTTCATTGTCGAGCGCTCGGGGATCATCGACCGCCTGTTCAAGAGCCTGGAGCTGTCGATGCAGCGTGTGCCCGCGGCCCTGGCCGTGGCGACGCTCGCGACCTGCGCGGTGTTCGCTGCCGCTACCGGCATCGTCGGCGCCACCGTCACGCTCATGGGCCTGCTGGTGCTGCCACCGATGCTCAAGGCCGGCTACGACACGAGGATGGCGACCGGTGCGATTGCCGCGGGCGGCTGCCTGGGCATTCTGATCCCACCCAGCGTCATGCTGATCCTCTACGGCGCGACCGCCGGGGTGTCGGTCGTGCAGCTGTACATGGGTGCGCTGATTCCTGGCCTCATGCTGTCGCTCCTCTACATCGGCTACGTGATGCTGCGCGCCGTCCTCAACCCGAAGATGGCGCCCAAGCTCCCGGCCGAGGAGCTGGACGTGCCGCGCGCGGAGATCTTCCGCATGCTGCTCACCTCGTTCTTCCCGCTGGCGCTCCTGGTCGGCGCTGTCCTGGGCAGCATCCTGTTCGGTGTCGCCACGCCGACGGAAGCGGCCGCGGCGAATCGGCACCGCGCGCGAGGGGGCTCCCGTGGAGACGGACGTCCCTCCGACGCTCTCCGCGAGGATCGGTGCAATGGTCTCGGCATCGGAGTATTCGAGCTTGATGATGGTCAGCGGGCCGGTCGTCTCGATGTCGAGGCGCTTGATGAACGGCGTGATGCGCTGAATGAACTCGTCCGGGGCGAAGACCTGCACGCCGTTGTTGTACAAGTCGGTGAAGAAACTCTGCTGGACCTGGGCAACGGGCTGACCCGCGACGACCGGCTCGGGCGGGAACATCTGCTGAAGCAGATTCACCACATCCTGAGCGCGTGCTTT